>JACPQR010000051.1 GCA_016190375.1 Deltaproteobacteria bacterium
CCCTCGCTGTACCCGCAGCTCGGATCGATGTCGGCCGGCGCGTCGGTGGTATCGCCCTCGGTGGGTGTGTCGTGCTCGAGGACGGGAAGCGGGTCGACGCAGGACTCGGCGCCGGTGTCGCTGTCGCCGTCGCCGTCGCCGTCACCGTCGCCGTCGCCGTCGCCGTCGCCGTCGCCGTCGCCGTCGCCGTCGCCGTCGCCGTCGGCGTCGGCGTCCGCGTCCGCGTCCGCGTCCGCGTCCGCGTCTCCGTCAGCGTCGTCGTCGCCGCGCTCGCTGGCGCAGCCGGCGCCCAGGGCGCCGAGAGCGAGAACCAGGAGAGAGGCGAGAATTCGGTCGGGGCAGTTCTTCATCGTGGAATGTTCCTCCGGTCGTGCGTGGGGCGGGCACTGGCAAGGCCGGTGCCACGTCGCGTGCGGCGAAATTACAAGAGGAACCGCGGGAAGTCCACGAGTTGGAGTGGCTTGTCTAGCTTCGAGACCCCACCGTGCGGCGCAAGCTCGGCGCCGCGCCGGCGGCAATGCTGGTCGGCGCAGGCCCGGCCAGGGATTGGGTCGAGGGAAATGCGGGACACGACGGCGGATAACGGGCAACAGGCAACAGGCGGCCGGCAACCGGGAAGCGGCGGCGAGCTCGAGTTGAACGAGGTCGAGCGCAACCGCCAGTGCGAAGCGGCCCTCGTCGGGCGGCCGCGGCGGACGTTCGGAACACTTCCAGCTCGACGGCTTCATGCGCCGAAGACCGCACTTCGCGATCTGATCCGGCGGTTCCCCGTTGCCATTGCCTGTTGCCTGTTGCCTGTTCGTCCGGAGGAGCGGCCGCCTGCTGGGAACCACCGGCCCCAACCTCTGGCCGGACCTCTGCCGTGCGGCACTAGTCGATCTGGACCTCGAGCACGTACCCACCGGCCTCGGCCTCCTCGCCCGCCGCGTACGCCCAGTGGACCACACGCAGCAAGTAGTCGCCCCCGGCACTCGCCACGAACGAACCGGCCGCGCAAGGCACTCGGTCCGAGTCGTCGGCGCACAGGAGCTGGTCGCGGTCGGCGTCGACACAGTTCGGGGTGGCGGCCGGCGGCTCGGGCAGCGGCTCGGCGTACAGGGCGATGACCGTGTCCGTCTCGCAGCCGCGCTCCGCGGAGAAGCTCAGCGTCTGTCCCGCCGCGAGGTGGACGCGGAAGAAATCGACGTCGGTGCCCGGGTCCAGCCGCGCCTCGACGAAAGCTCCGCCGGAGACGCGCTGGGCGTTCTTGGGGTCGTCGTTCGGCTCCGCCTCGGGGGTGAGCGGCGGGAGGCACGAGCCGTGACGGCAGGACTCGCCCCTGGCGCACTCGGTGAAGCTCGCTTTCGCAGCGAACGGCCCGTCGCCTTCGACGACCAGCGTGTAGGCGCCGGCCGGCACGCAGGCCTGGCCCATGCCGACCGGGCCGCAGGCGATCTCGCCCTGGCCGGCGGCGCAACTCGGGCGCAGAGCGGCGAGGAAGCTCGACGGCGCGTCGGCGCTGGTGCCCCGGACCTCGAAGAAGAGCGTTCCGGTCGCCGGCGCCTCGATCGCGAATACCCCGTCCGGAGTGGCGGTCGGCTCGCCGCAGCCGAAGCCCGAGATGTCGTCGGCCATTCGCGTCGTGTCTCCGACGACCGCCGCGTCGAGCGGCAGCGGCACGGCAGCCTCGCAGGTATCGCCCGGTTGAAGATCGCCTGCGCAGCCCACCCCGGACCTGCAGGCGGTGCCCTCGGCGCAGGGCTCGAGAGACGCGCGGATCGTGAACGAGCCGGAGGCGGGGCCGTTGTCGGGATCGTTCGCGTCGCCGTAGCCGTCCACCAGCACCAGCGTGCCTCCTTCTTCCACGCAGGCGCTCACCGACTCCTCTTCTCCCGCGTAGCCGCCGTCGACGCAGAGACCCGCGATGGGCAGTGAGCAGTCCTCCCTGAGCTCGAGCACCGGGTCCCACCCCGACGGAGCGACCGTGACGGACAGGAGCCCGGCCCCGTGGTCGACGCGGTACATGACGTCTGCCTGAGACAGACTCGGCCCGCAGAATGCGTCCCTCGACGACCCCGAAGCGCTGGTGTCACCCCGAGTCTCGACTTCGACGGGCAGCGGCTGGGCCGCGCACGGCCGGTCGGGCTTTCCGTCGCCGCAGGACGCGGCCGCGAGGGCCAACGAGATCCCAACCAGTCGGTACGCGGTCATGGAGCCCGAAGTAAGACCGGGGGACGGAGTTAACAAGTTCACGAACGACACTCGAAAAACCGGGGGACGGAGTTAACAAGTTCACGAACGACACTCGAGAGCTCGTCGAACCCGTCCTGCCCTTCGTTCGTGAACTAGTTAACCCCGTCCCCGCTCGGACCGGGACGGAATTCTGTGATATCTTCGCGCACCTCGCGATGTCGAGCCGCGAAGCGGAACAGTTCTTACGCCGGCTCCAGAAGGATCCGGATGATGGGGCTGCATTCCTCGCCCTCAGGAACATCTACGAGGGCGCGAACGATCACCTGAACCTCGCGGCGCTCCTCGAGCAGCGGGCCGAGCGCATCTTCGCGCACGATCCCGCTTCGGCCGCCGACCTCTTTTACAGGGCCTCGGAGGCCTGGCTCGACAGGCTGGGGGACGTCAAGCGCGGCGGCGGCGCGCTGGTGCGGGCGCTCGAGGCCGATCCCCTGCACCGCAGCGCGGGGATGCGGCTCGAGCAGCTCTACCGCGAGGCGGGCGACTACCGGTCGCTCGTGAACACCCTCGAGCGCCGGGTCCAGGCGCTGAGCGGTCGGGACTCGACGTCGGGCGCGACGGCGCGACACATCGCCGCGATCCACCACCAGCTCGGAGAGATCTGGGAGACGCACTTCCAGCGGGCGGACAGGGCGATCTTCCACTACCGCAAGGCGTTCGAGACCGACCCTTCCTGTGTCGCGGCCTACTACGCCGCACGCGAGATCTATCGCAACGCGGGGAACTTCAAGGCCGCTGCTGTGCTGTACGACCTGGAGGCGAACGCCGAGCCGGATCCCGGTCGCAAGGTCGCCCTGTACCGCGAGCTCGCCCACATGCGGACCGAGCGGCTCGGCGACATCGAGGGCGCCGTCGTGGCGCTCAAGCGCGCCTCGGCGATCGCGCCGAGCGACGTCGCGGTGATGCAGGAGCTCGCCGTGACGCTTCTCAGGCGCGCCGAGGCCGACGGCAGCGATCAGGACAAGCGCCGCGCCGCGGACCTGCTCTATCAGATCGCGCAGATGGTGGACGCCACCGAGGCGGTCGGCTACGCGGAGGCCGCGCTCGACGCGGCGCCGGACCACGAGGGCGCCCTCGGGATGCTGACCGAGCAGCTCGGGCTGTCCGGGCAGACGGATGTGCTCCGGCAGCGCTACCGCACGTTCCTCGAGGCCGCGCCCGACTCGCCCCACGGTGCGGAGGTTCGCAGGTGGCTCGGCCGGATCGCGGTGGAAGAGGGCCCGATCGAGGAGGCAATCAGGTGCTTCGAGGCGCTGCGGGCGCAGGGGGATTCGGAGGCGCCAGGGATCCTCGCGGACCTGTACCGGAGGTCGGGCAGGCCCCAGGACCTGGCCAAGTCGCTGGCCGCGTCGGTGGAGACGCTCGGCGGGGCCGAGCGGGTGCCGCGGCTTCGCGAGCTCGCCCAGGTGCACATCTCGCTCGGCGAGACCGACCTGGCCGCCCAGCGGATGGCCCAGATCCTCCAGGTCGATCCCGGCGACCCCGAGGCGTTCTCGTTCCTGGAGGACCACTACCGCGACCGCGACGACTGGGTGGCTCTCAGGGACCTGCTCGTGGCCGCCGTCAGGGTGCCGGGGGCCTCGCTCGGCTCCCGGGTCCTGCGCCTGAGGACCGTCGCCGCGATCTGCGAGGACCAGCTCGCCGATCCCGAGAGCGCCGCGATGGCCTGGCGCAACGTCGCTGCGCTCGATCCCTCGGATGGCGAGGCGCGAGCGTCGCTGCAGCGGCTCCTGGCCGCGGCCGGCAAGTGGGACGATCTCGTCAAGGTCCTGGAGAAGGAGGCGCTGGCGACGGTGGATCTCGGGGCGAAGATCGCGGTGTATCGGCGCCTCGCCGAGGTCCACGCGTCCAGGCGCCGCGACGCCAGCGCCGCCTGCGCCGCGCTCCACCGCATCCTGGAGCTCGCACCGAACGACCAGCCTGCGGTCCTCGCGCTCGACGACGCCTACGAGGCGGCGGGCCGGTTCGCGGAGCTCGCTACGCTGCTCCGCCGCAGGATCGACGAGGCTTCGGAGACCGCGATCCGCGTCGAGCTGCGCAAGCGGCTCGCCTGGGTGCTCGACGAGCGTCTGGGCGACCACGAGGCCGCGTTCCAGACTTGCCTTCAGGCGCTGGACGATCTGCCCGACGACGCTCAGATCCTCGCGAGGATGGAGGCGATCGACCAGCGGATCGGGCGGTGGGAGCGGCTCATCGAGACGCTCGCCTACCAGACCGAGGTGACGGTCGCCTCGGCTGGCCGCGCGGACCTCTTCGTCAAGATGGCGGCCGTCGCCGAGGACAAGGTCGGCGACGACAAGCGAGCGGTCGAGTTCCTCTCTCAAGCGCTCGAGCTGAGGCCCAGCGACAGGACCGCGATCGTCGGTCTCGAACGAATGCTCGGCAAGCAAGGTCGCTGGCGCGAGCTCGCGAAGGTCCTGAACCGCCTGCGCGACCTCGAGAAGGACTCGACCGCCGCCGTCGAGATCAACCGGCGCCTCGGCCGGCTCCTGACCGATCGGCTCGGCGAGCCGGACGCGGCGATCGCCGCGTGGGAGCGCGTCCTCGAGGTCGGCGAGGACCCCGAGGCGCTCGACTCGCTGGCTCGCCATGCCCTGGCTGCCGAGCGCTGGCTCGACCTCGTCGGCTACCTCGAGCGTCTCGCGCCGCTGGCGCCAGACATGCCGCGCAAGCGGGCGATCCAGCTGCGACGGGCGCAGGTGCTCGCCTCGGAGCTGGCTCGGGAGGACGACGCGGCCCTGGTGCTCGAGAAGATCCTGGCCGAGACCGATCCCGCGTGCCTCGACGCCGTCAGGATGCTGCGGGGAATCCACGAGCAGCGGGCGAACCACGCGAAGGCGGCCGAGGCCATGGAGCGCGAGGTGCTGCTCCTTCCGGACCCGGACGAGGCGCTCGACCTCCTGGTCAAGCTCGCCCAGATCTACGAGGACGAGCTGCGCGATCCGGAGCGCGCGATGAGCGCCCACGAGCGCGTGCGCGAGCTCGATCCGGATCACGATGGAGCGATCGCGGCGCTCGAGAGGCTATACCAGGTCGCCGAGCGCTGGGACAAGCTCGTCCTGGTCTTGAGGGACGTCGCGGACGGGCCGATGGAGGAGCTCGCGCGGGTCAAGCTCCTCGCTCGGATGTCGGAGATCTGCGAGAAGAAGCTGGGCGACGAGGCGCGCGCCTGGGACCTCGCTCGCGAGGCCTTCCAGACCTCGCCCGAGATCGACGAGGCCATCGAGAACGTCCGTCAGGCGGCGGCGCGCCTCGGGCGGCAGCCGGAGCTGGCCGCGGTGCTGGCCGAGGCGGCGCAGAAGGCACAATCTCCGGGCGGCCAGGCACGCTGGTGGCGCGAGGCCGCGATCGTCTACGAGGTGGGCATGAAGGACGCTCGCCGGGCGCTCGAGGCCACGCTCAGGGCCTTCGCGACCGACCCGACCGACATCTCGTATCTCGACGAGGTGGACAGGCTCGCGCCCAAGGCCGAGGCCTGGGAGCGGCTCGCCTCGGTCTACGACGCGCTGGGGCGCAGGACCCAGGAGCCGAAGGATCGCCTGCGGCTGCTCCGCAGGCACGCCGATCTCGAGGCCACGGAGCACGGCGACAAGAACGCCGCGATGGACCTGCAGCTCCGGGCGCTCGAGCTCGCGCCGGACGACGAGGAGGTGCTCGCGGCGATCGAGGAGCATGCCCGGTCGACCGAGCGGTTCGCCGACCTCGTGCTCGTGTACGACAAGCTGCTCGGCCTCACGGAGGATGCAACCGAGCGGATCGGGTGGCTCCTCAAGATGGCGCGAGTATTCCAGGAGAACATCGCGGACCCGGAGCGTGCTTTCGAGGTGCTGCGACAGGCGCTCCTCCTCGATCCGCTCGACGAGGTGCACGCCGACGAGGTCGGGCGCCGCGTGAGGCAGATCGACGCGGCCTCGCCCGAGAAGGGGCGGTACCTGTCGGAGCTGGTCACGATCGTTCGCGACCTCGCGGCGCAGCACGCCGAGGAGCCGCGGATGCGCTCGAAGCTCCTGCAGCGGATCGCCCGCATCCACGCCGATCACCTCGAGGACAGACTGGGGGCGTTCGAGGCGCTGAAGGAGTCGATGGAGGCGACACCCACCGACGAGGCGACCTACACGGCGATCGAGACGATCGCGTCCGACCTGGGCGTGTGGGAGGCGCTGGCGGACCACTACGCGCACATCCTCGCGGACGCGGTCGATCCGGAGGCCGCGCGGATCATCCATCGCAGGCACGCGAGGCTGCTCGCCGAGGAGCTGGACCGCCCGGCGGAAGCGGCCGAGCACTACTGGCGCCTCTGGGAGCTCGGACCGGGTCAGGACCAGCCGCAGGAGAAGCTCAAGGAGATCTTCCGGGCGTCCGGGGCCTACAACGATCTGCTGCTGGTCTTCGAGCGCGAGCTCGGCAGCCTCGACGAGTCCGACTCCGCACGCCGCCGCAGCCTCTTGCGCGAAGTCGCTCGCGTCTGGGAGAAAGGTCTCGGCAATCTGTACGAGGCCGTCGAGGCCTACGAGCGGCTGCTCGGCGACGACCCCGCGGACGCCGAGGCCTTCGAGGCGCTGGAGAGGCTCTACCGGGCTCAAGCCCGCTGGGACGACGTGGCTGGGCTGCTCGCCACGGCGCGCCAGGATGCATCGCCCGATGCCCGGGGCGCGGCGCTGGCACGCGCGGCGGTCGTCCTCGCCGAGAAGCTGCGGCGGTGGAAGGAAGCCGAGACCACTCTGGCGCGCGCGGCGGAGCTCGCTCCCGACGCGACCGACACGATCGAAGCTCGAGCGCGCGTCGAGGCCGCGCTCGCAGCCAAGGACGACCTGTCGGTGCTGGAGCTAGACGGAGGAACCGAGCTCGCCCCCAAGTTCGACATCTCGAGCTCGTCTGTCGGGCCGCTGCCCCAGCCGCCCTCGGAGGCGTCCGAGCCGCGAGAGGCAGACGCGCCCGAGACGACAAAGGACGTGCTCGCGACGACCCTCGTGGGCCCCGCCGACCTGGACGAGGGCGGCACCGTCGTCGCCGCGCTTGGCGCCGCCGCGGACGGCGACGATGGCGAGTCCGAGATCTCCCAGAGCGCCCTCGTGATCGCAGAGTCGGAGGAGAAGGCGGAGCGCGAGCTCACGCTGCCCGCGCGCTCGCCGTTCATGCCCGATGACGACGACGATCGGCCGGAGCCGGCCATGGGCGAGCGCGCCGCTTCGGGGCCGGAGCAAGGCCCCGCCTTCGGACCGACGGAGACGTGGAAGGCCCCGGGGGCCGAGCCGGACCGCGACGCCCAAGCGGCCGAGAAGGCGGACGGAGCCGAAGGAAGCTCGCCCGCTGCGAAGCCCGAGGAAGCGGAGGAGCGACCGGGCCAGCGGCGGTCCCCGACGATGGAGACCGTCGAGCTGCACGCTTCCCTCTCGTCGGCGATCGCCTTTCCGCCCTCCTTGGCCCGACCGGCCGACCGCCTGGACCTGGAGGCCCCACCACCCGACGACGACGGTGCGGAGGTCATGGACGACGACAGCGGGGCCGAGCCGCTCGTGATCGAGACCGTGTCCCTGCCGAAGCCGTCCGCTGACACCACGGGCGAGCTCGACGTGGAGGACGTCCTGGAGGCGGTCGACATGCTCGACGATGCGCCGCCGCCACCTCCGCCCCCGCCGAGCAAGGGGAAGAAGGGCAAGAAGGCCGCCCCACCACCGACTCCCGCGGGCGCCGCGAAGCCCCGGCCGGCTCCGCCGCCCCCTCCGATCCCGCTGACTCCGACCAAGCGGAAGTGACCGTCCCGAAGCCGCGCTCGGCCGCCAGCGCCGAGGCCTTGGTGGAGATCTACGTCGTGTGATTCCCGTGGGTGCGGGCCATCCACACGGTGCTGGTGGCCCAGGGCGAGACCTGAAATCCCGCTACCGCCGGCGGCCGATCGCGGCGTACGATCGGCCGATGCGACGACTGCGTACTGTCTTCCGGCTCACCCTCGTCGGCCTCGTCGTGGTCCTGCCCGGGGCGGGCCGCGCGGCCTTGAACCTCGGCGAGATCACCGACGTGTCGATGTTCACGATGAACGGAGACGCGTCGCATTCCGGGGACAGCATCATGCTCGACGCCGTGGAGCATGATAGCGCAGGCAGCGCCTTCAAGCGCTGCCCGGTCGCCGTCGACTCGGAAACGGGTTTCCACCTCCGATTCCGCTTCTGGATCGCCGAGGGCGACGACGAGAACGGAGCAGAGGGCCTCGCGTTCGTCGTGCAGTCCCACACGGACAGGGACCAGTACCTAGGCGACGCCGATTCGAACCTCGGGTACGCCAACGGCGGCGATGTGCCGTCGATCGCGGTCGAGGCGGACACGAAGCAGGACGGCTGGGATCCGAACGGCAATCACGTCGCCCTGCTGTCGGGGGGCGACGTCGAGGACCACCTCGCCTGGGCCGATCCCGGCTTCGACCTGAACCTCGGCCAGCCGAAGTACATGTGGGTCGACTACGACGGCGCGACCGATGCGATCGATGTCTACGCGTCCGAGTGGCCGGACAAGCCCGCGGACCCGCTCTTCACGTCCACGATCGACCTCTGGTCCGAGCTGGGCGGGGTCGGGCCCGACGACGTCGTCTGGTCGTACTTCGGCTTCACCGGATCGACGGGCGAGCTCGTGAACGCGCACTACATCAAGGCCCTCATGCTCGAGATCGTGAACAGCCCGATGGCCGACCTCGACGGCGACACCGACGCCGACGAGTGCGACCCGGACGACGACGGCGACGGCTGGATCGACGAGGAGGATAGCTGTCCGCGCCTGGCGAGCCCCATCCTCACCGACCTCGACGGCGACGGGCTCGGCGACCCCTGCGACGACGACGACGACGGCGACGGCGTGCCCGACGAGGACGACGACTGCCCGTTCGCGCGGGACCCGGACCAGGCCGATGCCGACCTCGACGGGGACGGCAATGCCTGCGACGGCGACGACGACGACGACGGCGTCCCCGACGAGGAGGACGACTGCCCGTTCGACGCGAACCCGGGTCAAGAGGACCAGGACGGCGACGGAGTCGGCGACGCGTGCGAGGGCGACGAGGACGGCGACGGCGTCCCCGACGACGAGGACAACTGCCCCGAGGTGCCAAATGGTGACCAGGCGAACGACGACGGCGGGCAGACCGGCGATGCCTGCGACGACGACGACGACGACGACGGCTGGGCGGACGACGAGGATGACTGCCCGTTCGCGGCGGACCCGGGCCAGGAGGATGCGGACGGTGACGGGCAGGGCGACGCCTGCGAAGGCGACGACGACGACGACGGCGTGACCGACGAGGAAGACAATTGCCGGCTGGTCCCCAACTTCCAGCAGCTCGACGTCGACCTCGACGGTTTCGGAAACGCCTGCGACCCCGACGACGACGGCGACGGGGTCGGTGACGGCGACGACGATTGCCCGCTCGTGGCGGACCCCGATCAGGCGGACGCGAACGACGACGGCGTCGGCGACGCCTGCGAGGACGACCAGGACGGCGACGGCGTCCCCGACGAGGGTGACGTTTGCCCCTGGGTCCCGGACGGCCTGCAGCTCGACCTCGACGGGGACGTCCTGGGCGACCTGTGCGACGAGGACGACGACGACGACGGCGTGCCCGACGAGGACGACGACTGCCGCCTGGTGGCGAACCCGGACCAGGAAGACGAGGACGGCGACGGAACGGGCGATGCGTGCGAGGGCGACGAGGACGGCGACGGCGTCGCCGACGAGGACGACGACTGTCCGCTCGTGCCGGACTACCTCCAGGTCGATGGCGACCTGGACGGCCTGGGCAATCCCTGCGATCCGGACGACGACGGCGACGGGGTGCAGGACGGCGAGGACAACTGCCCGGTCGCGCCGAACGCGGGTCAACAGGACGACGACGCCGACGGCGTGGGCGACGCCTGCGAGGACGCCGACGGCGACGGCGTGGCGGACGGGGACGACGACTGCCCGCTGGTCGCGAACGCAGGCCAGGCCGATGCGGACGACGACGGCGTCGGTGACGCATGCGAGGGCGACTGGGACGGAGACGGCACTCTGGATGACGACGACGTCTGCCCCGAGGCGTGGGACTGGCTGCAGATCGACCTCGACGCGGATTCGATCGGCGACCCGTGCGATGACGATGACGACGGCGACGGGGTCGCCGACGACGAGGATGACTGCCCGCTCGTCGCGAACCCCGACCAGGCGGACGCTGACGGCGACGGCGTCGGTGACGAATGCCAGGGCGACCAGGACGGGGACGGCGTCCCGGACGAAGAGGACGATTGCCCCCTCGACTTCTCGTACCTGAACCCCCCGGTGATGATGCAGGTCGACCTCCAGATCGCGTTCGACACCGACGAAGACGGCATCGGCAACGCCTGCGACGACGACGCGGATGGCGACGGAGTGGGCAACCAGGCCGACGACTGCCCGCTCGTCGCCGACGCAGACCAGGCGGACGAGGACGGCGACGGCGTGGGCGACGCGTGCCAGGGCGACCTCGATGCGGACGGCGTCCCGGACGAGGAGGACGACTGTCCCTGGGTGTTCGACCCGATCCAGGTCGACCTCGACGGGGATCTTCTCGGCGACCTCTGCGACCCTGACGCGGACGGGGACGGCGAGGGCAATGCGCTGGACGACTGCTGGCTCGTCGCCGACTCCGATGAGTGCGACGGAGATCAGGATGGCGACGGCTTCCCCGACGAGGAGGATCTCTGCCCCTGGATGTGGGACGCGGCGCAGTCCGATATCGATGGTGACCTCGTGGGCGACCCGTGCGACCTCGACGACGACGGCGACGAGGTCGGCGACGAAGACGACGACTGCCCCGGTGTCGCGGACCCGGCGCAGGACGACCTGGACGGGGATGGTCTGGGTGACGCCTGCGACCCCGACGACGACGGCGACGGCCTGGACGACGCCGACGACCCGTGTCCGATCGACCCCACGGACGCGTGCGAGCCGGACACGGACGGCGACGGCGTGCCGGACGACGAGGACAACTGCCCGGACGACCCGAACGCGGACCAGGCCGACGAGGACGGCAACGGCGTGGGCGACGCCTGCGATGGCGGCGGCGACGGCGACGCGGATTCCGACGGTGACGGCGACGTCGATGGCGATGGCGACGGCGACGGCGACGGCGATGACGATGGGGACGGCGATGGCGATGGCCCCGGGCTCCCCGGGGACGAGGGCGGGGGCTGCGACTGCCGCGCGGCGCCTGCCGGAGGCTCGGACTCGCCAACCGCCCTCGTGATTCTCGTGGGGCTGGCGGCGATCGCGATGGGTCGGCGGCGCAGGTCCGCCTAGATCACGGATGGTCACGACTGGTCAGATATTCTGACCAGTGCTAGTCTGTGCTCGATGAAGACCATGGGCGCCGCGAAGTTCAAGGCTCAATGCCTCGCGGTGATCGACTCTCTCGGCCCGGACGGCATCGTGATCACGAAGCACGGCAAGCCCGTGGCCAAGGTCATTCCCATCGGACGCGAGTCGAGCGCCCTCATCGGCTGCCTCCGAAGCAAGATCAGGGTGCACGGGAGCATCATCTCGACGGGCCTGCGATGGGACGCGCATGCTGAACCTTGACACTCACGTGCTGGTCTTCGCCCTGCAGGGCACGCTCACGGCCCGAGAGGGCCGTCTTCTTCGAACAAACCGCTGGGGCATCTCCGCCATCGTCCTGTGGGAGCTCGCCAAGCTCGTGCAGCTCGGACGGATCGACCTGGACCTCGACGACGGAGAGGTCGTACGAGCTCTGTCGGCGCTGCACGTCTGGCCGCTCGATCTCGCCACCTCGCGGATGTCCACCCGCCTCGATTTCCGGGGCGATCCGGCCGACGAGATCATCGCCGCGACCAGCATCGTGCATGGCGTTCCGCTGGTGACGCGCGACCGCACCATTCGCGGCTCGAAGATGGTGCAGCTCGCCTGAGCGCACGAGGCCTGGTAGCATCGGGAGCCGGAGCGAGGAGGCGGTCATGGCCAATAGCGAAGGGGCGATCCGTCCGCTCGCCAAGGCTCTGAGGCTCGACGTCGTCCACCGGACCCAGGCGTCCCGCATCGCGCCGGGTATCGTCGAGCTCGTGCTCAGCCGGGCCAGCGTCATCTCCGAGGGCGCGGTCCGGAGCGGCATCGCGGGGCGAGAGACCTACTTCGGCAGCTCGATGCTGACCATCGACCTCGAGGACCTGGCGAAGGAGCTGAGGGTTCCCGTCGATGCAAGGCTGGCGGAGGATCTGGCACGGCGGCTCCCGTTCAGCGCCCACCTGAAGGTCCATGCTCTCCGGATCGCGCGCGACGAGGCAGAGCGCAGGGTTCCCGGACGGTCGGCCGATCGCTTCTCGGCCGAGCTGAAGGTGCGCGCGGCGGCCACGCGGCTCGAGGTCGACGTGGACGTGGAGATGCCGCTGGCGGCGGCGACGGGACGGGCCAGGAGTGGTAGAAGTACCTGAGGAGTCTCGACCGTGAACCGTTTTCGCGAGGCGTGGCTCTGACCATGCGGGCCAACCAAGGCGCGTGAAAGGAACCTTCGATGAGCTGGAGAACGAGACTGCTTCCCTGGTCGCTGGCGGCCGCGACGGTCGGTCTTGCCGGATGCATGGGTGGAGACCACGGCGATGCGGAGCGCGTGTACCAGGCGATGACCGCACGCGACGACGCGCACCACGACGCGGCGACGAGCGCCGACGACGCCATGCGCCTGCGCGCGGAGACGGACGGCTACGCGGCGGACATCGCGGGCCTCCTCGACGACATGAGATCCGCGTGCTCGGACATGATGGGCTCGGGGATGATGGGCGGGACCGATGACGATCGGTTCGAGGCAATGACCGATCAGATGGGGACCGCCGTGGACGACCACCATGCGCGCTTGACGTCGATGACCGACGTCGACGACATGCGCCACGAGTGCGACTCTCATCACGCGGCCATGGGGGGCATGCTCGACGAGATGCAGGACATGATGGTCGACGGCGGCATGATGTAGCGCGCTGGAGCCTTCGTTTTCGGCTTGTCTGGGTGAGCCACGATCGGGTTGTATCGGCCTACCGGCTTGGACCTGTACACGACCACGGAAGTCGCACGGATCTTCGCCCTGCCGGAGACGCGCCTGCGCTCCTGGGACCGCCGGGGCTTCATCTCGCCGACGGGCAAGCGGGGCCGCCTCCGCTACTACACGTTCCAGGACCTGATCGGGATCCGCGCGGCCAAGGGGCTCCTCGAGTCGGGAATGTCCATCGTACGGGTGCGCCGGAGCGTCCGGGCGCTGAGAGAGTCCTTGCCCAAGGTCCTCAGGCCTCTCAACGAGCTCAGGGTCACGAGCGACGGCAGCCGCCTCGTCGTGACCGGGGAGGGAGGCGCATTCGACCCGGAGACGGGGCAGCTCCTCCTCGACTTCCGCGTCAGGAACCTCGCGGACCACGTGGTTCGCACGCTCAAGCGCACCGGACCCATCACGCGCCCCGAGCCGAAGACCGCGTTCGAGTGGTACCTCGAGGGCTGCCGGCTGGACGAGGACGAGCGAACGTGGAAGCAGGCCGAGATGGCCTACCAGCGCGCGATCGAGATCGACCCGCGGCTCGCCAATGCGCACACGAACCTCGGGAACCTGAGGTACCGGCGCGGTCAGACCACCGAGGCCCGCGCGCTGTACCTGAGGGCGCTCGAGTTCGATCCCTGCCAGCCCGAAGCCCACTACAACCTCGGGTTCCTCGCGTTCGAGGCGGGCCAGGCGGCCGACGCGGTCCCGCTGTTCCGCACGGCTCTGCAGTACGACTCGGGGTTCTCCGACGCCCACTTCAACCTCGCGATGGCGCTCGAGGAGATCGGCGAGTCGCGAGCCGCGCGCCAGCACTGGGAGAGGTACCTCGAGCTCGAGCCCGAGGGTCCCTGGGCGGACATCGCTCGACGGCATCTGTAGACCGCGGTCTCAGCAATGGTCGTGCCACTCGCGAGACCTGCGATCTGGCGGTGGCGCTCCCGCGGTCGCTCCCGTACGATCGGATCGTGGAGCCCGGGCGCGCGATCGATCTGGCGGTGGACCCGACGCCGATGGCGTTCCTCGGCGACGTGCACGGGAACCTCCCGGCGCTCGAGTCCGTGCTCGCCGAGATCGAGGCCCAGTCGGTCCGGCGACTCTTCGTCACGGGCGACCTCGTCTTCGAGGGATCGGAGCCACTGAAGACATGGATCCGCCTCCAGTCGATCGGGGCACACCTCGTCAGGGGCACGAGCGACCTCGCCCTGGCCACCATAGATCCGGACGCCCTGCGCCCGATGGACGAGAACCAGCTCGAGCGAACGAGGCTCTTCCGCACGGCGCGCCGCTCGCTCGGTGACATCATCCTGCGGCGCCTTCGTGGGCTGCCGGACCGGATCCGGATCGCCCTGCCGGACGGCTTCGAGATCCTGGTGTGCCACGGCTCTCCACGCGACCCGACCGAGGGGATAGGTCACGACCTCGACGACGACGAGGTCCGCACGCTGCTCGACGGCACGAACGCCGACGTGGTCGTCTGCGGCTGCACGCACGTGCCCTTCGTCCGCGACCTGGACGGTCGCAAGGTGGTCAACGTCGGCAGCGTCGGCGACGCGCCGGAAGGCCGCCGGGCGCACTTCACGGTGATCACGCCGTCGCGGCGTGGCTGCCGCATCGAACAGCGCGCGGTCGGGTACTGATCCTGTACCAGCGCGGTGCCGCCTGCTCGCCGGGCTCGGGTGGCCTCGGGGCCGCCTTGCGGCCCCGAGGCCCTGCGTGCCATGGCATGCCCGGTTCCGCGGCCGCCAAGGCGGCCGCGGAACCCAAACAAGCCCGTTGGAAGCACGGGAAGCTTGGCGCGTTTGCGCGAGTTGTCGTCCCTCATCCGTGCGACAATCGTTGGCCGAGATGGCGCGATGGTTTGCCCTGAGGGGCCTTGCTCTCGCATTCTGCTTTGTCGCAGCGGGGGGCTGCTCCTGCACCGGCGGCACCGATGAGGGAGAGTGTGAAAGCGCGGGTAAGCGCAGCCTGCAGCCGATCCCGCCCGCGCGGATGGCGTCCCGCCCCGGTGCGGACGTCTCGGTGAGCGCGATCCTCGTGCGCCAGTGCGTCGGGGTGGTGGCGGGCGAGAACGTCCACTTCGACGTCGTCGGCTTCGGCGACCACGTGATACCCGAGCCGGACGTCGAGACCGACGAGCGTGGCATCTCGACCGCGATCGTGGAGGTCGGCTCCCAGGAGGGGTCGTTCCAGGTCCAGGCCACGGCCCTCGGCGCCGACCCGATCACCTTCACGATCGACGTGGCCGTGCCGACTCTCCGCCTGGTCGTCGACACTCCCGAGCCCATACAGGGCGTGGTGTCGAGCCGGGTCACCGTGACCTACGCGCTGACCACGTCGGACGCGGGCGGCGAGATCCCGGTCGCGGGCGAGCCCGTCCGGTTCTTCATCGATCTGGGCGCCGACACGGGCACGGTGCTCGCGGAAGAGGCGGCTCGGACGGGGCCGACCGGCACCGCGACGGCGACGCTGCGCACCGGACCGACGCCGGGGACCGTCGAGCTGCGCGGCGAGGTGGACGGTACGAGCCCCGCGACGGCGACCATCCTGATCGAGGACGGCGCGGACGGAGGGTGCCGGCGATCGGCGGACTGCCAGCCGGGCTGGGAGTGCCGGCTCGGGCGCGAGGAGGACCCGGGCGAGTGCGTGGAAGTGGGCGGCGGCGAGAACCCCGACCAGTGCGTCGCCGACGACGAGTGCGAGCCCGGCTTCGAGTGCCGCGATGGACGCTGCCTCGAGCCCGACTTCGAGGGCGAGGTCTGCGAGTTCGACGACGAGTGCGCCGACGGCGAGCTGTGCATCGGTGGCTTCTGCACGCCGGACCCGAGGGACCCTCCGGGCTGCGAGGACGACGCCGACTGCGGTCGCCTCGTCTGCAACGCCGGCCAGTGCATCTGCCAGGACGCGCGGCACTGCCCCGTCGGGTGGGACTGCGGGGACGAAGGCGCGTGCCATCCCCCTGACGGCGGAGGCGACGGCTGCGTCGCGGACCGCGACTGCCCGGACGGCCAGATCTGCGAGAACGGCGACTGCAGGGACAGGGGCGCGTGCGACGACCCGGATCTGTCGGGTTCCTGGACCTTCGACTCGACGCTCCACCTGCGCGACGCGCTGCCAGGGTGGCTGAGCGACCTCTTGGACGCGATCGACGGACCCTTGCGATTCATCGCGGACGGCCTGATCAACGGGTTCGATTTCGACGTCCCGATCATCGGCGACGCGCTCGAGGACGCCGCCAACGGCCTCGCGGACGAGTACGTCCCCGACTGGGTGGGGGAGCTCCTGGGCGCCATCGCGGACGTCGCCGAGATCCTGAGCACCTGGCAGGTGGAGCAAGACATCGAGCTCTTCTCGGTGGGCGGCGCCGAGTACCGCGGCGAGGAGGAGTGGACCAGGGTCTCGTTCGAGCTCCGCGGCGAGGAGGTGAGCGGGACGCCCGAGGACATCCTCGGCTGGGACGTGTCCGTCGACGACTTCGCGGCGCGGACCACCTGCGGAACGCTCAACATCGACAACCACGACGTGGGCATCGCGGTCGGCTCCATCATCCGGTGGGTCCTCGACGTGATCGTCACGTTCGTCTCGGACGGTGAGTACTTCTCGCTCGAGGACCTCCTGTACGACCTGTCCGACACGGTCTGTGCCGAGCTCGCCTGGGCGCTTCAGGATCTCATGGAGGCGATTGGCGACGGGCTGGACATCGACCTGCCGGACCTCGAGTCGGAGTTCGAGGACTATTGCATCGAGCAGGCCGAGACGTACATCGACCAGGCCATCACGGCCCTCGAGGAGATCGACGTCCAGCTCGACGTCGTGGAGCTGGCCGGCCAGGGTGCAATCGTCGACGAGGATCGGCTCGAGCCGGGCCTCTGGCAGGGGCGGCTGCTCGGCGGAGACTTCGGCGGGGAGTTCGTGGCTACCCGGGCACGGTAGGGAGCTTTCGCACGACGCCCTCGGTGCTGACGCCCGACGTCGGCGCGTCGAGCTCGCGCTGTGTGATCTCCGCCAGGCCCGCTCCGAGAAACCAGGCGCTCCATTCCGACGCGAGGACGGGCCTCTGGCGGGGGCGCCAGAAGCGCCTGCCGGCGCGCGAGCCCGAGACCACGCGCAGCAGGCCGCCGGACCGCAGGGCCCGCGTGTCCTCCTCGACATCTTGCAAGCTCCGCGCGCGCCAGTCCTCGACGGCCCCCAGCGCGCCGTCCCTGAAAGGCAGGCTCGCGCCGGCCACGAGGACTGCGGAGCCGCCGCAGGCGGGGCGAGCTCGGCGAGCTTCATCCAGGCTGGAGAAGATCGTGAGGTCGACGTCCCCGGGGGGCGGCGTGCGAAGCGGCACGGTCGCGATGCGCACCCTCGGCGCGGCCTCCGGGCTCGAGCTCATTCCGCGGCGGCCACGGGCGGCGGTGGCGTCTTGCGGTTCGCGGCCGCGCGAACGATCTCGACGCGGGCGACACGCTTCTCGTCGCCCTCCTTGACCACGAACTGCAGGTCCCGCCAGCTCAGCGTGGCGCCGACCTCGGGCACTCGGCCCGCGAGGTTGGAGAGAAACCCGCCGAGCGACTCGTAGTCGCCCTCGTGCGGGATCTCGACGCCGAGGTACTCGGAAGCGTCGTAGATCGAGACCCGCGCGTCCGCCATCACGCGCTCCTCGTCGATGCGCTCGAACGGGCTCTCCTCGGCGTCGTGCTCGTCCTGGATGTCACCGACGATCTCTTCGATCACGTCCTCGAGGGTCACGAGCCCGCTCGTCCCGCCGAACTCGTCTACGACGATCGTCAAGTGGACCCGGCGCGTCTTCATGTCGCGCAGGAGCGCGCTGGCCTTCTCGGTCTCGGCGCAGAAGAAGGGCGGGCGGCGGATGATCTTCGCGAGCGATGTGTCGACGGAGCTCGCGTGGTCCTGCATGTACTTGAGCAGGTCCTTGACGTAGAGCGTCCCGACGACGTTGTCGATGTTCTCGCGGTAGACCGGGACGCGCGAGTGGCCGCTCTCGGAGGTGAGCTCGAGGACCTCTGGAATGGGCGTGTCGAGGGCCAGCGCGAACATCTCCGTCCGCGGGATCATCATCTCCTTGGCCGTGACCTCCGTGAACTCGAGGACCGAGTGGAGGAGCTCCTGGCTGTCCTTCTCGAGCGTGCCCTCGCGCTCCTTCTGCTCGATCCGCGCCTTGACCTCTTCCGCGTTGTGCTCCGAGTCGCTGATCACGACTCCTCCTGCCCCACGAAAGATCCCGGACAGGAGGTAGGCCAGCGGGTACAGGAGGATCTCGAAGGGCCAGAGGAAGCGGAGCGCCGCGAGCGCGAAGCGGTCGGTCTGGCGCTGTCCCCAGACGCGCGCCGGCGCCTCGATCACGAGGAGCGCCGCGAAGACCGCCGCCCCGAGCGCGTAGACCGCCGTGCCACTCGTGGCCGCCTCGGCGAAGAACAACGCGCCGCCGGCGCCGGTCACGCGCACGGCCGTCCGCATCAGGAGGAGCGTCGCCAGGATTCGCCGGCGCTCGTCGCGCCATCGCTGGGCTCGCTGGTCCCCCTCGCCCGCGAGCCGGTGCGCTCGCGCCTCCGGCATTGCGGTCAGCGTGGCCTCGAGGAACGTGAAGAGGCTGCCGGCGACGAGTATGACGAGGATCGTCGCGAGATCCCCGAAGGGGATGCTCATCCCGCCGACACCTCCCGGGCCCCCGCCCCCGAAAGGCACTTTCCCCGGCTACCTGGTGGCTCGTATGGGCTCATTACCCGGATCGTCCCCGCGCTCCTGTTTCGGCGGCCCTGACATCCCCCCGAGAGGCGGGAGCGAAGACGACCTCGATCATTGCTCCGACGGATGGACAAAACGCTAACACATGGACCCCTGGCGTTCAACGAGGGGGCCCGAAAAGCACCGATTCTGCTTTCATTGCCACGGTTTGAGCGAACAGCTTCGGAGCATCGCGGACCTCGGCCCCGCCACTTTCTCGCAGCGTAACTTGACGCCACACGCGGGGTTCGGCTAACCGACGACAGAGTGCACGGACCTGAAATCTCCAGGCCGAGCCACGCGTTGGGAGGCGAATCGAGAGAATGACCACATCGGACCCCGACCACTTCGGAACCGGTCCGCGCACGTACTGCCAGCAGGGAGCCTCTGCCGGCCTTTGCGCCGGAGTAGCGCTCGGGCTCGTGGAGGCTCTGGCCGTCCTCTGGGTCAGCGCGCCGCCGCGCGACCTTACGGTCCTGCCCTACGCCGCGGTCACCTACGGTGTCGCGTGCGCGCTCGTCGGGATGCTCCTGGGTCTGGGAGCCGCCCTCGCCGGGCGACTGGCGCGGCGCGAGCCGGCGCCGGCGGAGCGCGTCTTCGCCTTCGTGGGCGCGTCGCTCTTCTCGGGCCTCGGGTTCGTGATCGCGCGCTTCCGCGTCTTCCGGGACGTCTATCTGGAGAACCTGCCCGCCTCGAGCGCCAAGGGCCTGGCGGTGCAGGCGGCGATCCTGCTCCTCGCCGTCGCGGTCTTCCTCGCAGGCCGCATCGTGGCCCGACTGCTCGTCGACCGCACCCCCGCGCGGCTGCTCCTGCGCTCCTGGGGCAGCCCGCTCGCGTTCGGGACCGCGCTCGCCCTCTGCGCTGCGCTCGGCCAGCTCGGCGCCGCCTCGGATGCGCGGGCGGCGCCGCGGGGCCGGCGAGCTCGCCCCGAGCTGCCGAACGTCGTGCTCATCGTGGTCGACACGCTGCGCGCGGACCACGTCGGCGCCTACGGCTACCGGGGCGGAACGACGCCCAGGCTCGACTCGTTCGCCAGGGACGCGGTGGTGTTCCAGAACGCGTTCGCCCAGGCATCGTGGACGAGGCCGTCGTTCGCCTCGATCCTGACCGGTCGCTATCCCTCCTCGCATCGCACGATCTACAAGCCCGACTCGCTGCCCGACGAGGTGACCACGCTGGCGGAGGCGCTCTCGAGCCAGGGCTACTCCACGGCAGGGTTCGTGACCAACTTCAACGTGGCGCCCTACTTCGACTTCGGTCAGGGCTTCGACGAGTATCACTACCTCGAGCCGGAGCTCGTGCTCTGGGCGAACGACACGCAGAGCCGCCTGAGCCTGTACTCGATCGCCCGGCTGGTCTCCGAGCGCTTCCTGTCGAAGCGGCTGGAAGTCGACAACTACTACCGCGACGCCGCCTTCGTCACGCGCGAGCTCCTGGGCTGGCTCGACCGGCGCCCCCGCGGTCCGTTCTTCCTGTTCGCTGGCTACATGGACCCCCACGACCCGTACTTCCGGCACCCGTACGACGGCACGGCCGTCGCGAGGGTCGCCACCCCGAAGCCGCCATCGTCGCGCGCGAGCGAGCTGCGCGAGCTCTACGACGGGGAGATCCGCTACTGGGACCACTCGTTCGGGACCCTGATCGCCGGGCTGAAGCGCCGGGGGCTGTACGAGAACACGTTGATCGTCGTCACGTCGGACCACGGCGAGGAGTTCGCCGAGCACGGAGGCTTCTGGCACGGAACGACGCTCTACGACGAGCAGGTGCGCGTGCCGCTCGTCGCCCGCTTTCCCGGTGGCGATGCCTCGGGCACCACGGAGGCGGGCTGGGTGCGCCACGTCGACGTCGCGCCGACGGTCCTCAGGCTGGCCGGCACGTCCGCCCCGGAGGGCATGCAGGGCGGCGACCTCTTCGAGCAAGGCCGACAGCCGGTCTTCGCCGAAGAGGACCACGAGGGCAACCGCTTGACGAGCATCCGCGTCCCGGGCACGAACGGATCGGACCTGAAGCTCATCGTCGCCAACGAGAGCAACCCGCGAGGGCTGCCGGCCACCGAGCTCTTCGACGTCGCCCGCGATCCCGGCGAGCGCACGAACCTCGCCGATCGCCGCGACGGCGACCTCGCGACGACACGCCGCGCAATGGCGGACGCCGCGCGCACGGCCGTCACCGGAGCCGTGCGCGCCCAAAGCAACGAGCTCGACGACGCGGCGCGCGAACGGCTGCGGTCACTCGGCTACGCTGGCGGCGAGCCGCGGTAGCGACGATTGCGGGCAAAGAGCGAGCAGAGGGGGATTCACTCCCCCGAAGCGAGCGGCGAACCGAGCGGGTTCGTGAACTTGTCAACTCCGTCCCCGGCTCGCCTCTGCTATTAGGAAGTCCATGCGGCGCCGTGTCATGGTCATCGGGCTCGACTGCGCCGACCCGCGGCAGTCGTTCGGGAGGCTCGCGCACGCCTGTCCCAACCTGGCGGCGCTCTGCCGGCGGGGAGAGCACGGCAGGCTGCGCTCCACGGTCCCGCCGATCACGGTTCCCGCGTGGACGACGATGATGAGCGGGGTGAGCCCCGGGGAGCTCGGGCTGTATGGCCTTCGCGCACGTGTCCCAGGGAGCTACCAGATGCGCGTCGTCACTGCTGCCGACGTCCTGGTCCCGCGGGTCTGGGAGGTCGCCGCGAGGGCGAGCAGGAAGGCCGTGATCGTCGGGGTTCCCCAGACCTACCCCTTGCCGCAACGGCAGGGAGTCGACGCGGTGTCGTGCTTCCTCACGCCGTCGGCCTCGTCGCCCTTCGCGTCGCCGCGCTCGCTGGAGCCGGAGCTCAGGCGCCTGTTCGGCGAGTACAAGATGGACGTCCCGGGCTTCCGGTCGCTCGACCGCGCACGGATCCTCCGGGAGCTGTATGCGATGACGGCCCAGCGCTTCGCCATCGCCGAGCACCTCGCACGAACGCGCGAGTGGGACCTCTTCATGGTGGTGGACATGGGTCTCGATCGTTTCCACCACGCCTTCTGGCAGACGTGGAACGAGGACCACGCCGCGTACGACGCGGATGGGCCCTTCCGGGGCGAGGCGGAGCGATACTACGCGTTCGTCGACGAGCGCCTGGGCGAGCTCCTGAGCCTCGCCGATGACGACACGGCGGTGCTCGTCGTCTCGGACCATGGCGCCCGGACGCTCGAGGGCGGCGTGTGCGTCAACGAAGCGTTGGCCGACGCGGGGCTCCTCGCGCTGCCGCTGAGGCCCGCCAGGCCGACGCGGCTCGACGAGGCGGGAGTCGACTGGGACCGGACGGTCGCGTGGGCAGAGGGCGGCTACTACGCGCGTGTCTTCCTCAACGTCCGCGGCCGGGAGCCTCGTGGGGCGCTCGAGCCCGGAGCGCGCGAGCGCGTGCGCGACGAGGTCGCGAGGCTTCTTCGCGAGACTCGGGGCCTGGGGGGCCGCTCGCTCGACACCCGCGTCGTCCGCCCCGAGGAGGTCTATCCGTCTTGCTCGGGGGCGCCGCCCGACCTTATGGTGTTCTTCGGCGACCTCGCCTACCGCGCCGTCGGCTCGGTGGGCCACGGAGCCCACCAGATCGCGGGGTGCGACACGGGACCGGACGGCTGCAACCACGACTGGGATGGGTTGTACGTACTGGCTCGCCCCGGCGGTGGATCCGCCACCGCTGACCGAAGGATCGAGGACGTTGGGAAGCTCGTCCTCGATCTCCTCGACGTTCCCGACGGCCTGCGCCCCGCCGCCCTGGGAGGAGCGGCGTGAGGCTCCTCCTGATCGGTCTCGACGGCGCCGACCTCCGGCTCGTGGAGCGCTGGCGCGAGCGCTTGCCCGCGCTCCGGGGCCTGGTCGAGCGCGGAACGTCGAGCGCGCTCGTCAGCACCTTGCCCTTCGCGACGCTGCCGGCCTGGAGCTCGATCCTGACGGGCGAGCCGCCCGGTGTGCACGGCGTCCACGACTTCACCGAGAGGGACGGGTACAGGGTGCGGTTCACCGGCGCCACACGGCGCCGCGTCGGGACGACGTTCGCGCGCATGGACCGGGCGGGCTCGAGCGTCGCGCTCCTCGGCTTCCCCGCGACCTACCCGCCCGAGCCGTTCGAGCGGGGGATCTGCCTTTCCGGCTGGGACTCGCCGGTCGCGTTCGAGGCCGACGCATCCTTCGCGCACCCCCGATCGCTTCACCGCGAGATCGTCCGACGCTTCGGACGGGCGGCCCTCGCGTTCGGCGACGTCGACGAGTTCGACTGCGGCCCCGGATGGCACGAGGAGCTCCCCGGGAGGCTTTGCGCTCGGGTCGCCCGGAAATGCGAGCTCTACCTCCACTTCCTGCGCGAGCGCCCATGGGACGTCTTCGCGTGCTACTTCGGCGAGACCGACACCGCCGCCCACCACCTCTGGGCGCTTTCGGACGGGTCCTCGCCGCGACGGCCCGCCGCCCTTCCCGAGCCAAACGTGATCGAGATACCGGCGCCGGTCAGGTGCCCTTCCTTGCACGTCCCCAAGCCGGCGAAGGAGGCGCAGGTGGATTCGAACTTGGCCCGGCTTGGGAACCCGCTCAGGACCGTGTACGAGGCGGCCGACCGC
Organism: Deltaproteobacteria bacterium; assembly: GCA_016190375.1. GTDB lineage: Bacteria > Myxococcota_A > Polyangia > JACPQR01 > JACPQR01 > JACPQR01. The sequence goes on from JACPQR010000051.1 coordinate 23,572, forward strand.
GCGATCGGCGCCCTGATCGACGCCGCGCCGCCGGACGCGAACGTGCTGGTGCTGTCCGACCATGGCTCGGGCGGCGCCTCGGACGAGGTCGTCCATCTGAACGGCATGCTCGCCGAGGCGGGCCTCCTGGCGTTCCGGCCGCCGCGCATGGGCGGGCTGGCGCGGATCGTCAAGAGCGCGGGACTTCGCGCTCTGCCGCCGCGTCTCAGAGAGCGCGCGTTCCGCGCGGCCGGAGCGTTCCTCCCGTCCGTCCTCGAATCGAGGGTGCGCTTTGGAGCGATCGACTTCCGCCGGACCCTCGCCTTCAGCGAGGAGCTGCCCTATGCGCCGTCCGTCTGGTTGAACCTCGCGGGCCGCGAGCCGAGGGGGATCGTGCCCGCCCGCGACCGCGAGCGGATCCTCGACCGGGTCGCCGCCGCGCTGGCCCCGGCGATCGCGGCGGCCCATCGCCGAGAGGACGTGCACGCTGGTCCCTGGGCTCACCGGGCCCCCGATCTGCTCCTCGAGCTCGCCGCGCCGGCCGGCTACACGCTCTGCCTCGAGCCTTCGCCACCCTCCGGAGGCCCGGTCCGGCGCAGGCTCCGGGCCGACGAGCACCTGGGCCGCAAGGGCGCCGCGTTATCGGGCAGCCACCGGCGCGAGGGTCTGTTCGCGGGCGACGGCCCGGCTCTGTCTGGCGGGGGCCGCGTCGCGATGGACGTCATCGATGCCGGACGGTTGATCGCGAGGCTCGGCGGCCTCGAGCCCCAGGAGCGCGCGCCGCTCGTCGACGGCAGGACCTCGCCCTTGACGCGCGAGGAAGAGGCGATCCTCGCCCGCCGGCTCGGGGCGCTCGGGTATCTGGATTGAACGCCGTCTGATAGACTCCGGTCGAGTTTCTCCGTCGAGTGGACTCGGCTTCGACCATACTGGGCCTCGTTCCCGGCGACGTCGTGGAGGGCAAGTACGAGCTCGTCCGGCGCGTCGGTCACGGGGGGATGGGGACGGTGTGGGAGGCGCGAAGCGTGGCGCTGGGCCGGGCCGTCGCGCTGAAGTTCCTGCACCCCGAGATGGCCCAGAAGACCAACCTGGTGCAGCGCTTCCTCCGGGAGGCGCGCGCGGCGGCGAACGTGACTCACCCGGCCGTCGTCTACGTCTTCGACATCGGATGGGTGGATGGCGGGAAGATCCCGTACTTCGCGATGGAGTATCTCGAGGGCAAGAGCCTCGCCGGCGTGCTCCGAGCGTCGGGCCCGTTCGAGGTCGGACGGGCGGTGTGGGTCGTCTGCAGGGTGCTCGAGGCTCTCGAGGCGGCGCACGCGAAGGGCGTCGTGCACCGTGACCTCAAGCCCGAGAACGTCTTCCTCGTCAGCCAGGGCGCCGACGACATCGTCAAGGTCCTCGACTTCGGCATCTCGAAGGTTCTAGGTGACACGGACGCGGCGCTCACCGGCACGGGCGTGATCCTGGGGACGCCCTCGTACATGTCGCCGGAGCAGGTCCGCTGCTCCCGTGACGTCGACGCGAGGTGCGATCTCTACGCGGTCGGCGCGATCCTGTACGAGCTGCTCTCGGGCGGCCCCGCGTTTGCGGGCGGGAGCTTCACCGAGGTGGTCTACAAGATCCTGAACGACCCTCCTCGGCCGCTCGTGACCACGCGTCCGGGGCTCGACGAATCCCTCGTCCGGGTGATCGACCGGGCGTTGAAGAAGGACCCCGACGATCGGTGGCCGAGCGCGGCCGAGATGCGGGCCGGGCTGCGATCGGCCTCCGCCGTCGAGTCGAAGACGGCGGCGCTCACGCTCCCCGTGACGCCCCAGGCGCTCCAAGAGACGCCGTTCGCCTGGGACGCCTCGAGCCCGGGCAAGAAGGAGGCCCTCTGCGAGGAGGAGACGGTCGCCACGCCGCCTCCGTTCGAATCGACCCTCTCGGTGCGCGCAGCGGTGACCACCGGGACCTCGCCCTCGGAGGATGGACCGACCACCACGCTCCCGATTCCCGGGTCGTCCACGGCGAGGACGGGAACCCGCGTGCGGCGCGGCCCGAGCATCGCCGTCCTCGCGGTCGCGGCGGTGGCCGCCGTGCTCGTCGGAGGCGGGGCCGCGCTGCTCCTGCGAGCGCCGGGCGTGGAGGATCGACCCGCGACCGCGGTGGCGCCGCATCCACTCCTTCCGCCTCCTCCCCGGCCTACGCCGATCGCTCGGCCGGAACCGAGTGCGGCGCCGGCCCCCCCACCACCCACGGAGCCAGCCGCTCGGGAGTGCCGCATCCAGGTGACCGTGTCGCCGCCCGGCGCCCGCGTCCGGATCGATGGCGAGCTCGTGGCGGCTCCCGTCGACCTGCCGGCCACCTGCGGCTCGTTCCACGCGCTCCGAGTCGAGGCCCCGGGCCACCGCCCGTTCGAGCAGATGATCGAGCTCGAGATCGAGCGAACGTGGGAGATCCGGCTGGAGGCGCTCGTTGGAAGAGCGAGGTCCCCGTCGCCATCGCCGCGCCTCGAACCGAACCCGTTCTGATCCTCCGGCCGGCCGCGAGGTCGCGGCAGGCGCCTGGAGCGCTCCAGGTCTGTTGGCCGCACCCCCCATCTTCGCCGCCGGAAGTCCGGAACGCTGGGCATTCTCCGCACGGCGGAGCGGCATGCATCGTGCGTAGCGCTCAGTCGATGACGAGCGCGACCATACGTTGCCTGGGGGCCAGGGAGTGGCTGCTTCTGGCGGCGGTGATTCTCTCTCTTCCGCTCTCCGGCTGCGGAGACGATGACGACCCCGCCGACGGCGACGCCGATTCGGACGCGGACTCGGATGCGGACTCGGATTCGGACTCGGATTCGGACTCGGATTCGGATTCGGACGCGGACTCGGATGCGGACGCGGATGCGGACTCGGATGCGGACGCGGACGCGGACGCGGATTCGGACATCGAGTCGAGCTGCGAGCCCCTGCCGCCGGCCGACCCGGGGGACGTCATCCAGGTAGCTGGGGGGGACGCCGAGGGCCTCGCCGATGCCGTGAGGGGCGCCGTTGCGGGCTCGACGATCCAGCTCGAGAGCGGGACCTACCTGCTCGCCGGCTCGAGCTTCCTGCAGTTCAGTCAGCCGGACGTCACGCTGAGGTCGGAGACCGGCAGCCGAGATGACGTCATCCTCGACGGAGAGTACGGAATCGACGAGATCGTCCAGATCTACGCGTCCGACGTCACGATCGCGCACGTGACGATCACGCACGCCATCTATCACCCGATCCACGTGATGGGCTCCGACGGGGGCCCGAACGTCACCGGGACGCTCCTGTACGACCTGCACCTCGTGGACTCGGGCGAGCAGTTCGTCAAGGTCAACCCCAGCGGCGACCGCACGTCCTGGGTCGACGAGGGACGGCTGGAGTGCTCGTACCTGCAGATGACGGACGAGGGCCGGCCCCACGTCGTGGACATCCCCGGGTACGATTGCTACACGGGCGGGATCGACGCCCACGGCGCCCGCGGCTGGGTCGTCCGTCGCAACACATTCGAGGGCTTCTACTGCGACGATGTCGGGCTGGCCGAGCAGGCGATCCATTTCTGGAAGAACGGCCGCGACAACCTGGTCGAGCGAAACTTCATCCTCCAGTGCGCCAGGGGCGTGGGGTTCGGACCGTGGAGCTCGGACGGCCGCGTCTGGGACGACGTCTCGGACATGGGCGCGTACGACGGGGTCATCCGCAACAACGTCATCTGGTCCTCGCACGACTACTTCGACTCGGGCATCTCGCTCTGGCAGGCCCGAGGCACCCGCGTCCTGCACAACACGGTCCTCGACCCCGGCTCGAGCTTCTCCTCGATCGAGTACCGCTTCGAGGGCACGGAGGTGACGATAGTCAACAACCTCACCAGGTCGCCGGTGATGCAGCGCGACGGCAACCCCGCCGGGACCTTGGAGGCCAACTTCTCGTCGGACGACGCGGCCTCGCTCGTGATCGACGCCGCGGGCGGCGACTTCCACCTGATCGATGGCGCCGCCGGTGTCATCGACCAGGGCGCCGCACTCGACGACGCCGGCCTCGACATCGACGGCGAGACGCACGATGACGGCCCGCCCGACATCGGCGCCGACGAGCGTTGATCAGATCAGCGCGCGGGCGATGATGAGGTGCTGGATCTCGCTCGTGCCCTCGACGATCGTGGTCAGACGGGCGTCGCGGTAGTAGCGCTCCACGGGGAACTCGCGGCTGTAACCGTAGGCGCCGTGGATCTGGAGCGCGTCGTCGGCAACGAGGTTGCAGGTCTCGGTCGCGAAGAGCTTCGCCATCGCCGCGGGCAACGTGACGTCCTCTCCTCGGTCCTTCGTTCGGGCCGCGTCGTAGACCATCAGGCGCGCGGCCCGCAGGCGGGTGGCCATCCGGGCGAGCTTGAGCTGGATGGCCTGGAAGTCCGCGATCCGGCGCCCGAACTGCCGTCGCTCGCGAGCGTACGAGAGCGCGGCATCGAGGGCCGCCTCGCCGAGCCCGACCGCGCGGGCGGCGACGACCATGCGCCCGCCTCCGAGCGAGCGCATCAGCATCTGGAAGCCCTGGCCCTCTGCCCCGATCCTGGCATCCTCGGAGACCTGGCAGCCGTCGAGGTGCAAGAAGACGCAGTCGGAGCTGCGGTTGCCCAGCTTCTTCACCTTCCCGTCGACGACGAACCCCGGAGCGCTGCTGGGCACGACGAACAGCGAAAGCCCGGCGTCACCCGGGGCGGTTCGGGCGGCAACGAGCGCGTGCGTGCAGATGCCGCCGTTCGTGATGAAGCTCTTCGCGCCCTCGATCACGTAGCGGTCGCCCGTTCGCGCGGCGCGTGCCTCGACGCTCTTGACGTCGGAGCCAGCGTTCGGCTCCGTCAGAGCGAAGGCGAAGACGGACTCTCCGCGCACCGCGGAGGGCAGCCAGCGCTCCCGCTGGGCCTCGGTCCCGTACTCGAGGATCGCGGACGTCCCGATCGATGAGTGGGCGATGACGGACCCGGCGATTCCCGAGCAGACCCGCCCGAGCTCCTCTGCGAGGATGCAGAACGTGACGGTGTCGGCGCCGGCGGCCCCGTAGCGCTCGGGGAACGTCGGACAGAGCAGGCCCGCCGCGCCGAGCTTCGGGAACAGGCCGGCCGGAAAGGTCTCCGTGATCTCGGCCTCCTCGACGAGGGGCGCGATCTGCTGCTGGCAAAACCTTCGCACGTGGTCCCGGAACAAACGGTGCTCCTCGCCCAGCCCGTCGACCTCGGCGCTCTTTGGCTCGGACATGGCCCTCTCGTACCACTTCGGCAGCCCGGGTTCGACCCCCTGCTATGCTGCCGCCGTCGATGCCGCTCACGATCCTGACCGTCGCGGCGCTCCCCTTCCCGACCCGCCAGGGCACGCAGGTCCTGATCGGCGAGATCTGCGGGGAGCTGGCGCGCCGAGGTCACCGCGTTCACCTGCTCTGCTACGCGCACCGCGCCTTCGAGGAGCGTGGCGCCCTTGCGTACGAGGTCCATCGCCTCCCCGACTTCCCGCGGAACCGGTCGGTGAGGTCGGGGCCGTCGGTCTCGAAGATCCTCCTCGACGTTCGGCTCGCGGCGCATGCCAGGCGCCTCGCCCGAGCCGTCCGCGCCGACGTGGTTCACGCTCATGGTCACGAGGCCATCCTCGCCACGGCGCTGCCTCCGCGGATCCCTCTCCCCATCGTCCATCACGCGCACACCTCGATGGGGCCGGAGCTGCCGACGTACTTCGAGGCGCGACCGCTCGCCGGGCTTGCGCGCGCGGCTGGAGAGGCGCTGGACTGGGTCGCGCCGAGGCTCGCCGACGCCACCGCCGCCGTTTCTCTCGCGCTGGCGCGAGCGTGCGGCGGCGCGCACGTTCCGCCTGCAGTGCGGCTGCCAGGGCCGCCGGCGACGGCCGTGCCCGTGGAACCGCGCGTCGTCTATGCCGGGAACCTCGACCGGTATCAGGGCCTGGACGCGCTTCTCGCTGCAGTGGCAAGCGTCGACCGCGCCGAGCTCGTGATCGTCAGCGCCTCCTTCCCCGGACCGATCGCCGCTCGCGCTGCCGCTGTCGGGATCGCGAGGCGCGTGCGCTTCGTACCGCACGGGGACGTCGAGGACGTCCGGCGGCTCCTCGCGAGCGCCTCGGTCGTGGTCGTCCCGCGCGGAATTCCGACGGGCTTTCCGATCAAGCTCCTCGAAGCGCTTGGCTCCGCCGCTCCGGTCATCGTCTCGCGGCGCGTGGCCGAAGGCATCGTCGACGGCCTCGAGGCCCGCGTGGTCGACGACGACGGGCTTGCGGATGCGATCGACGAGATCCTCAGTGATCCGCGCGGCGCCCGCGAGATGGGCGCGCGGGGGAGGCAGTGGGCCCTGGCACACCACGATCCCTCTCGCGCGGCGGATCTGCTCGAGGAGGTCTTCGCGCGGGCGATCCGTGCGCGCACACACTGGAGCACCGGGACCAACCAGTGACACCCACGGACCGAGCCTGCTACGATCTCGCCATGCTTCGCCTCCTCGCGCTGTGCGCCTCCGTGCTCTCGCTGGTGTCCGCTGGCTGCTCGATGGCGGAGCGAACCACCGTGCGGACCGTTCCGGTCGTGCTCCCGCCCGTCGTGGTCGCATCGACTCCGGCCAGGAGCGAGGCTCGATCGCGGAGCCTCGGATGGGCCCGGGGCGAGTCCGTGAGGATCGCCCCCGTCGCGCCTGTCGACCGAGGGGCGCCCCGCGTTCTCGCGCGAAGGCGAATCGATCTGGACCTTCATGCCGCGCCCGTCGCAGAGGTGTTCCGCCTCCTGGCCGACGTCGGCGACCTAAACGTGGTGCTGGCAGAGGGGATCACCGGCGAGGTGACGATTCGCCTGCGGCGAGTGACTCTTCGTGACGCGCTGCGCGCTGTCGCCGCGACGCACTCGCTGGATCTGTCGTGGGAGGGCAACATCCTCTTCGTCCGTCCCGCGACCTAGGACGGAAGGCCAGCATCGAGAGACGGTCAGCCGTCCTCCAGCAGGCGGCGCACGTCACGCGAGGCGTGGAGCACTCTCAACACCTCGAGCGGCCGCGCGTCCGGACGGTAAACGATCAGGAAGGAGTAGACCTGCCAGAAACGAAGCGGCTCCGGCCCCAGGTCCAGTCGAAGGTGTCCCATGTTTGGAACCTCGGCTAACCGTCTCGGGGCGGCCTGCAACTTCGCGAGGACGCGCCTCGCGGCGATCGGGTCGTCACCGGCGATGAAATCCCTGATCTCGAGCAGATCGTCACGCGCCGCCGGTGTGACGACGAAGCGCGGGCCGCCGCCGAGCGATTTTCTCCCAGAGGCGCGTCGGCTCACGGCCGCCGGCGACGAGCCGGCGCGCCCTTCCCTAGCTCGCGGAAGACCTCTTCGCCGTCGAGGAGCAGGCCCTTGTTGGCTTGATCGAGCCCAATCGCGATCCCGTCCCTGATTCGCGCGAGCGCCGCAGCCCGCTCGTTTTCCCGCTCCTCGAGAAGTCGCAGGCCCTCCCGGACCACCTCGCTTGCCGACTGGTGTCGACCCGCGGCGACGCGTGAAGCTACGAACCGCGCCAGCCTTGGAGGCAGCGAGACGTTCAACGTCGTCCGGACGGACATACTTCGAGGCTAGCTCGCGCAGCGACCTGTGGCAATGATTGCCACAGCGGCGTGGAGGATCGGTACGAAGCGAGCCCCTACGACTGGCACTGCCCTTGCCACGCTCGTCCTCTGGCCGGGAGGACAGCGCGAATGAGCCACGAGATCCCCTTCCAGGTGCCGGTGACCGAGGCGCGGGGCACGGGTAGCGGATTCACAGGTATGCCGGCCTTGCCACAGGCGGTGGAAACCGGCGGGCTGCGGTTCGCGGACGGGCTGAAGTCGTGGGACGTCGAGGACCCCGTCAACCTGCTCGTCCATCGACCGGCGGGCTACGCGGTCGCCCGCTTCCTGATGACGTTCGGGCTTTCGGCCAACCAGATCACGTTACTGTCCCTCCTCGCGGGGCTCGCGGGCGCCGGCTGCATGATCGAAGGCGGCCCGTGGATGCGCGGCGCGGGGCTGCTCCTGTTCCTCTGCTCGATCCTCGACAGCGCCGACGGCATCGTCGCCCGCCTCACGCGGACGGGCTCGAGGATGGGCCAGGTGTGGGACCAGTCCAGCGACAACATCGTTGGGCTCGCCGCGGTGGCGGCCGCGGCGGTGCACGTCGTGTCGCTCGGGAGCAGCCCCTGGATCTTCGTGCTCGTCGCCCTCGCGTACGCGTCGGGGGTCGCCCACACCGGCTTCCACGCGTTCTACATGGAGAGCTACCTCAGGGTGACGCGCCCCGGCCGCAAGCCGCCGGGTGCTGAGCTCGCCGAGGTCGACGCCGAGATCGCGAAGGCGGAGGGGTTCGTCGCGCGCCCGGCGCTCCGGGCGCACCGGGTCTTGCTCGGAGCCGAGATGGCGGTCATGAGGTGGGCCGATCCGGTCGCGAGCGCGGGGCTGCCCGGCGTGCGACACGACGCCTCGGTCGCCCAGGTGTACAGGCGCCACAACCGGACGCTCATGCGCGGCTGGAGCTTCTTCGGGCTCGGACCGCACATGGATCTGCTCTCGCTCTTCGCCTTCCTCGACCAGCTCGAGGTCTACCTCTGGCTCCGCCTCGGCATGAACGTGGCGCTCGTCGCGATGATCGCGCTGCAGCGTCGTGCCTCGCGGCGCTGCTTCGCGGAGTTGCTTCAGGGCCTCGGAGGCTCGGGCATCGCGCGCCGATCCCAGAAGTACTCGTAGACGCGAGAGCGAAGCTTCTCCCTCGCCGCGACCCGATGCGCCGAGTCCTGGGCTGCGCTCCGGATGAGGCGGAGGAGCGCCGCGGGGTCGTCGACCGCCGACTGATCGAACATGCCCTCCAGGTGCTCGCCCAGGAGTGCCTCGCGGAGGTTTCGGGCGGACGAATCGTCGAGCACCGAGAGGTTCAGCTCGGTGGAGCTCTCCAGGCTCCCGTCGTCGAGGTTGGCCGAGCCGACCGTCAGCCAGACGTCGTCGACGATCATGACCTTCGAGTGGCAGTAGATGGGCGCGTAGCGCCCGGGCGCGGCGCCGTTCGCGAGCAGTCCCACGATCGCGACGCGATCGCCGAAGTCGGTGAACAGGGAGCCGAGATTCTCGCGCATGTCGAGCCTGTCGGGCAGCCCCGGCATCGGGAAGGGCAGAAGGTCGGGCCACAGGGGCATGACCACGACCATCCTGAGATCGCGCTCTCGCTGGAGCGCCAGCCGCGCCTGGCGAGTGGCCCACCCGGACTGGAAGGCGTACTGGTTCTCGATGTAGACGAGCCGCTTCGCCTGGCCGAACGCGCGCGCGGTCATGTCGCGGACACCCTGCTCGCCGAGCCATGGCATGGTGCGGACGACCTGGACGCGATGGCCTCCCGGCCGTCGATAGAGGCGTCGCGCCTTGCCGGGTCGCGCTCCTGGCCCGCGGGCGGCGCGCTGGCCCGCGGCGATCATCGAGGCGTGCTCGTGCGACTCGCCGTCCGGGTCGAGGAAGTAGGGCTTCTCGCGCTCCGCGACGAGCCAGCGTTGCCCGAAGTTGTACTCGACGTCCCAGACGGCGGGGCCCTCGACGCGGCCCTGCACGTCGTGCACGGGCCCGTAGTCTCCGTCGCGCGGGGCCGCAGCGTCGTGGCGGTCCGTGTCCCACCTGTCGCGGGCGATGTCGATGCCGCCGACCCAGGCGACCGAGCTGTCCACGATGACGCACTTCTGGTGGTGCGACGACCAGACGGCGGAGGTGCTCGCGAGCAGGAGCTCGACGCCGCGGATCGGGTTCGCTCGGGCGTCGTCCCAGACCTTCCAGCCGACCGTGCCGAGCACGTGCTGCGCGAAAGAGGGCGCCCACACGAGCACCCTGCAGCGCGCGCGCCGCGCGGCGATCTGCAGCGCGTTGCGGAGCGTCGTCTCGCCGCCGGCCTGGCCGCGCACGAGCGGGATCCGCCAGTCGAGGTCGTAGCCAGCGACGGAGACCGAGACGCGCGCGGCGCAGATGCGCCGGTAGATCTCGGAGAAGTACGCCGCCGCGTCGATGATCGGCTCGAAGCGATTGCCGCCGCTGTGGCCTTGAAACCCGTGCGGCGTGAAGAACGGCGAGGTGGTCGCGGGCATGGTGGACCCAAATGCTCGCAAAGCGCGCGCGCCGGAGCAACGAGGCCCGGGGGCCGATGACAGATCGCGCGGTTATGCCCGGATCCCCTGTAATTCCAGCTCGTTGGAGACCGGGTGCGTGTCCCCGTTCAGGGATCGGGGACTTTCGTGGACCAGCGGACGTTCTCGGCGTGGCCGGAGACGACCTTGGTGACCCGTCCGCCCCAGATCGTCATGACGTGGATGCCTCCGCCGCGGGCGTCGGAGGCGAAGGCGACGAGGCGTCCGTCGGGGCTGCAGTAGGGATCGGTGGAGCGGCCGAGGCCACCGCTCAGGCGCATGATGTCGCCGTTGGCGACGTTCACGGAGAAGATGTCGGACGAGCGACCACCGGTCACTCCGCTGAACACGATGATGTCCGCGTCCTCGCGCGGGCACCAGGACGGGGTCTGGTTGAAGCCGCCGCGATAGGTGACGCGCCGCTCGCCGCCCGATCCGTCGGCGTTCGCGACGAAGATCTGTGCGGTGCCGTGCCGGTCCGACACCCAGGCGATCCGCCGCCCGTCCGGCGACCAGGTCGGCGACACGTCGATCGCCGGGTGATCGGTGAAGCGCACCAGGTTCGACCCGTCGGCGTCGGCCACGTAGATCTCGGGGTTGCCGTCCTTCGAGAGCGACACGGCGAGCTTCTGCCCGTCCGGCGAGAGGACGGCGCCCATGCTCGGCCCAGGGTACGCGAGCAGCGGCGAGCGCCTGCCCGTGCAGAAGAGCTCCGCGTTCCCGCCGAGGAACGACGTGTAGTAGATGGAGCCCCGCGGGCCGAACGCTGGCAGGAGGTTGATCGAGTCGTTGGTCGTCACCTGCCGCTGGTCGAAGCCGTCGAAGTCGACGGTGAAGATCTCCTTGTGCGTCCTGGCCAGCCGGCGCGCGAAGGCCAGGCGCGATCCGAACGGCCCGGGCCGGCCGTTGAAGTACCGCAGCACCTCGTTGCAGAACCGGTGCGCGATCACCCGGGTCTCGACGATGGTGCCCGTGTAGACCTTGGTCACGACCGCCTCGTTCGGACGGACCACCTCGTAGAGCCGGAGCTCGATCCGGACGCGGTCGCCGCCCAGGCTCTCGGCTTGTCCCTTGATCACGCCTTGCGCGCCGATCCCGGCCCAGCGGCGGGGCTCGAGCCCGAGACCTTCGGCCTCGAGCTCCACGGGATACGACCGCTCTGCGAGGACCTCGAGCGAGCCCGTGAACGCGAGGTCGTTGCGCATCACCTGGGCGAGCATCTCGGCGGCGCGGACCTCGCCGACCGGCCGGGGCACGGCGATCTTGTAGGGCTCGCGGCTGGGGTTCACGACGTCGATCACAACCTCGCCCTGCGCGGGAAGGTCCCGCTCGCTCGCCGGCTGGCCGAAGACAGGAAGGACGGCAAGCCCGAGGGCGAGGACGGCGAGCAGGACCGGGGTGTGCTTCTGGGACCTCGTCAGCATCGAGGGGCATTAATGCTCACGCCGCCCGAGGCGTCAACCTCGGTCGACGACCGGGATGGGCGTTCGCCGGATCCCCTCGTGGAGGGCGTAGAGGATCGCAGCGGGACGCAGCGAGAGTCGACCGACGGACGCGGATCGGAGCGCCTTCACCGAGAGCAGGCGCAACGTACCCTCCTCGAGGTGCGCCTCGAGGTCGGGCGATCGGTAGACGACGTCGGCGGCCATCTCGAGCTCGTGGGTCTCGCCAGCGAAGCGACCCAGGATGCGATCCGGGCGGAGCCGGAAGGCGTTGTCGCGCTCGGCCTCGAAGTCGGCTCGGTCGAGGTACAAGCGGGGCTTGTCGCGGTAGGGCAGGCCCGCGGTCGGACAGAAGGTCCCGCAGTTTCCGCACTCGTTGCAGAGGTCGGTCAACACCGCGACCTGGTGGCCCTCGACAACCTCGAATGGCTCGGTGCCCGATTGCACCCACGTGTCGTCCTTGCGGTCGAGCAATGCCAGCGCGCGGCTCGACGCCGCGTTCTGGTAGGTGAAGAAGGCGAGGTTCGGGCAAACCCCGACGCAGAGGCTGCAGAGCACGTCGCAGTCGAGGCATCGCGCTGCCTCGGCGCGCGCGTCGTCCGCGGAGTAGCCCTCGGCGACCTCGGCGAAGCCCAGCTTCTCCGGCCCCGGACGATGGGGTGCCGGCCGGCGCCTGATGCGCTCACCGCGGCGGCGGAGGAGATCGACGCCGTCGACCACTCGTGCGGGCTCGTCCGGCGGAGCCCAGCCCTCGACCCTGCGGCGGATCTCGAAGGCGATTCGCTTGCCGTCTCCCATCGCCTTGACGATGCTGAGCGGCGATTCGCCGACCACGTCGCCGCCCGCGAACACGCCGGGAAGAGAGGTCTCGCGAGTCGCGGGATCGACGACCACGTAGCCCGCGCCGTCGACCCGCACGCCGGCGTCCCCGAAGAGCGACAGGTCGGTGCGCTGGCCGATCGCGCACAGGAGGCTGCTCGCTTCGAGATCGAACGTCTCGCCGGTGGGCTCGGGGCGGCATCGCCCGGAGGCATCGGGCGCGCCGAGCCTCATCCGCTCGAACCGCACGCCGCGCAGTCGGCCGGAGGCTACGTCGAGCGCGATCGGCGCCACGAGCTCGACGAGCTCGCAGCCCTCCGCGAGCAGGTCGACGACCTCCTCCCTTTGCGCCGGCATCTCGTCCCGGCTGCGCCGGTACGCGACGATCACTCGCCCCCAGGCCATGCGGCGCGCCGACCGCGCGCAGTCCATCGCGACGTCGCCGCCGCCCACGACGACCACGCTCTCGCCGAGCGCAGGTAATTGTCGCTGGGGACCCCGCGATTGCACCCCGGCGAGCTGCGCTCGCTGGGGACCCCGCGATTCGCCCGCCCTCACGGCTCTCAGGAACGAGAGCCCATCGATCACGCCGGACGCGTCCTCGCCCTCGAGGCCCAGGCGCACGCCTTGCTGTGCTCCCGTCGCCACGACGGCGAACCGGTATCTGCTCAGCAGGTCCGGAACCGCGAGGTCGCCGCCTATCCGGCGGCCGTGCTCGATCCGGACGCCGAGCGACCGGAGGAAGCGGCGGTCCTGCTCGATCGGCGCGACCGGGAGGCGGTAAGCGGGAATGGTGCCCGAGACCTGACCACCGCTCTCGGGGCGCTCCTCGTAGAGCGTCGTCTGGTAGCCCGCGCGCGCGAGGAAGTACGCGGCGGACAGGCCGCAGGGACCCGCCCCGACGATCGCGACGGTGGCTCGCGGGACGGGGACTGGCGCGGGGCTCGAGAGCGGGCCCTCGTGCTCCATGATGAACCGCTTGATCCGCCGGATCGCGAGCGGCTCGTCGTAGTGGGTGCGGACGCAGGTCCGCTCGCAGCGGTGGTCGCAGGCGCGTCCGAGCACGGCGGCGAGCGCGTTGTCCTCGCGGGTCGTGGCGACGGCCTCGTCGAGTCGCCCCGTGCGGACGAGCTCCATGTAGCGCGGCACCTTCTGCCGGATGTTGCACTCGTCCATGCAGGGCGCGTCGATGCAGTCGAACAGGCCCAGCGAGCGCCTGGTCTTCGAGCGAGAGCGCTGGAACGTGTCCTCATGGTACTCGCGGTCCGCGAGCACCATTCGCGAGTAGCCCTCGAGGTTCGCGAGCAGGCTCTCCCGGACGTCGCGGCCAGGGCGCACGGGCGGGGACGGCAGGGATCGACCGCGCTCGTCGGCCGGCCACTCGTCGCGCCGGGCGGACTCGCGGACCAGGTCGTCGAGCGAGCGCGCGCCGAGCGCGTCGAGCGCCGAGCGGGTGTTGTCGACGTACTGGCGCAGGCGCAGATACCCGCCCGACTTGAGCAGGTCCGTGCAGCTCGTCACCGTCGACATGCCGCACCTGAGCAGGTGCGCGGCGTTGAATGCGTCCGCGCCCCCGGCGAAGGACATCGGGATCTCCGCGTCGAAGCGGCGCGCGATCGTCTCGGCGAGGCTCACCGTCAGAGCGTGAAGCGGGCGCCCGGACAGGTACATCGTCTCGTCGCGAAAGACGGTCCGGTGGTTCGCGACCTCGAGCGTGTTGGTGAGCTTGACGCCGAAGACGACACCGCGCCTCGTCGCGGTCCCTCGGAGGCCTTCCAGGAGCGGCTGCGCGTCCTCCCATCGCAGGTCGTGCTCGAAGGCCTCGTCGGGGACCGTCACCCTGGTGAACCCGAGCGCACGGAGGATCTCGCGGACGCGGGAGGGCCCGAGCAGCGTCGGATTGAGCTTCACCGAGGTGTGCATGCCCCAGTCGTCGATCAGGTGCTCCGAGATGCGGCCGATCTCGTCCGGCGGGCAGCCGTGCATCGTCGAGAGCGTGACGCTGTCGGAGATGCGCCTCGGGATGTCGAGGTCGCGCACGGCGGGAAAGCGCCGGGCGATCTGCTCGAGGTGGGCGTCGAACAGCTCGCCCGCATCGGCGGCGCGCTCGAGGAACCAGCGGACGTTGTCCTGCCTGATGCCCGCGAGGTCGTATCCCACCGAGAGGTTGAACACGATCCCCGGCCCTGCGCCGTGCAGGCCCAGGGCCGCGTGCAGCGCGTGCACGAGGAGCCAGGCCCTGAGGTACTCGTCGAAGGACTCCGCGACCCGCAGCTCCTGCGACCACTCGACGTTGTACCCCTCGTCCTGAGCGTCGATGCAGGGCTTCGCGATCTCGAGCCGGTCGAGCGTCTGGACCGTCTTCAGCTCGATGAAGCGCGCCCCGCACAGCCAGGCGGCCACGATGTTCTGGGCCATCTGGGAGTGCGGCCCTGCCGCCACGCCGAACGGCGTCTCGATCCTGCGGCCGAAGACGTGGCGAGCGAACGGGTCGCCCGGCGCCGGCCTGAAGAACAGCTCCCCCGGGATCCCGAGCACGCGTCCGTGCTGCTCGAGGTCGTCGAAGACCCAGTCGACGAGCGCGGACATCGGGATGGGGCGAAATCGTTCCGACACGCGGGCAAGCTCCAGGGCCGAGCGCGCCAATCCTATCCCTCTTCCGGGCCGGGTCTCTACTAGGGATGGCGACCGCAGATGGGGCAGTAGGGCCACTGCCGCTCGATCGCCGCCTGGTGCAGCGGGGAGACGCAGAGGCTCGGATCCGTCTGGATGCTCATGGGGCTCGACGCGAGCGCCCGGACGGTCTCGGTGGGGCCGTCCTCGGGGTCCTCGGGCGACGGCAGGAGCACCGGTTCGAACGACGCCTGGAGGACCTCGTACACGAAGCGGGAGTCGCCGATCTGGATCGAGTCGCCGGGCTGGAGGTCGTGGCGGCCGACCGAGCGGTCTCCGACCACGGTCCCGTTCCGGCTGGACAGGTCGAGGAGGATCATCTTGCCGTCGTCGTCCTCCAGCAGGCAGGCGTGCTGCCGCGAGATCTTGGAGTCGACGATCTGGATGTCGGCATCGCTGCTCCTGCCGATGACGGTGCGCCGTCCCAGCACGAAGGTCTTGCCCTCCAGCGGACCACCGGCGGCCCTCAGGCGTCGCGCCATCTAACCCCTCTCTTTCGAGCGGCCAGGATACATGCTCGGTCCGGCCGGAGCCAGGGGCGACCGATCGCGCGAGCACGGTGGTGGTCACCGCCGTAAACCGGTTGCCATCGGCAGAGGCGGGTGACCTCGTGGACCCTGTCCAACGGTGCCGATCTGCGCAGGTGCTCCTGGGCACGTTCCTTGCCCAAGGCGCGCGCATGTCGTCAGAAGCACGAGGAATGAGCGACCGCCCCATCGTATGTTGCGTCGGGCCCTGCGCGGCGCTGTCGCTCTTGGCCGCCGCATGCGGAGGCGAGTCCAGTGCCCCATCGGACGCCGGCCCGGGCGACCGCGGAGCTGACGCGGAGCCCGCCCTGGAGCCGGGGACGGACGGCGGCTCCGGCGTGGACGGCGGCGCCGAGGATCCGAATGGCATCGACGCGGCGCCCGAATCCGTCTCGTGGGCCGGAGCGAGCTGCGACGACCCCGCGCCATCGGGCGCTGCCCTGCCCCCGGCGCCGAGAGCCTACACCGGGGGAAGCTGCCCGGTACTCCTCCCGGGCGCCAACACCATCGCAACCGTGACGGGTGACCGGCAGTTCCTCCTGGTCGTGCCGCGGGACCTCGCCGAGGGTGAGGCGCTCCCGCTGACGTTCCTCTGGCACTGGCTCGGAGCGAGCGCGCAGGATTTCCTGGAGAAGGGCGCGGTGCAGGAGGCGGCGGATCAGCAGCGGTTCCTCGCCGCGATTCCCGAGTCGAAGGGGGACACGCAGTTCAAGTGGCCCTACTCGACCATGGACTCCGACGAGCGCATGGAGGAGGAGTTCGTCCTCTTCGACGACATCCTCGCCTGCGTCGCCGAGCAGTACGCCGTCAACACGAGCTGCGTCTCCAGCGTCGGAGTCAGCGCCGGAGCGCTCTTCACCGCCCAGCTCGCCGGCGGGCGCGGCGAGTACCTGTCCTCCATACTGGTCCTGAGCGGAGGAACTGGTGGCGCGCTGATCAAGGACTACCGAACCCCGGCGCACAAGATGCCCGCGATGGTCCTGTGGGGCGGGCCCGACGACAACTGCTTCGGCCTCATGAACTTCGTCGCGACCTCCGGGGACCTGGAGGCCGGGTTACGGGAGGACGGCCACTTCATCCTCGAGTGCATCCACAACTGCGGCCACGCCGAGCCTCCCATGGAGACCGAGAGCTCCACGACGAAGTACCAGTCGCTCTGGGACTTCGTGCTCCAGCATCCTTACTGGCTCGCCGACGGCGCCTCCCCCTGGATCGAGGACGGCGTGCCCGAGAGCATCCCGACGTGGTGCGCGATCGGCGCGGGCAACGCGACGCCACGCGAGGGCGAGTGCACGTCGGAGAGCGGGTGCTGAGGCGGATCAGTTCTGCGAGCCGCGGAAGTTGACGCGGATCGAGCGGCCGAGGACGCGGTCGGCTATCTCCGTGGGAGGAGGCGGGACGGTCGAGACCGCCCGTATCGCGGCGCGCGCGGATTCGTCGAAGGTCGGGTTGCCGCTCGACTGGGCCACGACAGGAGCGCCCACCGAGAGGTTGCGGTTGATCATCACGCGCACCGAGGCGCGGAGCTCGGACGCGTTCTCGACGGTCTGCGGAACGCGGAAGCCGCTGCGGAAGAGGCGCTGGAGCATCGTGATGTACAGGTCGATCTCCTGCGCCTCGGCCGCGTCGATCTCGCCGCCCTCGACACCGTCGGGGGAGCCCTCGCCGGCGTGGGGGTCCCCCTGCTCGCCGAGCGCCGCGGCGTGCGCGAGGGTGCGGCGCAGGGCGTCGTCGTCGAGCGCGTTCTTCGCCGCCTGGACGCGGTTCGTGCGCTTCTGCGTCTCCTCGGCGCCCGTCCTCGACAGATGGATGTCGTCGCGCGGGGCGGTCGAGACGACCGTGGACGTGCGGGTCCGCGCCGTGTTCAAGGGCCGGCCCAGCTTGACCAGACGGGCCTTGACCGCCGGGGGCGGAGGGATGAATGCCTGCGGGCTGCCGGCGCCGGCCCGGCCTGCCGCGTCTCCGTGGACGAGGAGGAGGACGATGACGGCGGCGACGTGGGCAACCACGGAGACGATGGCACCGCTCACGTGCGCGGCCATGTAGCCATCCGTGCCCTGTCGTGCGCCTGCGCTCATTTCTCGTCTCGTCAGTTCGTCGCCAGTGGATCGGTCACGAGCCCGAGGTTCGTCACTCCGATGTTCCGCAGGCTCGCAAGTACCTTGACCACGATCCCGTAGGGAATGTTCCGGTCGGCCTGGAGGTACAGCTCCTTCTCGCGCATCAGCCGCTGGTTCGCTCGTAGCTGCGCCTCGATGGTCGCGAGGGCAGGGTCGACTCCGCCCTCGGCGCCCGTCGGCGCGAGCTGAGCGAGGGGAGTCTCGCCAAGGTAGACCTTGCGCTCCAGGTCTATGGAGAGGATGAGCTTGCCCTCGTCCGCCTCGATGAGGGCCGCCTGCGCGGGAGGCAGGTCGACGTCCACGCCGGCCTGCAGGAGCGGCGCGGTCACCATGAAGATGATGAGGAGCACCAGCATGACGTCGACGAGCGGCGTCACGTTGATGTCGCCCATCACGCCGCCCGGACCGCCTCCCGAGGAAATCGCCACGACCCGCCCCTCCTACTTGAAGAAGTGCCGCTTCACGATGTTGAGGAAGTCGTTCGAGAACGCGTCCATCTCGGTCGAGAGCACCCGGATTCGCCGGAGGAAGAAGTTGTACGCGATCACGGCGGGGATCGCCGCCACGAGCCCGATGGCCGTCGCGATCAGCGCCTCCGCGATGCCCGGGGCGACGACCGCGAGGCTGGCCTGACGCTGGGAGCCGATCCCGATGAAGCTGTTCATGATGCCCCAGACCGTGCCGAACAGGCCGACGAACGGCGCCGTGGAGCCCGTCGTCGCGAGGAACTGCACCATCTTCTCGAGCTTGGTCACCTCGCCGGCCGAGGCCTTGCGCAGCGCGCGCTCGACGTTCTCGATGCCGCCGAGCTGGGCGCTCATCGACTCGCCCTCGGCGGCCCCTTTCAGCTTGGTCAGCTCGATGTAGCCCGCCTTGAAGACCTGCGAGAGGGGAGACAGGCGGAGCTGCTCGCAGGTCTGGTAGATCGCGTCGAGGCGCTTGGACTGCCAGAAGGTCTCGAGAAACTTCTCGGACTCGCTCTGGGCGCTCTGGAGGTAGATCAGCTTGTACGTGATGATGTACCAGCAGGCCAGGGAGAACAGGACCAGGAGCAGGATCACCATCTTGACGACGAAGCTCGCGTTCCAGATGAGGCTGAACGGGTCGAGCTCGACCACGCCGTGCGGGGCCACGGCCGGCTGAAAGTCGATGAGGTTCGCGAAGATGACGTGCTCCATGACGCCGGCTTTTAGACCATGCGGCCCCCGGGCTGTCAAACCGGGGACGACGCACCTCCTCATAAGAGGACTGCCGCGAGAGCGCGCGCGACGGCGCCGCTCCGACCGAGCTGCAGGATGTGCCCACCCGCGAACCAGGAGAGCTCGGGGCGGCCCCAGTGCTCCCACAGTCGCTCGACGTGCTCGCGGGGGCAGACGCGATCGCCTCGACCGGCGACGATCGCCACCCTCGAGCGCGGCAGCTTCAGCGGGTGCGAGAGGGGACAGTGCATCGCGAAGGCGGCGCGGAGTGTCTCGCGCGTCACGCCCTGTTCCTCGGCGGCGGCCCGCTCGGGCCGGCCTTCGCCGTGGTCCCACAGGGTATCGGCCATCGAGACCATCGGGATGATCGGGATCGCGAAGCTCCAGCGAGCGTCGAGGCCGGACAGGAGCGCGACCGTGTAGCCTCCGAGGCTCATCCCCACGAGCCCGACCGAGGCCGACCCTGCCTCGAGGGCGAGGGCCCGGAGCCGGCGCGCGTCGGCGACCGCCTGTCGGAACCCCTCGGCCGTCCTCATGACGCTGGTGGACGGGAAGAGCGTTCCGCCGACGGGCGCGCGTCTCGGAGCGCGCGCGCCGTGGAAAGGCATCGTCATGAGGTAGACGTCGAGGCCACGCTTCTCGTGCAGGAGCCGGGCCTCGAGGACGCGGGCGTCGATCGCCGGCCGGCCGCTCATCCAGGCGTGCAGGCAGATGACCGCGGGACGCGGCTCTGCGTGCAGGAGCGCGCGGACGTGCACCGTCCGGTTCTCGACGTCGGCGTCGTACTCGGCTTGCCGGGCGGAGTCGAGGGTCGCGTGGTCGCTCGGGAAGCGGATCGACTCGACGCGACCGCCGTCGACCTCGCGCACGACCCGGCGAGTCGCCCGCTCGGCGGGCGGCGGCAGCGGAAACGCGCGGTCCGGATCGGCGACGAGCGCCGGGTCGGAGTACAGCTCGAACGCAAGCCGCTGCGAGCCCGAGGGTCGACGCCGCGACGGCCGGCGCCCCAGGAGGTAGACCCGCTCCATCGCGCGGAGCGCAAGCCGGTCGATGGCCGCGCCCAGCTTCGCTCTCAATGAAGCATCCTGCCCTTGCCGTTTCCGCCCGGCGCGCCGTCGTCCTCGTCGTCGTCGGGGACGACCTTGAGGTGCGCGGGGCGCCTGGGCGGCCTGGCCTTGGGCGGGCCGAAGAGCTTCAGGCGCAGTCGCGATGGCCGCCACAAGCCCGTCACGAGGAGCGCGCCGGCGGCCATCCCGCCGAAGTGCGCCGACACGCTCACTCCGTCCAGCCGCGCAGCGGCATACAGCACGTTCAGACCGACGAGGATCAGGACGAAGTGCTTCCCCTTCAGTGGAAGCACGCCGAAGAAGTAGATGGGGAGGTTCGGGTAGAGGATGCCGAAGGCGATCATCAGACCGTCCACCGCGCCGGAGGCTCCGAGGACCGGGGTGTTGGAGCCCAGCATCTCTCCCACGGCGACCACGGTGAGCCCGGCGAAGAGCCCCGTGAGCAGATAGAACTTGAGGAACGGACGCGTGCCCCAGCGCTGCTCGAGGAGCGCGCCCACGAGCCACAGGCCCAGCATGTTGAACAGGAGGTGCGACGGATCGTTCGGGTGGTGAAGCCACAGGTACGTGAAGAGCTGCCAGATGTGAGGAGGCCAGCCCGTGACCTTCTCCGGGAAGAGCGCGAGCTCCTCGATCATCGCGAGGAGCCCGATCCAGTTGATCACGACGAGCTCGATCACGTACATCGCGCCGCAGACGATCAGGATCGCCTTCACCGCCGGGGTGAACTTCGGCAGGCTGAGCTGCGGTGCGCCGTAGCCGGACATGACGGTCGAAAGGATACCTCGTCAGCGCTCGACGTGCATGGCCGGCAGCCACTCGGGCAGGTCGCCGCGCACGACCAGCGCCGCCGCGGCCTTGCCCACCGCCACGCTCAGCACGGCGTCGAGCTCCCGGACGTTTCCGGGCCAGTCGTAGGCGCACAGCGCCTCGAGGGCGCCGTGGGTCAAGCCCTCGACACGCTTGCCCAGCGCGCGAGCGTGCCGGCGGACGATCGCGATCGCGAGCGGGCCGATGTCCTCGCGGCGCTCGCGCAGGGCCGGGACGCGCAGCGGGCCGCGCCGGAGGAGCTCCCAGATCGCGGCCTCGAGCCCCGGGCGTTCGCCCTCGGTCGCCGGATCGATCTGAGTCGAGCCGACGAGGCGAACTGCACCCGCGGAGCAGCCCGCGGCGAGCTGCACCTGGCGAGCCGGCTCGAGCGCGGGCAAGTCGCGGACGTAGAGCGTCCCGGCCTGGGCCGCCCGGAGGGCGCGATCGACCCCGCCCTCGTCCAGTCCCACGGCGTCGACCAGCACGAACGGCCCCTCCTTGCGCGGGCTTCCCAGGTGTACCGCGCGGGCGACCCGGTCGCCGCCGGCGCCGCGCTCGGCCACGATGAGGACTCCCCGGTCGTCGGGGGCCGTCCGTGCGAGCTGCGCGATGAGGGCCGCCATCGCGGCGCTGCGCGACACGAGCTGGGCGTCATCCGGGGCCAGCGCGAGACCGACGCGGCGGCGCTCCTCGGCCAGCGCCAGGGTGAGCTCCTCGATCTGCAGGCGCAGCGCGGCGTCACGCAGGGCGGCGCGCATGGCGGCCTCGGCAGCGGCAACCGGAGGGCCGAGCCTTCGCCCGGCCTCCGAGATCGCCCGGATCAAGCGACGACCGAGGCGGCGCCCGTCGGCGCGGGGCGGCAGCAAGAGGACACCGTGGACGTCGGTCTCGGTGGTGAGCGGGATGGCGGCGACGCAGCCCAGATCGTCCAGCGCCTTCAGGACCGGGCGCAGGCCGGCCTCGCGCACGGCCCTGTCCTCGACCTCGTCCCGCAGGAGCGCCTCGCGGGGCCCCGCGAGCAGCGCGACGAGGCCTCCGCCGAGACCGGGCTCGGAGAAGCGGACCGGAGTGAAACCCTCGATGCGCGCGAGACGGTCGGGGTCGATGGTCGCGAGCGCCAGCGTGCCGGAGGCCGAATCGAAGGCGCCGGCGAGCGGCCGGAGCGTGGTCTCCGCGAGGTCCTCGGAGTGCGGCGCGCCGAAGGCGCCCTGAACCGCGCTCTCGACGGCATGGAGGACGTTTCGGTCGCGAAGGCGCACGAGCAGCCAGGCGGAGAGGACGACGGCCGCCACGGTCACGGCAAGAGCAGGCCACAACACTATGGGATCGACATGGAGCACCGGGAGGGCATGATAGGCGATCGGCGATGCCGGAACGTCCCGATCTCGAGTACGCGGTGAAGGTCCTCCGAAAGGAGGTCGTGGGCCTCGGGATCGCGGGGGTCCGCGTGAAGAAACCAGTCGTCCTGCGGGTCGCCGTTCCCGGCAAGATCGACGAGCTGCTCGTGGGGCGCACCATCGGCTCCGTGAAGCGGATGTCGCACTTCGTCCTCTTCGCGCTGGGCGACCTCGAGATCGCGGTCAGCCCGATGCTCGCCGGCCGCTTCGCGCTCGCGCAACCTTCGGGCAAGCAGCCGGCCGATCTCGCGCTGGCCCTCGACCTGTCGGACGGCAGCTCGCTCCAGTACCGCGACGACGTGCAGATGGGGAAGGTCTACGTGATTCGCGCCGGGACGCGGGCCGAGGTGCCCGGTCTCGGCAAGATCGGGCTCGACGCGCTCGATCCGAGACGCTTCACGCGCGAGGCGTTCCGTGCGCTGGCCGCGCGGCGCCGGGATCAGGTCAAGGTCTTCCTGATGGACAAGGCGGCGATCGACTCGATGGGCAACGCGTACGCGGACGAGGTGCTCTGGGAGGCGCGGATCCACCCGAAGGCGATGGTCCGGAGCCTCGGCCCCGAACAGATCGACTCGCTGCATGACGCCATCGTCAAGGTCCTCGGCGAGGCGAGAGACGAGATCGCGCGGCGAGCGCCGCCGATCGAGGAGAAGGTGCGTGACTTCCTCGCGGTCCGAGGGAGGCACGGCGAGCCCTGCCGGCGGTGCGGCACGAAGATCCGCTCCGCTGGCGTGCACGGCCACGACGCCGACATGTGCCCCACCTGCCAGCCCGACCACCGAGGCAAGGGGATCGTCGATTGGCGGAAGCTGAAACCGTCGTAGGATCCCGCTCGATGTCGGACGACCCCCGGGAACGCCACGCCGCGCTCGTGCGGCTGATCGAGGACCACAACCACGCCTACTACGTCCTCGATCGGCCGGCGGTGACGGACGCGGAGTACGACGCGCTGTACCGCAAGCTCCTCGCCCTCGAGGCGGAGCACCCCGAGCTCGTTTCCCCTTTCTCGCCTTCGCAGCGGGTCGGCGGTGCGCCGCGCGAGGGTTTCGTCAAGGTGAGGCACGCGGTCCGGATGTACTCGCTCGACAACGCCTACTCGGACGAGGAGCTCGCGGAGTTCGATCGGCGGGTGCGCGAGGGGCTGCCCGACGGCGCGCCCGTCTCGTACGTCGCGGAGCCGAAGCTCGACGGCCTCTCGATCGAGGTCGTCTACGAAGACGGACAGCTCGCGCTCGCCTCCACGCGCGGCGACGGGATCGAGGGGGAGGACGTGACCGCGAACGTCCGGACGATCCGCTCGCTGCCGCTGCGGATCCTCGAACGGCGCTCCATCACCGTGAGGGGCGAGGTGTTCCTGCACGGCGCGGACCTCGAGCAGATCAATTCCGAGCGCGTCGCGAAGGGAGAGCCGGCCTTCGCGAACCCCAGGAACGCCGCGGCCGGCTGGTTGCGAGTCCTGGACCCGCGCATCACGGCGACGCGCCCGCTGCGCGTGTTCCTCTACCAGCTCGTCGATGGCGGCCGGCTGCATCAGAAGCATTCCTCGAGCCTCGAGTGGCTCTCGGAGATCGGCCTTCCCACGCACTGCAAGCACGTCGTGCTCGGCGGCCTCGAGGAGGCGTTCGCGCACGTACGCGGCTTCGACTCCGAGCGGCATGCCCTGCCCTACGAGACGGATGGGATCGTGCTCAAGGTGGACCGCTACGACCAGCAGGAGGTCCTGGGGGCCACCGCGAAGTTCCCCCGCTGGGCGATCGCCTACAAGTTCGCGGCGGAGCGCGCGCTGACCGTTCTGGTCGGAGTCGAGGTGAACGTCGGCAGGACCGGCGCCCTCACGCCGGTCGCGATCCTCGAGCCGGTGCAGCTCGGTGGGACCACCGTGTCGCGCGCCTCGATGCACAACGAGGACCAGGTCAAGGCGCTCGACGTGCGCATCGGAGACCACGTCTGGGTGCAGAAGGCGGGCGAGATCATCCCGCAGGTGGTTGGCGTGCAGAAGGAGCTGCGCCGCGGGGACGAGCGCGCGGTGGAGATGCCGCGCGCTTGCCCCGTCTGCGGCACGCCGGCGGTCCGAATGCCGGGCGAGAGCGCGACCCGCTGTCCCAACGGCCGCTGCTCGGGCCAGCGCAAGGCCGCGATCCACCACTTCTCGCGCCGTGGCGCGATGGACATCGACCGGCTGGGCATCTCGCTCGTGGAGCAGCTCGTCGACCGCGGCCTGGTCGAGGACGTCGCGGACGTGTACTCGCTGGGCAAGGAGGCCCTCCTGGGGCTCGACCGCATGGCCGACAAGAGCGCTCAGAACGTGCTCGATTCGATCGAGGCGTCGCGGTCGTCGCGGACGCTGGAGCGGCTGATCACCGGGCTCGGAATACCCATGGTGGGCCAGGTCGCCGCGCGCCTGGTCGCCGAGCACTACGGTGATCTCGCTGGCCTCGTCGGCGCGGACACGGCGCGGGCAGCCGACGAGCTCGCGAAGATCCACGGGATCGGCCCGAAGATTGCCGAGAGCGTCGCGCGCTTCCTCGCCGATCCGGACGAGCGCCGTGTGCTCGCCAAGTTGGTCGAGCGCGGCGTCGTGGCGGTGCAGCCGCGCCCCGAGGCTGCCGCCGCGTTCGGCCCGCTCGCGGGTGAGAGCTACTGCGTCACCGGCGTCCTCAGCCGCAAGCGCGAGGACGTCCACGCGATGATCCGCGCAGCCGGCGGAGAGGTCCACGAGTCCGTCAAGAAGGGCACGACCTACCTCGTCACGGGCGAGAAGGTCGGGGCCACCAAGATCGAGAGGGCCCGCAAGGTCGGCACGCAGATCATGACGGAGAAAGCGCTCTACGCGCGCCTCGAGCGTTAGTGCTAGTCTTGCGCGCTCACACGGACGAAGGAGAGATGGTTTTGACGAACGAGCAGCTCCGCAGCATCCCGCTCTTCGCCGGCATGACGGACGAGGCCCTGACGCGATTGCGCGCGGCGTTCGAGGACGTCGAGCTGCCGGCCGGCACGGTGCTCTGCCGCGCCGCCGACCAGGCAAGCGAGTTCTACGTCCTGGCGCGCGGCCGCGTGAGCCTGTCGGACGGCGACAGGGTGACCTTCGAGCTCACGCCGCCCGCGTCGATCGGAGAGCTGGGTGCGCTGTGCAACCTCGCGAGGAGCGTCGATGTCACGGTCCGGGAGTCGTCGGTGATCTGGCGGATCGGCCGCGACGCGCTCCTCGACCTGCTCAAGACCGACAGCGACATCGGCTCGCTCTTCTACCAGAACCTCGCCGGCGCGGTCGCCGACAAGCTGCGGCGCGATCAGCTCCGCATGCAGGACATGCGCCACAACCTGATCGCGACCCAGCGCCAGATGAAGGACCTGCGCACCTACGTGCTCGAGAGCGAGGACACGCCGGTCAGCGATCGGGTGCACGACGTCCTCGTGGATCTCATCGACCACAACAGGCGCATCAACTACCGCGTGACGCCGCCCGGGCCGCTCCCGGCGACGGTCCACCTCGACGGCTGCGACGAGATCCCGATCCTCGAGCTGTCGCGCACCCACTTCTCGTTCCTCTCGCCCGGCGGCGCCGTGCCCAACGAGAAGGGAAGCGTCGCCGGCGTCATGATGCTGGGCGGCCCCGAGATCCCCATCGTCGGCAAGGTGCACCGCGTCCTCGGCGACCGGGTCACGATCGAGCTCGGCGACCTCATCGACGACTACGCCGCCATCCTCGAGGGCTACCTCTCGCGGGTGCAGATGGTCGACTTCGTGGTGTGAGGGCGTCGTGCGAGGCGTCTCCCGTGCTGTCACAAGCAGTAGCGGCCGGGCCGGTGCTGGGAAAGGAGCTCGCGCGTGCTCGGGCCGTTCATGAAAGTGAACGACGGCGCGCCCGACTCGTCGTCTTCGAGGTCGAGTGGGATGCCGCTGGCGTCGCGCGCGCTCAGGGCGCCGATCTCGAGGATCCCGCCGGGCGCGAGCCTGGTGGCGAAATCGATCACCTCCGCGGTCCCGGCCTGTCGCGGCAGGAACCTGCAGGCCGGCTCGCCGGCTGCGCCGACGCGGCACAGCCAGCTGAATGTGCCGCCGATGGCAGAGTCGCCCTCGCCGTCGACGGCCGTGACCGTGACGACCAATCCGTCGGAACCGTCGTGGCGGGCGAAGCGGCGCAGGTCGCTGACGGTGAACGCGTAGGCGTCGTCGTTCATCGAGTTGTCGCAGACGAGGCCGTCGAACCCCCACCATCCCCGCGAGGTCCGCACCGCCAGGTCGCAGCTCACGAAGTCGCCGCCGCGATCCTGCTCGACGATCCGGGCGGCGTGGAACGCGGACCCGGCGACGTGCGCGAGCCTCGGCTCGTGCGAGCGCGCTCGAACGTCGGGCTCGCAGATCCGCGGAGCGTCATTGCCCCCGCTGGCCAGGTGCGCGGCGCAGAGGGCTTCGAGCGAGGCGAACGGGCCGCGATCGGGCCGACGCATGGCGAGCCGCGCCGCACCCGCCGGGCAGCCGCGGGCGACGGCACCCTGGCGCGGCGGCGTCGCGGGCGGCGGCACGGAGCACGCCGCCAGCACGACCGCGGCGATCACGTTGGTGGCGGGACGCATGGCGTCGCCTGAGCAACGGCTGGAGCCCGGGAAATCATTCCGCCGTATCACGACGTTCCTCGGTGCCACCCTGCCCGGAGAAGCCAGCTTCGGGGCGCGGGCAGAATCGCGGCGAGCTCGGGGCAGCACGACGAGTACGGGTCGGTGAAGTCGGCCGGCAGCAGCTTTCCGACCTGAGCCATGTGCCGGCGGTGGTTGTTTCGAATGTAGCGGATCGCATTGCGCGTCTCCGTGGGGGTGCGAAGGACGCGCGAGTGATAGCGGTCGCCTACGACCCGGCCCCTGCGCCCCATCATGCGGTTCAGGCCCTTTGCCAGCCTGACCGACAAGCCCTTGATCGCGCGTCCGAGGGCGACCGTGTCGCCGGTCTCGGCCATCAGGTGGATGTGCTCGCCCTGAACCGAGAACTCCACGAGCCTGACGCCGAACCGGTCCCCTCCGAGCCTCAGGGCCTTCTCGATCACCCGGAAGGAGCGGCGGCTGCGCAGGTTGTAGACCCACGGGGCCACGGTGAGGGTCACGTGGATGGGCAGGCACCGGCCGAGCTCGTCCCGGCAGCGGTGCGGCACGCCCGGGGATTCACCACGGGGCTTGCGGCCGGCCCCCGAGCGTTTTCCGCCCCAGGAACGGAAGACGAACTCGGTTTGCCGGGGCTGCTTCGGTTGGGTCGCCATGATGGCGCCAGTTTGAATGGGCGTACATTATCCGAAGGCGGCGCCAGCGTCAAGCGAGGAGGTGATGCCGTTTCGGGGCGGTCGCGGTAGCGGCGCCGTCGCGGTCCCGGTCGGGGTCGCGGTCGCGGTCGCGGTCGCGGCGCGGTCGCCGTCACGGTCGCGGTCACGGTCGCGGCGCGGTCGCGGTCGCGGCGCGGTCGCGGTCGCGGTCGCGGTCGCGGTCGCGGTCACGGTCGCGGTCGCGGTCACGGTCGCGGTCGCGGTCGCGGCGCGGTCGCGGTCGCGGTCACCGTCGGGGTCACGGTCGCGGCGCCGTCGCGGTCGCGGTCACGGTCGCGGTCACGGTCACGGTCGCGGTCGCGGTCGCGGTCGCGGTCGCGGTCGCGGCCGCGGTCGCGGCTGCTCGGGTTGGCGCCGTCTCCCCTACCCCCTCTCCTTGGCCACGCGGTCGAGGGCGGCGCGGGCGGCGGCTTGCTCGGCGGCCTTCTTGCTCCGGCCCGAGCCACGGCCCCAGGGCTCGCCGGCGATCAGGATCTCGACCTCGAACTCCTTGTCGTGGTCGGGGCCGGTCGCCTCGCGGACGACGTAGATCGGAGTCTCGCGGTGGCGCTCCTGCACGATCTCCTGCAGCCGGGTCTTCGCGTCGACGGTCTCGCCGCGCTCGACGGCGGACAGGGCGCGAGAGAAGTGGCGGCGCACGATCTCCTCGACGGGCGCGATGCCGCCGTCGAGGTAGACGGCCGCGAGGATGGCCTCGAGCGCGTCGGCCAGCATGCTCGGACGGTCGCGGCCACCCGTGCGCTCCTCGCCCTTTCCGAGGCTCAGAGCCAAGCCCACGTCCAGCGCGCGGGCGACCTGCGCCAGCGAGTGCTCCGAGACGACGCGGGAGTGCGCGCGCGACAGGGCTCCCTCGCGGGCATCGCCGAGGAGCTCCATGAGGATCTCGCTGACGGCGAGGTCGAGCACTCCGTCGCCGAGGAACTCCAGGCGCTCGTTGTCCGGACCCGAGTCGGGGTTCTCGTTGACGTACGAGCGGTGGGTGAGCGCGATCCGCAGGCGATCGGGATCGCGGAACTCGTAGCCGAGCCGGGCGGCGAGATCGAGGACCGCGCGTTCGAGGGCCATCGGCGTACCCGAGTCTAGAGCTGGAACCAGCCGATGCACGAGCCCCGCTGGCAGGACTCGCCCGGGAGGCAAGCCTCCCCGCACTCGCCGCAGTTGGTCTGGCTCCAGTTCAGGTCTACGCAGCCCGGCTGTCCGAAGATGATGCCGTTGCAGCAGACGCCTTGCCGGCAGTCGATGTCGCACTCGCCGCCGACGCACTCGCCGGCCGCGCACTGCGTGTCCTCGGGACACCGGGTGTCGCAGTCGCCGCAGAAGTTCGAGTCGGTCAGCGTGTCGGTGCAGCCATCCTGGCCGCAGTCGGTCAGGCCCATCTCCTCGCAGCTCTGACACTCGCCGCGCGTGCAGATCCGCGCGTCCTCGGGGCACACCACCTCGCAGCCGCCGCAGTTTTGCGGATCCGCTCCCAGCGAGGTGCAAGAGCCGTCGCAGAGCTCGGTCCAGCCCTCGACCTCGATGCACCTGCACTCACCGCGGTCGCAGCTCGCCGCGCCCTCGCAGGCCGCCCCGCAGGAGCCGCAGTTGTCGGTGTCGAAGAGGAGGTTCGTGCACCCTTCGCCTCCGCCCCATGCGTGCTCGCAGCACACGCTGGGCCCGAAGCACTGGTCGTCGCACTCGCCGCCCACGCAGTCGCCGCCCACGCATTGCGTCCCGGCTCCGCACACCGTCCCGCAGCCGCCGCAATTCTGCTGATCGACGTCGGTGTCGGCGCAGGCGTCGCCGCCGCAGTCGGTCAGGCCCATGTCCTCGCAGCTCTGGCAGCGACCGTTCGAGCACATGCGCGCGTCGTCGGGGCAGACGATCCCGCAGCCGCCGCAGTTCAGTGGATCCTTCCAGATCGCGACGCAGTCGTCGCCGCAGAGCTGGACCCAGCCCGGCCATTCGTTGCACCCGCACTCGCCGCGGCTGCACACCTCGGCGCCCTCGCAGGCGATGCCGCACTGTCCGCAGTTTCGGGGGTCGCCATTGAGGTCGGTGCAGCCCTGCGCGTTCCCCCACACGTCGTCGCAGCAGACGAACCCCTGCTGGCAGGCGACCCCGCACTCACCGCCGACGCACTCGCCTCCCACGCACTGTGTGCCCGCGTCGCAGGGATTGCCGCAGGAACCGCAGTGGCGGCTGTCCGTGCCGAGATCGACGCACTTCTCTTCGCCGCAGTCGGCCAGGCCGATCTCCTCGCAGGTCCGGCACTCGCTCTCGCGGCAGACCGGGGTCTCGCCCTCGCAGACCGTGCCGCAGACGCCACAGTTGAAGCTGTCCACGTCGAGCAACGTGCAGCCCACGACGCCCCCGCCCCACGCGTTCGCGCAGCAGGTCGCGCCCCAGTCCTCGCACGACTGGTTGCAGTCGGCGTCGCCGTCGGCGTCCGTGTCCGAGTCGGTGTCCGTATCCGAGTCCGAGTCCGAGTCCGTGTCGGTGTCCGAGTCCGTGTCGGTGTCCGAGTCCGTGTCGGTGTCCGAGTCCGTGTCGGTGTCCGAGTCCGTGTCGGTGTCCGAGTCCGTGTCGGCGTCCGAGTCCGTGTCGGTGTCCGAGTCCGTGTCGGCGTCCGAGTCCGTGTCGGCGTCCGAGTCGGCGTCTCCGTCACCACCCGCGGCGGGCGACAGGCGGTCCAGGTCGGCGTCGAGCAGGCACGAGCAGCCCGTGGGGCCGAAGAAGGGCAGGCAGGTCAGAATGGCCAAGCGACAAGACTGCATGATGGGCTCCATCCGGCCACCGCGTGCTTCAAGCGGGCCGACCGTCATCA
The DNA here is from genome assembly GCA_016190375.1 of Deltaproteobacteria bacterium. Lineage (GTDB taxonomy): Bacteria > Myxococcota_A > Polyangia > JACPQR01 > JACPQR01 > JACPQR01. Next base: position 53,873 of record JACPQR010000051.1, read on the forward strand.
TACCTCAGTCTCGCCCGGGATTGACCCGTGCCGATCCCTGTGCTTTATCCCGAGCCGACCTCATGAGAATCCGGGTCATCGGCCTGACCGGCGGCATCGCCTCGGGCAAGAGCACCGTGAGCGGGATGCTGCGGCAGATGGGCGTCCCGGTGGTGGACGCGGACCTCCTGGCCCGCCAGGCGGTCGCGCCAGGGACGCCGGCGGAGCGGGAGATCCGTGAGGTCTTCGGCGCCGGCGTCTTCCGGCCCGACGGCTCGCTCGACCGCCAGGGGCTCGGCGACCTCGTGTTCGCGGACCCGGCCGCCCGTGCGCGGCTCAACGCGATCGTTCACCCGTTCATCCTGGCCCGGTCGCAGGAGGAGCTCCGGGCCCTGTCCGAGGCAGGCCACGGGATCGCCGTCTACGACGCGGCCCTGATACTCGAGAACGGCCTCGGCGGCGCCATGGACGGCCTCATCGTCGTCTCCGTCCCCCAGGAGGTGCAGCTCGCGAGGCTCCGCGCGCGAGACGGGATCGACGAGGCGACCGCGATGGCCAGGATTCGCGCGCAGCTGCCGCTCGCCCAGAAGGCGGCGAGGGCTGATTGGCTCATCGACAACTCGAAGAGCCTCGACGAGACACGGCGGCATGTCGAGCTGGTATGGTCGCTCGTCCGCGAGAGGTTCGGCGCATGAGGAGAGGGTTCGACACCGTCGCATTCGTCACGGGCTTCCCGGCGCTCACCGCGCGCCGCATGATCGTCAAGATCCTGGAGAACGAGCCCAGGACCTTCGTCTACTTCCTGGTGCGGCCGAAGTTCGGTGAGGACGCCGCCGCGCTCGAGGCGAGCCTCGCTCCCGCCGTGCGCCGGCGACTCGAGCCGCTCGAGGGCGACATCGCCCACATGGACATGGGTCTGTCCGGCAAGGAATGGCTCGCTCTGTCGAAGGAGGTCGACGAGGTTCACCACATCGCGTCCATCCACTACCTGGGCGTCGATGCGAAGACCCTCGAGGCGGTCAACGTCACGGGAGCTCGCGAGATCATCGATCTGTGCCGGAGCGCGAGCGGGATCCGCAGGCTCCACTTCTGGAGCTCCGCCTACGTCTCGGGCGACCGGAACGGACTCGTCCTCGAGACGGAGCTCGAGAAGGGCCAGGGGTTCCACAACGAGTACGAGCGCACGAAGTTTCGCGCGGAGCGGATCCTGCGTCGCGTGGCGAGCACGCTGCCGATCACGGTCTACCGCCCAACGAGCATCGTCGGCGACTCGCGGACCGGCGAGATCGACCGCCTGGACGGCCCTTATCACGTCGTGTCCCTCATCGTGCGATCGCCCGTCGATGTCTCGCTGCCGCTCCCGGGGCGAGCCGACGGGCACCTGCATCTGGTCCCCCTGGACTACGTCGTCGACGCCGCCTACGCGATCGGTCGCCGTCCCGAGTCGGCGGGCGGAACGTTCCACCTCGTCGATCCCGCTCCCCTCTCGGCCAGGGAGGCATTCGCGCTCGTGGCGAAGGCCGCGCATCGCCGCATCCCCCGGGGCTTCATCCCGACGCCCGTGACCCGTGCGCTCCTGAAGACCCCCGGGCTCGAGCGGCTGAGCCGCAGCACGCTGGGCTTCGTGGAGACGCTCGGCACCGACGTCATCTACGACAGCACGAACACCAGGACGACGCTCGAGGGCACCGGGATCGCCTGCCCGCCGCTCGAGACGTACGTCGACAAGCTCGTCGAGCACGTGCGCGAGCGCCTCCGCAAGCAGCACGCGGCGCGGCAGGAGGAGGCGCTCGACCCGCTCGCCTGAGATGCGCGATGCGTGAGGCGGTCCAGACCATCCAGCTCCTCGTCGCGCCCGTCGTCATGGTGTCGGCCTGCGGCCTTCTGTGTCTCGCGCTGTACAACCGGCTGGCCGCCGTCGTCGGGCGGCTGCGCGCGATGGCGAAGGAGGAGGTGGACACGCTGGCGCGCCTCTCGCTCGCGGGGGCGGAGCCTGGCAAGAAGACGCCCGAGCGGCGTCTGCGAGCGAGGGTGACGACGCTGGAGGAGCAGGTGGACCACGTCATGTCGCGCGCCAGGCTCATCCGGGCGGCCCTGACCTGCCTTCTTGCCGCGGTCCTCTGCATGCTCGTCTGCTCGCTCGCGCTTGGCCTGTCGATCCTCGCTCGCTTCTTCGCGACCGTCGCCCTCGGAGCGTTCTTCGCCGGCGTCCTCGTGATGATCGCGGGAGTGATCCTGGCGCTCGGGGAGCTCAAGATCGCCCTCGTGCCGGCGGCGCTCGAGCACGCGGCGGTCGAGCCGCCGGAGGACGAGTGTCCTGAACCCACACGACCTGCCGCGTGAGGACCACTTCGTCTCCACGGACGCAAGATGCGAGGGGCAGACGGAGGAGCTCCCGCTGGGCTACGTGCCGCCCTGACTCGAGAAGCGATGCGGCGGCCGACGGGACGGTTGTTGGGTCGCGCCTATAGGCCGAGGTCCCCTCTCGCTCCCGAGCTCCGCGCTCGCGGGGCGCTGCCGATCGGTCGGATCCGCCGCGCGAAGGCGCCGGTGGTCGGCTGCCCAGGCCGGTCGAGGACGAGGGCACGCCGCTTGCTGATTGGCGGGGAATGCGACTGCGTTTCCTCACCGTATCGGTTGCCGTTCTTTGCACCGGGTGCGATGACGGGCCCTCGCCGGCCGCGGCGCAATCGGCGTGGGCGGTCGAATCCTCCGCGGGCCCGTTCCTGACCGTCACGCCGTCCTCGGTGACGGTGGGCGAGAGGGTCGAGGGGATGACGTTCGACTTTCGCCTGCCTGCGGCGATCATTGGCGGCGGCGCGCCGGCGGGGTTGTACAACGGATTCGCCGAGGACAACTCGGTGATGCAGATCGAGCTCCCGCTCCAGCACGGCCCCGACTCGACCGACGAGCAGGAGCACGCCTCGGGCTTCGCGCGGTTCGACGAGCCCGTCCTGTGCTGGGTGACCGACCGGGCGTGCGTCGAGGGCGCGCGGTCGAGCGGCCAGGACGGCTTCTGGCGTGCGTTCGCCATCCGGCCGAACCAGACGGTCCAGGAGCTCCAGCTCGCCAAGGCCCTCATGGACGCGTCCCTTCCCGGGATCCCGAACCACAACGTGCTCGGGGTTTACGTCCCCGACAGACAGCGGCTCGCCGCGGGGACGATCGTGCGGTTGCGCTACACGGGGCACGTCCCCTCCCGCGCAACCGACTGGACCGATCGGCCCTTCCTCACGCACCTCCGCTACCGGACGTCGCTCCAGAGCGAATGGGTCACCCTCGACACCGACACGGGCGACGTCGGCGCCCTCCAGATCCTCGCGGGAAGCCCGGCGTTCGTGCGGGTGCTCGCTCCACTCGACGTGGGGGTGCAGGAGAGCTTCGTGATCGCGGTCGTCGTGACCGATCGAACGGGCAACCCGACCCGGTGGACCGGGACGGCCTGGGTCGAGGGCGTGGACCCGCGCGGTCCCGTCCAGATCGAATTCGTCGATGCGTGGCGAGGGGAGCGCGAGGTCCAGATCGATGACGAGGGGTTCCACGTGCTCTCACCGTCGCTCGAGGGCGCCGGAGTGAGGGCGGTCGATCAGGTGGTTCGCGCGTGGAGGGGGTCCCCGCCGTACCACCGCCTCCTCGGCGACATCCACATCCACACGGGCGACGGCGGCGCGCAGCGGAAGTTCCTGGGGGTCCACACGGCGGGCGATCACGCGGCGCTCTACTCGCGCACGCAGGACGCGCTGGCCTACCTCGACCAGGTGGCAGGCTACGACTTCGGCGCCGTCTCGGAGCACTCGAGCGCCGACGCCGGCTACGCCTTTCCGGCGTCCGTCGCGGACAGCACCGAGTTCCGTGACGGAGGCGCCTGCCACGGCAAGACGTCGTTCCCGTTTCCCGTCGATACCGGCTGGTGGACCGTGTCGCAGCAGTCCGCGCACGAGTACCAGGAGAAGCGCGCGGGGCACTTCGTGGTCTTCCCGGCATACGAATGGCACGCCCAGCACATCCCGGATCCGACGGATCCCGACGCCGACTGGCTCGACTGGTCCCCGCTGCACCGCGTCGTGCTGTTCCGCGACTTCGCCGACGGCTGGGACCTTCCCCTCCTGCCCGGAGACACCCTCAACGTGTCGCCGCGCTGCCTCTTCCGTTTCCTCGAGCTCGTCGGCTACGGCCCGGAGCAGGCGCTCGTCGTGCCGCACATGATGATGGCGGTCGGCGTGAACCTCGACTGGGACCTGACCTATGCCGACACCTCCGTCGCGCCGTGCGTCCGCCCGGCCGAGTACCAGACCGTCGGCGAGATCTTCTCCGCGCGTAGCGAGGACAATGCCGAGAGCCCCTTGGTTGAGCAAGGCCCGGAAGGGCACCTCACGCTCTTCGAGGGCGAGGACGGCTCCGAGACGTGGAGCTACCGGTACGGTTGGCGCGACCTCGACGTCCGGATCGGGCTCATCGGCTCGTCGGACAATCACTCCCAGACGCCCGGCGCAAACGACGACGTCGCGCTGGACGGCGAGCGGTACCATCTGCACGAGCCCGGTGGGACGGCGGTCGTCCTGGCGCGCTCGCGGGACCCCGACGAGATCCGCGACGCGATCCACGACGCGCTGCAGGATCGTGCGACCTACGCCACGACCGGCGTCCGCGCCTGGCTGTCCTTCGACGTCGATGGTAGCCCCATGGGCTCCGAGATCGACGTGGACGGCGCGATCGCACAGGCGAACGTGGAGCTCGCGGTCGCGATGCCGATCCGGCGTATCGAGCTCTGGTCCGCGCAGGCGGGCATCCCGGACGCGCCGTACGAGATCGTCTGGCAGGAGGAACCGGAGGGAAGGACGGTCTCGAGAACCATCGAGCTGTCGAACCCCCTTGCGTCGGTTGCGGACCTGCCGCGCCGCGAGGCCGTGATGCTCTACTACGTGCGAGCCTTCCTGGATGCGCCCGGGGCCGAGGGCGACGAACAGCCGGAGGACGCCGTCTGGTCGAGCCCGATCTGGGTCCGCTGGGCAGACGGTTCCGCCAGCGAGCCCGGCTGGCCCCTCCCGCCCCTCGAGTGCGCCGAACCTCGCCATCCGGTCGACTGACAGACTGCGCGGCGTCGGCGTCGGCCTTCGTCTCGGCGCCGGCGGCCCGACGCCACCTCCGCGCGCGATCTCACGCGCTTGCGACCCATCGGTCCGTTCCCATATTGGAGGCATGTTCGCCGCCGTCCTCTCGCTCGCGCTCGCCGCTACCGCACCGATCTCGATCGTGCACCAGAACCGGATGGGGCCCGCGTTCCGGCTGGTCCGATCGGTGCTCGTGCTCGATGACGAGGTGCTCGTAGACCGAGAGGGGGGTCCGGGCCCTGGCCTGGAGGCGGTGATCGACGGCAAGGTCGCGCCAGGCGCGCACGTGCTGCGCGTGGAGCTCCACTATCAGGGCTCGGGTGGCGGGGCCTTCCCCTACCTCGAGGGGTACCGGTTCCGCGTGAGCGCACAGTTCCGCTTCACGTCGCTGCCCGGCGTCCCGCTCCGCCTCGAGGTCATGGGACACGAGCAAGGTGGCCCGACGACACCCTGGGAGGAGAAGCCGGCGATCGCGTTCCGCTTGTGGTCGCGCGGTTGATCCGCGATGGATCAGATCGACGAAATGCGCGGTTAGGTCCGCGAAACCTGTGTTCTCGCGTGGTTACCAGCCGGGTGCGTGTCGACGACGTGTGGAGAGGGTGGCGCGTTGATAGCGCGGGTGATATCTTTCTTCGATGCCGCGGAAGTTGCGTGAGCTCGAGGCCGACCTGAAGAAGGCCGGCTTCAGCCGCTCGCCGGGAAAGGGCAGCCATCGCAACTACACACACCCGCGCTTTCCCGGCGTCGTCACCATCAGTGGCAAGGAAGGCGATGATGCGAAGCCCTACCAAGAGAAGCAGGTCGCTGCCGCGATCGAGAAGGCCAAGACCTGAGGCCAGGCAATACCCGGCGGTCATCGCGTGGTCCGCCCACGACGATTGCTTCGTCGCGAGCGTGCCGGCGCTCCGCGGGTGCATGAGCCACGGATCCACGCCGGAAGAGGCGGCGCACAACATCCTCGAGGCCGCGCGAGGTTGGCTCCAGACGGCCCGCAGAAAGGGGCTCCCGATCCCGCCGCCGCCGCGGGGAATGTCGGGCCGGATGCTCGTGCGCATCCCGAGGACGTTGCATGAGGACGTCACGCGCCGTGCCGAGCTCGACGGTGTGAGCTTGAATCAGTGGGTGACGGCGGCCTTGGCGGAGAAGGTCGCGCGCTGAGGCGACAGCGCCAGCCTGGACCCCATGTCGGGCGGGACGTGGTCGGGGGGCCAGCCGTAGCGGCAAGCGGCGCGGCACTTCGTTCTTCGAGCTCATTCACGAGCCGACCATGCGCACGCAGAGGGGGGTCCGGGCCCTGGCCTGGAGGCGGTGATCGACGGCAAGGTCGCGCCGGGCGCGCACGTGCTGCGCGTGGAGCTGCACTATCAGGGCTCGGGTGGCGGGGCCTTCCCCTACCTCGAGGGGTACCGGTTCCGCGTGAGCGCACAGTTCCGCTTCACGTCGCTGCCCGGCGTCCCGCTCCGCCTCGAGGTGATGGGACACGAGCAAGGTGGCCCGACGAGGGAGGAGAAGCCGGCGATCGCGTTCCGCTTGTGGTCGCGCGGTTGATCCGCGATGGATCAGATCGACGAAATGCGCGGTTGGGTTCGCGAAACCAGTGATCTCGCGCGGTTGCGAGCCGGGTGCGTGTCCCCGCCTCTGTCCAGGCATTTGTTCGCTCTTCTGGTGGTATTGTCCGGCCCGGGGAATGGAGTCGACCCAGCCAGGGGTGGCGGCGCGCACGTCCATCGGGCCGTACAAGCTGGAGGGGGTCCTGGGCAAGGGAGGGATGGGCGTCGTCTACCGTGGCGTGGACGAGGCCGGGACGCCCGTGGCGGTCAAGGTCATCGCGGCCGCGTGCCTCGCGAAGGAGACGGCCAGGCTGCGCTTCGAGCGCGAGGCCCTGATCCGGATCGATCACCCCAACGTAGTCCGGCTGCGCGACGCGCGGACCGACTCGGACGGTACGCCGTACGTCGTCTTCGACCTGCTCGAGGGCGAGACGCTCGAGGACGTCATCGAGCGGGACGACCTGACGATCGGCGAGGTCGTACGGATGGGACGGCACGTGGCCAATGGGCTGCATGCCGCCCACGCGATGCGAGTCGTGCACCGCGATCTGAAGCCGTCGAACGTCTTTCGCTGCCGCGACGGGCTGTACAAGATCTTCGACTTCGGGATCGCGCTCCTGTCGTCTCGCGACACGCGGCTCACCGCGAAGAGCTCGCTGCTCGGGACACCGTCGTACCTCTCGCCGGAGCAGGCTCGCTGCGAGCTCGACCTCGACCCGCGATCGGACATCTGGGCGCTCGGCGCCGTCCTGTACCACGCGCTCGCCGGCAAGCCGCCGTTCGACGGCGAGTCCATCCTCCTGACGATCGTGGCCGCGGCGACGCGGGATGTGGCTCCGCTCGGGCAGGTCGCGCCGGCAGTTCCCTCCTCTCTCGCCGCGGTCGTCGATCGCGCGCTCAGGAGGGACAAGAAGGAGCGGTGGCCCACCGCCGTCGACCTCGAGGCGGCGCTCGCCGCCCTCGATCTCGGCGAGGCGTCGTCGCGAGAGGTTCGCTCTGTACGCGGCGCCGGGGTCCGGCCATCGCCGCAGGCCGGCGAGCCTCGGGCGGAGGCCGGGGGCGCCGACACGCAGTTCCCGCCGACCGAACATCGCGTCATGGCCATCCTCTTCGCGGAAGGAGTCCATGACGCGGCCCGCCTCTCCGCCGAGATCGAAGGCCAGGGCGGCAAGGTGATGCAGCTCGCTGGGGGCCGCGCGCTGGGGCTGTTCGGCGTCACCTCCTGGGAGGGGGACGAGGTCCTTCGCGCCGCGGCGGCGGCGATTCAAGGTCGCCTGGCAGCCGAGCGCGTGGCGGTCGCGTCGGGGCACGCGGTCCTCGAACGAGGAGCGGTCGCCGGCCTCGGCTTGCGAGACGCCGAGGCGGGTTGCGCGGTCGAGCTCGACGGCGTGGCGGTCGCACCCGAGGCCGCGAAACATCTGGACGAGAGCTTCTCGCTCCGCTCGGCGCCCGGTGGTTTCTTCGAGCTGACCGCCGATCGCGGGCCGAGCTGGCCGGCGCCGCCCCCGGAGGCGACGGCTCCCACGACGTTCGGCCGCGAGCCCGAGCTCGCGCAGCTCCGGTTCGCCCTGTCGAGCGCGCTGGACGACGAGCGCGCGATCGCCGTCCTGGTGACGGGCCCCGCTGGAATCGGCAAGACCCGGCTGCGACGGGAGATGGAGCGGCTGATCCTCGATGCTCCCTCGAAGGTGACGACGCTGATCGGCCGGGGGGAGCCGATCCGGCGAGGCGCGGCGCTCTCGCTCTTCGCGTCCGCGATCCACGGCCGGGCCCGTCTCGCCGCGCACAGGCGGGGCTGGCCCACCCTGTCCGCCAATTCGCCGCTGGAGGGCCGGCGCGCGGCCGTCCGGTGTCTCGTCGCCGAGGCGCTGCCCGAGGGAGGCGCCACCGAGGACTTCTCGAGCTTCCTCGGCGAGCTCCTCGGGGTCCCGATGCCGGCCACGCCCGGGATCGAGGCAGCCAGGCTGGATCCCCGCCTGATGGGCGACCGCCTGCGGATGGCGCTGCGCGACTACCTCGATGCCCTCGCGGCTCGAGGTCCACTGGCCCTCCTCCTCGAGGACCTGCAATGGGCCGATCCGGCCTCGCTCGACATGCTGCCCGACCTTCTCGACAGGAACGCGGACCGACCTCTGGTCGTGGTCGCGACGGCACGGCCGGAGCTCCTCGACCATCGCCGGGATCCGTTCCGCGGCCACACGGTCATTCGCCTCGTCTTGCGCGGGCTGGTCTCGTCGCACGTCGCTTCCCTCGGGGAGGCGGTCGCGGGTCGCCGGCTCCCCGAGGCGCTCGCCAGCGCCATCACCAGCGTCACCGGAGGCAATCCCTTCTACGTCGAGCAGATCGTCCTCGCGCTCAAGGATCGAGCCTCCCTCGACTGCGACGCGGCGAGCCTCCCCCTGCCCCTGTCGGTCGAGGCCGCCGTCCAGTCACGGCTCGACCACTTGCCGCACGCGGAGAAGGAGCTCTGCAAGGCCGCCGCCTGTTTCCATCGTCCCTTCTCTGCCGAGGAGGCCTCGTGCCTGGAGGTGGATGGGGCCCTGCTGCACTCGCTCACGCGGCGCGAGATCCTCGCGAGCCGGGTGCGCGACCGGGGGGCGACGGCCAGGGACTACCAGTTCCGCAGCTCGCTCGTGGGCGAGGTCGCGTATCGAATGCTCGGCGACGAGGCGAGGAGCGCCGTTCACCGCCGCATCGCAGCTCACCTCTCGGCGGGCTCGGGCTGCGATCCCGAGGAGGTCGCATCTCACCACGATCGCGGAGGCCAGCCGGAGGCCGCGGCCACCCGCTATGCCGAGGCGGCGCTCGCGACCTCGCGAAGGGGCGACACAGCCGCGGTGATGCGCTGCTCCGACGCAGCGCTTCGCCTTGGACCGATCCGCGAGTCGGCGTTCGCCCTCCGGATGGCCCGCTCCACCGCGCTCTACTTCGGCGGCAGGAGGGACGAGCAGGAGCGCGAGATCCGTGCGGCGCTCGATTCCAGCAGGAGCGACGCCGAGCGGGCCTGCGCGCAAACGGAGCTCACCGGCTGGCTGACGGTGGAGGGCCGTCTCCACGAGGCGGAGCAGGCCGCGACGGCGGCCGTCGAGTCCGCGCGCGCGGCAGGCGATCGCGAAAGGCTCGCGCTCGCCTGCGCATCTCGCGTCCGGCCCCTCTGGTTCGCGGGGAATCTGGCCGTGCTCGAGGAGGTCGTGGCGGAGGTCGCGGCGCTCGCCGAGGGCGGCTCGCCTCGCGCGGCCTTCGCCGCTGCCGAGGCTCGCGCGCACCTCGCGGCCGCGCGCGGGGATCACGGGGAGCGTCTCTCGTGCTACGGGGAGGCGATCGGCCTGCTCGAGAACGCAGGCGACGTGCGGCGCCTGGCCGCCATGCGGTCGGACCAGGCGGACACGTACAACAGGGTAGGGGCCTACGGGGAGGCCGAGGCTGCGCTCCGTGAGGCCATCGAGGGCTGTCGTCGCGTCGGCAGCCACGTCGCGGAGGGCTACGCACGTCTGAACCTCGGCTATGCCCTGTCGATGCTCGGGCGTGACCAGGAGGCCCTGACGGAGCTCGCTCAGGCCGGCGTGATCGCCCAGGCCGCTCGCGAGGCGAGGCTCGGTGTCTTCGCGCGCCTCTATCGCACCCGGGTCCTCTTGCACCATGCCCCGGCCGGGGAGGTCGGCGACGAGGCCCAGAGCACTGCGGCGGCGGCGAAGGAGCTCGGGTTCGCTGCCGTCGAGGCGCTGGCCCTCTCGCTCGAGGCGAGCGCGCGGCTCGCCGCCGGCGACCACGAGGAGGCGCTCGCGGCATCCGACCGCGCGATGCAGATCCGCGGCGAGAAGGGCGGCGTCGAGGAGGACGAGGCGGAGCTGTACGTCACGCACGCCGAGGTGCTGTCGGCCGTCGGCCGCAAGGAAGAAGCGGCCGCGGTCCTCTCCGCAGGCAGGGAGCGAATCGAGGCGCTCGCGCGCGGGATCGGCGATCCCGAGCTTCGCCGCAAGTTCCTGGAGCTCGTCCCCGCGCACCGCCGGCTGCGCCCGAGAGGGTCTCTGCGTTCGTGACGGTCGGGCCGTCTCGCTCTCCGTGCGCCACCCCTACCCGAACGACATCACCGTTGACTAAGGCGCGTCATCGTCCGTAGCTTCCCGACCGATGCCGGAGGCGACGAAGGCGTGCGTGCTGGTCGCGGAGGATGATCCGCTCGTCCTCGGAACGGTGTCGCGGGGCCTCCGTCGGGCGGGCTTCGAGGTCCGCTCCTTCGAGTCCGGGGCGGAGGCGCTGGCCGCGCTCGAGGCGGGAGCGGCCGCGCGAACGGACGTCCTTCTCACCGACGTGCAGATGCCCGGCGGCGTCGACGGGCTCGAGCTCCTCCGGATCGCGAACGACCGGTGGCCGGACGTCGGCGTGATCGTAATGACGGCGCACGCCACGATCGGCGCGGCCGTCGAGGCCATGCGTCGAGGAGCCTACGACTACCTCGTCAAGCCCTTCGGGTCGCTCGACGACCTCGTCACCGTCGTGAAGCACGCCGTGGAGCGCAGCAGGCTCAGGGAACGGAACCGCTTCCTCGAGCGCCAGCTCGAGGTCTCCGATCGCTTCGACGACATGGTCGGCGCCTCGCCGCTCATGCGCGAGGTGTTCGCCCTCGTCGAGAGCGTGGCTCCCGTCGACTCCACGGTGCTCGTCCTCGGGGAGAGCGGCACGGGCAAGGAGCTCGTGGCCCGCGCCATCCACCGGCGGAGCCCGAGGAACGGCCGCGCGTTCGTCCCCATCAACTGCGCCGCGCTGACGGAGACGCTCCTCGAGAGCGAGCTGTTCGGTCACGTCCGAGGCGCGTTCTCGGGCGCCACGAGCAACCGGCGCGGGGTCTTCGAGGAGGCGTCGGGGGGGACGCTCTTCCTCGACGAGGTCGGCGAGCTGTCGGCTGCCACGCAGGTCCGCCTCCTGCGCGTCCTGCAGGAGGGGGAGATTCGCCCGGTGGGATCGAGCGAGCCGCGAAAGGTCGACCCGAGGGTCGTGGCGGCGACCAACCGCGACCTGCCCGCGGCGATCCGGGCAGGCGCCTTCCGGGAGGATCTGTACTACCGGCTGAACGTGGTCTCGATCGAGGTACCGGCGCTGCGAAGGCGCCCCGAGGACATCGCGCCCCTGGCGCATCGTTTCCTTCAGAAGCACGGGAAGAGGCTGGGAAAGGCGACCGCCCGCTTCGAGCCGGAGGCGCTCGAGCTCCTGATCGGATACGGATGGCCCGGCAACGTCCGCGAGCTCGAGCACGCCATGGAGCGCGCGCTGGTGCTTTCCAAGGGGGACTCCGTGACGCCGGCGTCGCTTCCGCCTGCCGTTCGCGACGCGAGGGTCTCGGCGAAGGGACTGGCGAGCGCGGGCCTTCCGTTCGCGCAGGCCAAGGAGGCCGCCGTCGCGGCCTTCGAGCGAGGCTACGTCGAGGAGCTACTGTCTCGCTCGGGCGGAAGCCTCGCCGAGGCGGCTCGATCGGCCGGGCTCGATCGATCGAACTTCCGCCGGCTGATGAAGCGCCACGGGATCGAATCGCGCTGAGACGTCGCTACCGTCCGGGGAGCGAGACGCAGAACGTGGTCCCGACGGGAGCGTTCGGCTCGGCCCAGACCCGCCCGCGCTGGGCCTCGGCGGCCAGCCGGCAGAAGGCCAGCCCGAGGCCGCGGCTCTTGCGAGCGTTGGCTCCGGAGCTGCCATCGAGGCGGACGTACTTCTCGAAGATCCGGTCGCGGTGCTCCTCGGGGATGCCGGGGCCCTGGTCGCGGATACGGATCTCCGCTGCGCCGCTCGCGTCGGTCCGGGCCTCGATTACGATCGTGGTGCCCGAAGGTGCGTACTTCAGGCTGTTGTCGAGGAGGTTCACGACGATGCGCCGGAGCAGATCCGGATCGGCCTGGACCGCCGGAGCGCCCAGGTCCGTCCGGAGCTCGATCTTCTGCTGGCGGAGCTGGGCCAGTGCGGCCATCGAGGCGCGCGCCTCCTCGAGCAGGGTCGCGAGCGGCACGGGAGCCAGGCGCGGGACCAGCGCGCCGTCCTCGCTGCGGCTCACGTCGAGCAGGGTCAGGACCATGCGGTCCATCGCCTGCGCGCCCAGGTAGATGTCGCGCATCGACTCACGCGTGGGCTCGCTCAGCTCGGGCTCCTCCTGGAGCCCATACGCGTTGGCGACGATGGCGGACAGCGGGTTCTTGAGGTCGTGGACGATGTAGGCGGTCAGCGCCGCCTTCTGCTCCTGGGCCTCGAGCAGGGCCTTGTTCTTGGCCTCGAGCTCGCTCACGAGCCGCCGGACCTGCTCCTCGGCCTCGACCTGCTCCGTGATGTCCCTACCGACGGAGTAGATTCGCCGCCGCTGGACCGAGACCGTGGCGTTCCAGAGGATCCACCGGTACGACCCGTCATTGCAGAGGAAGCGATTCTGGTACTCGACGTGATCGAGGCCCGTCAGGAGCTTCTCGCGCTTGGAGGCCGGCATCTCCCGTTCGGCCGGGTGGATGAACTCCTTCGAGGGACGCGCGCAGAGCTCCTCGTTCGTGAACCCGAGGGCGCGCTCCCACGCGGGGTTGAGCCGCTGGAAGTAGCCGTCGAGGTCCGAGATCGCGAACAGGTCGGTCGACAGGGTGAAGAAGCGGAGGAGCTCCTCGTCGGTCCAGCTCTCGTGCTCGCCAGGTGTCGCCAAAGGGGTCCCCCTTCGTGTCTACGGCCTTCCTCGGCCGGCCTTCACCAATAATATGCTGGCCGTCACCGTTTCCTCAGGCTCTCAGCCGAACGAGACGCGGCGGCGGGCGGCGGGCGGCGCGGGAGGCAGAGCGCGGGTGTCGGCGCGCGCCCCCTCCAGCGGCCGGCGGCGGACCCAGGTCGTCGCCTGGACCACGGCGCGCTCGATCTCGTCGGCCGAGAAGGGCTTTCGCACGATGTGTGCGATTCCCAGTCCCCAGGCTCGCTCGATCAGCTCCTCGTCGCGGCAAGCTGCCGACACCAGGATGATGGGCAGTTGCCGCCACGGCCCGTAGGGCGCGGCGTTCCGGATCGCCCAGGCGAGCTCGATGCCGTCCCTCACCGGCATGTCGATGTCGGAGACGATGCAGACGACGTCCTGGTCGAGGAGCTCGAGGGCGGCGTCGCCGTCGGTCGCCATTCGTACGTCGAGGCTCGGGAAGGCACGCTGGAGGAGCCTTCGCATCGTGCAGCCGGCGAGCTGATCGTCGTCGACGAGGATCAACGTGCCGGTGAGGTCGGCGTGTTCTCGGGTCTGTGGTCTGGCGCTCATGCCCCTCGTTCGCTGCAGCCACCGTGCCGCCGGCGGCCCCTCGAAAACGCCGGGCGGATGGCCCTTTCGCGCTGGAGCTCGTGGTCATCCGTGACCTCGAAGGTCGCCGATGACCCTGCGCGGATCCCGCGACTCTTGTCTTTTCGAGCGGCGCGGGGGGTGCATTCGTGACCGAGGCATGAAGCCGAACACCAACGAATCATCTCGTCTCCGATCCTCCACCCTGCGCCGGCCCGGGATCTCGAGCGGGCCGACGCTCGCGCTCGCCGCGTTGATGCTCGCCGGCCTGGTGTCGCCGAGCTGCAAGCTCGGGGCAGATGGCACGCCTCGGCGCGGGCGGCGAGCACCTGCCATCTCCGTTGCGCTGCCCGGTCGACTCGCGATGCGGGGAGCGGCGGCCGACTCGAACGACGCCGATGCCGGCCAGGATGCGCGCCCCGACGGTGGCAGGGGGAGCGGGGGCGCCGCCGATCCCGCGATCGACCAGTGCCTGACGAACAACGGTGGTTGCGACCCGCTCGTCTCTTGCACGATGACGGCGAGCGGGCGGCGCTGCGGGCCTTGCCCCGAGGGCTACTCGGGCAGCGGCGAGACGGGGTGCGTCGACATCGACGAGTGCCTGACCGACAACGGCGGCTGCGACCCGCGCGTCGCTTGCGAGAACACGTCCGGAGGACGGCGCTGCGGCCCACCACGCAGGGGATACTCGAACCGCGGCGTTCGCGAGATCGCCGATGTCGACGAGTGTCTGACGAACAACGGGGGCTGCGACCCGCTCGTCGCCTGCACGAACACGCCCGATGGGCGGCGCTGCGGCCCCTGCCCCGCGGGCTACGCCGGCGGCGGCGAGACGGGCTGCGTCGACGTCGACGAGTGCCTCACGAACAACGGCGGCTGCGACCCGCTCGTCGCCTGCGCCAACACCGACGGCGGCAGGACCTGCGGCCCCTGCCCCGCGGGCTACGCCGGCGGCGGCGAGACGGGCTGCGCCAACGTCGACGAGTGCCAGGTCGACCACGGGGGCTGCGACCCGCAGGTCGTCTGCGAGAACACGCCCGGCGGCCGGCTCTGCGGCTCGTGCCCCGCGGGCTTCTACGGCAGCGGCGAGACCGGCTGCGCCGACATCGACGAGTGCCGGATCGACAACGGCGGCTGCGACCCGCGCGACATGTGCGTCAACATGCCGGGCGGGCTGCGCTGCGTCACGCCGCCCGAGGTCGAGCCCACCCAGATCGTGGACGGCGTCGACGAGTGCTCGCTCGGCATCGCGTCGTGCGGCGCCGGATCGACCTGCGCCGACGATTCGGTCGGGTACCACTGCGAGTGCGAGGACGGCTTCGCTCCGACGGCGGACCGAGCGTGCGCCGCCGCCGCCGGGCCCGACTGCCATTCGCTCGTGGGACGGGTGGCAGGGCTCGCAGGGGCGGCGGCCGTGACGCTGGGCAGCGACGGCTACCTCTCGTCGCTCCCCGTCGGGGCCGACGGCGCGTTCGCGTTCTTCGGCGTCCCCCCGGGAGCGCACTTCCTGAAGCTCGAGGCGACCGGTCACGAGAGCGAGCTGGCGCGGACCATCGTCGTCCCCGACGACGCCGCCGCCTGCGCGCGGAGCATCGTCGTCCCCGACATGCAGGCGAGGCCGCTCGAGCAGGGCGACTTCTGCTTCCACTGGGAGGAGGACGTCAGCCGCTCCGGCTACCAGGTCAGCGCCTGGGTCAACGAGCCTGCGCGGATCGCGTTCCTGGGCGAGCCGGTCGACTCCCCCGATCTCATGGCCGCCGACGCGCTGCGCCGCGACTTCCAGATCCTCCTCAGCGACGAGGAGCTCGCCTGGACGCAAGAGCACGCGTACCGGCTGCACCAGACGATGAAGACGATCCCTCAGCTCGTGGAGGGCCCCTCGAAGTGGGTGCTCACGAGCGAACACCTGCCCGACGACATCATCATCGACCACGAGGAGAACCTCGTCGTCATCTCGCAGGACGCGTTCGTCTACGCGGCGCCGCGGCTCGTGCTGCTCGATGGGCTTCGCGGGACCTTCTACTCGAAGCGGCTGCACCACGCCGCCACCATGTTCGTGACGCACGAAGGTGAGAGCCTCGACGCCGTCGAGCGCATCCTCGGCCAGCGCTTCGGCGTCACGACCGTCATCGGGGACTACAGGGCCTTGACCGACGAGCACGCCGATCGCTTCCAGGAGTTCCACCCGGACGAGCTCCTCGACATCATCGACATGTTCGAGGAGATGCCGGCCGGCTACCGCGTCGTGCCGGGTCTCAGCTACCTCGTGCGGCGCAAGGACGGGCAGCCCCACCCTCTGTATCCGGGCGCGCCCGCCGTCGCCTGGCCGACCAGGCACGTCGAGAGCTACATCGAGTTCATGGACACCGCGTTCCTCTCGAACCTCGACCACATGCATCGCCTCATCATCCACGAGAAGAGCCACTTCCTCTGGTCGCGGCTGTTCACCGAGGAGCTCAAGCAGGCCTGGATCGAGGTGGGCCAGTGGTATCAGAACCCCGACGATCCGAGCGGCTGGTCGACGAGGTCCACGACCGAGTTCGTGTCCGCGTACGCGCATCTGGTGAACCCGGACGAGGACATGGCCGAGTCGCTCTCGTACTTCATCCTCGATCCGGGGGCGCTGCAGTCGCGGTCGCTGCCCAAGTACGAGTTCATTCGCGACCGGATCATGCACGGCGACCGCTACGTCCAGACCGTGCGCGAGGACCTGACCTTCCAGGTCCTGAACCTCTACCCCGACTACGCGTACCCGGGGAAGATCAGGCGCGTCGACGTGTGCGTCGAAGGCGAGCCCGAGGCGGACAAGACGGTCACGGTCGAGATCGAGCTGCACACGATGGAGGGCGTCCTCGACGGCGCGTCGAACGCGTTCCTGAGGCTGTCGAGCGAGGCCAACACGCACACCGACATGTACCTCTCGCCGGCGAACGAACGCGGGTCGGTCCTGCGCGGCGCGAAACGGCTCAGCAGGTACTCCAAGGCCGGGCTGTGGTTCACCGACCAGATCGTCGTCGTCGACAGCGTGGGTAACCAGCGGCTCGAGGGCGTCGACGACTTCGGCTGGCGGATGTACGTGAATAACCCGCTCGAGGACCTCACGCCCCCGAGATACGTGCCGGGCAGCATCGCCATCCAGCGCAGCGACGACGTCCTCGTGCAGGGCGGGATCGACCACGACATCCAGCGCGTCCGCGTGACCTGGGCGGTCGAGGAGGACGTCTCGATGGGCAGCGGCAATCCCAGCTACGCGACGCTGATCAACCCGTCGGCCGGCATCTACCGGATGGAGTCGTACGGGTCGTTCGACGCGGCGACCTCGACGGCGACGGTCGACTTCCTGATCAAGGAGTTCAACGCCTCGGGCGACTACGAGGTGTCGTACATCTCGATGGCGGACGAGGCGCTGAACAGCAGCGGTCAGAGGTTCTCGGACGCGCCGGAGGACGAGCCGGCGCCCACCGTCACGATCGTCACGCCGAACCCGGACGCGACGGGACCCGAGCTGGAGCTGAACGACATCGACGTGAGCGCCGCGCCCACGCGGCCGGACGCGCCGAACGGCGAGACGCTCGTGCAGATCGACTACCGGGCGCGCGACGACGCCTCGGGGCTCGGCGTCGTGGGTTACCTCCTGCTCGATCCGCAGGGGCTGAGCCACGGCCAGTACCACTACCACCGCAACTTCTACACGGAGTTCTTCGACGGCGACCCGACCGCCTGGGAGGACTACGAGATCGACGTCGTGCTTCCCGTCGGCTCGGCGCCGGGGACGTGGGGCCTGCAGCTCATGGAGCTGTCCGACAAGGCCGGTAACAGGACGAGCTACGACTTCACCGAGATCATCCACTTCGAGGTGGCCGAGTAGCCAGGCCGCCGCGGACGAAACGCGCGGTTGTCTCTGCGAAGCCCATCTTTTCGCGCACTTGAGGACCTGGTGCGTGTCCCCTCTCTGAACGTTGCCCGTGGCCCATAAATATGGGAGCGTACGAGCATGAAGACCACCATCGAGCTCCCGGACCGGCTGTTCCGGAGCGCGAAGGCCGCAGCCGCCGCTCGGGGCGTGTCGCTGAAGCAGTATTTCACCGAGGCCGTCGAGCGAACCCTGCGCGAGCGCGAGCACCCCTCGCGCCCGTCCTGGAAGAATCTGTCGGGCCGCCTGAAGGGGCTGAGGGCAGAGACCGCGCGCCTCGATCGTCTGGTCGAGGCCGAGTTCGAACGGATCGACACTGAGGACAACCCGTGATCCTGGACACCAACGCGGTCTCTGCCCTGGCGGATGGGGTCGCGTCTCTCGAGGTCGCTGCTGCCCGAGTCGACGTGTTCGCGCTGCCGGTCATCGTGATAGGCGAGTTCCGCTTCGGCATCCTGCGCTCTCGGCACCGGCGTCGTTACGAGTCCTGGCTCGACCGTCTCGTGGCCGTCTGCAACGTGCTTCGCCTGGACGAGGAGACCGCGGCCCACTACTCGACCCTCCGCGAGGAGCTCCGCGCGGCGGGCCGGCCGATTCCTTCGAACGACGCCTGGATCGCCGCCCTGGCGCGGCAGCACGACCTTCCGGTGCTCAGCCGCGACGCGCACTTCGACGAGGTCACCGGCCTGACGCGCACCTCCTGGTGAGCGGGCCTCCACCAAGCGAGGGAGCTTGCCTCGATCCGCCACGGGCTCAGATGACCTGACGGATGCAGCCGCCACCCGCGCAAGACGAAACGCGCGGTTGTGTCTGCGAGCGCAATGATCTCGCGGTGTTCCGAGCCGGGTGCGTGTCCCCTTTCAGATGACCTCACAGATGCAGCCGCCGCCGGCGCATGACTCGAACAGGCCGCAGGGGTTGTCGCACTCGCCGCAGTTCTGTCGATCGGTCAGGAGATCACGGCAGCGGCCGCCGCAACAGCCCTCGTCCTCGGCGCACTGGTTGTGGCAGAAGCCGCAGTTCTCCTCGTCGGTCAGGGCGTCGACGCAGGACCCGGCGCAGCAGGTCTGGCCCTCCTCGCACTGGATGCCGCAGCCGCCGCAGTTGTCCTCGTCGTAGGCGGGCGTGTCGGCGGGGCACTGCGAGTCGCAGCAGGCGGGCACGGGCTGGGGCCAGGGATCGGTCCAGTCCACCTCCTCCCAGGGTCTCAGGGGCAGCGTCTGCGGGCAGTGGTAGCCGCACTGGCCGCAATTGACGACGTCGGCGCTGACGTCCGAGCACTGGCCGTTGCAGCACTGCTCGTCGTCGGCGCAGGCCTGGCCGCAGGTCCAGCAGTTGTCGTGGTCGGTCGTCGTGTCGACGCACACCCCGTCGCAGCAGGACCAGTCGAAGCCGAACGGGCAGGCGTGGCCGCAATCGCCGCAGTTCTCGCGGTCGCTGTCGAGATCGGTGCAGCGTCCCTCGCAGCAGACCGGCACCTCCGCGGCACAAGCGAGGCCCGTCCAGTAGCAGTTCTCGGAGTCGTTGTCGTCCTCGGGCAGGACGCACTGCCCCGCGACGCAGCGCGCCGGCGCGCCGCAGACCTCGCCGAACGCTCCGCAGTGCCCCGCGTCGCCTCGCGCCAGATCGAAGTACTGGCCGGTCACGGGATCGCAGGTCAGGCCCTCCCACTCTTCGGTGCACGTGGCCGGGCAGCCCTCGGTGCCGCAGATGCGCGCATTGCAGCAGCCGGTGTCGAGCAGGGTGCAGTCCTGGCCGTCCACGCCCGGGCAGCCGCCGCAGCTCGTCTCCGGGGTCATGCTCGTGCACGCGCCCTCGCAGCAGGCCTCGGAGGGCATGCACCCGACGTCGCAGCCACCGCAGTTGACGCGGTCCATGCTCGTGTTCACGCAGGCGCCGTGGCAACACTCCCAGCCGTCGGGACAGGCGTTGGCGCAGCCGCCGCAGTTGAGCGGGTCGGAGCTGACGTCGAGCCGCGCGCCGCTGCACACGTCCTCGCCCCAGGCGCAGCACTGGGTGGGGTCGCCGGGACAGCAGGTCTCGCCGTGCGGGCAGCACGTGAAGGCGCAGCAGGTCTCGTTCCAGTCGCAAGGCGAGTCGCAGCCCTCGCACGTGAGCTGATCGGTCGGCGGGTAGCATGCGCCGTCGCAGCAGCGCCCCTCCGGCAGATCGCAGTCAATCGGCTCCTCTATCGGCCCGCAGGTGCCCGCCGGGCGGCAGCGGCCGTCGTCGCACACGTCGTCTCCGGCGCAGGCGGCGCCGCAGTCGCCGCAGTTGTCCGCGTCCCAGCGGAGGTCGTGGCAGCCGTCGTCGCAGCAGGTCTCGCCCGCCGCGCAGGTGACGTGGATGGGGACGACTACGTGGTCCGATGACTCGAGGTCCCCGATAGCTGGTGCCAGCTCGGTGCACACCTCGCGATCCCCTGCGATCGCGACGACCTCCAAGGGCCCGCCGAAGAGGGGAACCGTCATGAGGAGCTCGTCGGGCAGCGGTACCTCGAGGCGAACGGAGTGCGTGCCGTCGCCGGTGGGCCATCTGAGCTCGATCGCGTCGAGCTCGAGGTCTTCCGAGCGGTACGAGAGGTGGCCGTTCACCTCGGCCGTGACCCACTGCAGGCGGAAGAGGAGATCGGCCGAGAAGATCAGATCGCCGCGGAGGTCCTCCGCGGTCCAGCCCTCGCCGTCGTCGGTGAAGCAGGCGAGGAGCAGGTCCAGGTCGCTCGTCCGCTCGCCCAGGAGCGGCTGGGCATCGGCGCCGACCACGGTCTCGATCTGACCGTCGCCGTTGAAGTCGAACCGGGCCTGGTGCTCCTCGTCCTGGTGGGTGTCCCAGGTGCGCCCGTTGCGGTTGAGGTCGAGCTTCGGGTGGTCGGCGGGGCCGAGCCCCGTGTAGTAGTGATCGTAGGCGGTCCGGAACGCGCGGAAGTCTGCCATGTCGACCGCGCCGTCGGGCCCCGAGTCGCCGACGTCGATGCGGCCGGCGCCGCTGTCGTCGAAGGTCCAGCGCTGCAGGCCGTGCACGGTGCCGTCGTCCACGTCGACCAGCGCCTTCTTCCACGTGCCGCAGGCCGCGTCGCCGTCGAGCGCCAGCACCGCGCCAAGGGCGCTGACGCCCGGCCGGGCCCCGCCGCCCGTCGGGGAGGTCGAGCGGCGCAGGACGTCGATGATCTCCGCGGAGCCGATGTCGGGGTCGAACATCGTCACGAGGCTCGCGACTCCGGCGGCGAGCGGAGCGGCGAACGAGGTGCCCTGCTTCACGGCGTACGGCCCGGGGGAACGGATGATGCCGAGGCGCTCGCCGGGCGCCGACAGGTCGCCCGCGGACTGTGAGAACGCAGACAGGCTCGTGTCCCAGCCGTAGTTGCCCTCTTGGCCGATCGCCTCGATCACCAGCACGTGCGCCGCCGCGGCTCCGCCGAGGTCGAGCGCCGCCGCCGCGAAGGGGGAGCCGAAGTGGGCCGTCATGCTCCCGCCGAAGTCGTCGCGGTCGTTGCCGGCCGACTGGAAGAGGACGAAGTCGTGCCCATCGGCGACGAGCCCCTCGATGAAGGCGAGCGTCTCGAGCGCTCCGGAATCCACCGCCGCATCGACGAGGATCCTGTTTCGAAGGTCGGGGTTGTAGCCGACCTCCGCCCATGGCCAGTTGTGGCTGAGGTTGACGATGCGCAGGCCGGGGTTCGACGCGAGGAGCCCCGCGACTCCTTGTTGCAGCGTGCTGGTCGTGGCCACGACGCGGGCCGCCGTGCCGATGAAGAGAGCGGCCGCCCCATCCGCGAGGTCCACCTCCGGCACGCCTCGTCCCACGATGCTCGCCCAGGGGTTGACGCCCTCGATCCCCCGGTCGTCGTTCGCGGGCGTTCCGGCCGCGATCATCCCGGAGACCGCGAGGGCGTGATCGCCCTCGTTCGGATCACCAGGGATCCACGTGTCCTCGGCGTACTCCCAGGCGACGCGGGTCAGGTCGGCGTGGGGATGCATGCCGGCGTCGACGACGCCGACCACGGGATCGAGCCTGCCGCACCTCCGCCGCTCGAGCACCCGGACGAGGCTCCACACCGCGGGGGCGCGGACCCACTCGAGGTGCCAGTTCGCGCCTGCCGGCAGCCAGTCCCAGGTCCAGGGCTCTGCCTGCCCGGAGTCGGCGAAGCTCTCCGAGTCCGGCGGGACGATCTCGCTCACCGTCGCCAGGTCCTCGCCGGCCGTCCTGAACGCGCCCGATCCAGCGAGGGTCTGGACCGCCGCGCGGAGCGCCGCGAAGTCGGGCTCGGCGATGTCCGCGACGATGATCCCGCCCGGCAGGCCGCCGACGATCCGCATCCCTGCCGCGTCGAGCGCGCCGTTGACGTCGCCGACCGTCGCGTCCTCGGTGACTGCCGCCAGAGCTCGGGTCGCGGAGGTCAACAGGCCCTCGAGCTCCGGGTTCACGTCGATCGTCTGCGGCTCGGTCACCTCCCAGAAGTCGATCGCGCCTCGCGCCGAGTCGCCCGGAGCTCCCGGCAGGCGCCCGTCGGCTGGCGGCCCTCCCCCATCCTCGGAGCCGCCGCCGTCCACGGGAACGCCCGAGTCGTCGCCTCCGCCGCCGTCGTCGTCGGCAGCGCCGCAGCCCCAGAACGAGAGCGTCAGGAGCGCGAGAGCACGAGCGAGCAGTCGAGAGGTCGTCTGGCGCATATTGCAGCGTATTGTCGCTCGTCCTTGCGCCCGAACGCCAGACCGTCACGGAATGGCGTCCGGGCGTCAGGTCGGCCACGGAGGACAGCATGAGGGGCAGGCCAGCTCGCAGGTCTGGGCGCCGCCGCACCTCTGCCACCTCCACGAGGGCCACTCGTGCCCCCAGCCCGGCTCCCCGTCGACGGCGGTGACCTGGACCGCCGCCCCGTCGGCGTTGGCGTCGGGAGGCGTGAGGAACTGGAGCTCGATAGTGCGGTCCTGCCCGTCGCTGCAGGCGCCGAAGATCGCGAGCGCCGTGTCACCGTGGCTCTCCCATCCGTCCCCGAAGGTGCAGCGCAGGGGCGAGTCGACCCCTCGCTGCACCCAGCCCGTCTCGTCACACATCGGCCCGCGCTCGAGCGTTCCGTCGGCGCCGAACGTGTAGAAGGTGTACTCGTAGAGCGCGTGGGAGGGCTGGTCTATCAGCCAGGTCCCGACGAAGCGGCCGCCGCGCTCCGGGCTGGGTTCCAGTTCGTCGGAGGTCACTCCACTCCGACCTCCGCAGGCGGCCATGACCAGAGCGAGCGTGAACGAACGGAGCCGCGGCATGGGCGCGACCCTACCGCGAGGTTCGTCGTGCCCACAACCGGGCCTGTGGAGCGCCGAGTCAGATGGCCTGTGGACGGGTTTGACTGCGCCGGTATGATGGCGCGGCATGCGCAGCCGCATCCTTCTCGGCCCGGTCCTCGTCGTCCCGGTCCTCGTCGCGTGCGTGGGTTGCGGCTCGAGCGCGACCCCGCCGCCGTCTCCGCCACCGCCGCCTGCTCCGACCGCCGGCTCCACGCCCGGGCCACTGGCGCCTCCGGATCGCCCGATGCCGGGTCCTTTGGCGACGGCGGGGGCCGCGCAATCGGTCGGCGAGGGCACGCGCCGTTTCGCGGTCGAGCTGTGGGCGCGGCTGCGCTCGCGGCCGGGGAACCTGGCGGTCTCCCCGGGCAGCGCGTGGATCGCTCTGGCCATGACGCACGCGGGCGCGCGCACCCGGACCGAGGCCGAGATGCGGCGGGTGCTCCACATGCCCGACGACGTCGCGGCGACCCAGGCGGAGGCCGGCGCGCTCCTCGCGACCTGGAACGACGCGAGCCGTACCGCGTACACGCTGCGGGTGGTCAATCGCCTCTTCGGCGCCGCGGGCGCGCGGTTCGAGGCGCCGTTCCTCGCGTTGACGCACGGCACGTTCCGCGCTCCGCTCGAGCCCGTGGACTTCGCCGCCGACCCGGAGGCGGTGCGCGCCCACATCAACCAGTGGGTCGCCCAGCAGACGCAGAACCGTATCTCGAACCTGCTTCCGCCGCGGAGCGTCGACGGCGCGACGAAGCTCGTCCTCACGAACGCCGTGTACCTGCTCGCGAGGTGGCTCAGCCCGTTCACGCGCGAGAGCACCCGCGACGAGGTCTTCCACGGCGCTGGCGGGCGGACCGAGACCGTGCCGACGATGCACATGGTGGGCCCGCTGCGGCTCGCCGAGCTGGCGGACGTACAGGTCCTCGAGATGCCGTACGAGGGCGGGGACCTCGCGATGACCCTCGTGCTGCCGCGGGCGCAGGACGGCCTCGCCGCCGTCGAGGCCGTCCTCGACGACGCGACGCTCGCGTCCTGGCTCGGCGCAGGCGAGACGACGGCGGTATCGGCCTCGCTCCCGAAGTTCACGATCGATCCTCCCGAGCCCGTCCCGCTGGCCGAGGAGCTCGCGGCGATGGGCATGCCGACGGCCTTCGATCGAAACGCCGCCGACTTCACCGCGATGGCGAACCCACCCGATCCGCGAGAGCGTCTCTTCATCTCCAGGGTCTTCCACAAGGCGTTCGTGAAGGTCGACGAAGAGGGCACGGAGGCTGCCGCGGCGACCGCGGTGATCATGGCCCCACGCGGCGGGCCGCCCCGGCCCACGCCGCGCCCGAAGGTCTTCCGCGCGGATCATCCCTTCCTCTTCTTCCTGCGTGACCTCCGCTCGGGCGTGGTCCTGTTCGCGGGCCGAGTCGAGAGCCCGCGGTAGCAGCCGGAACTGCCTTTGTGGTAGGCAGGCCGC
Source organism: Deltaproteobacteria bacterium (assembly GCA_016190375.1). Classification (GTDB taxonomy): domain Bacteria; phylum Myxococcota_A; class Polyangia; order JACPQR01; family JACPQR01; genus JACPQR01. Next base: position 78,440 of record JACPQR010000051.1, read on the forward strand.
ATGGCGAACGAAACGGTGGTGCTCGCGTACTCGGGTGGGCTCGACACGAGCTGCATTCTCAAGTGGCTGAAGCTGAAGGGCCATCGCGTCGTGGCCTTCATCGCCGACGTCGGACAGGAGGACGACTTCGAGGCCGCGCGCCGACGCGCGGTGAAGACCGGCGCCGACGCGGTCCACGTCGCCGATCTGAAGCGCGAGCTCGTCACGGACTTCATCTTCCCGGCCATCGCGGGCTGCGGCATCTACGAGCGACGCTACCTGCTCGGCACCGCGATCGCTCGGCCGCTGATCGCGAAGGGCCAGGTCGAGATCGCGCACAGCGAGAAGGCGACGGCGGTCTCGCATGGCGCGACCGGCAAGGGGAACGACCAGGTGCGGTTCGAGCTCGCGTACGCCGCGCTGGCGCCGCAGATGAAGGTCATCGCGCCGTGGAAAGACGCCGAGTTCCTCGCGCGCTTCCAGGGCCGCTCCGACCTCATCCGTTTCGCCAAGGAGCACGAGATCGAGATCCCGGTGACGCTCGAGAAGCCGTTCTCGACGGACGAGAACCTGATGCACAAGAGCTACGAGTCGGGGATCCTCGAGGATCCGAACCGCTCGCCCGACAAGGACATGTTCACCGTGTGCGTCGATCCGACCAGGGCGCCCGACCGGGTCACGACTATCGAGATCGAGTTCAAGGACGCGATGCCGGTGGCGGTGAAGAACCTGTCGGACGGCCACCGCGAGACCGATCCGCTCGCCCTGTTCGGCACTCTCAACAGGCTCGGACGCGAGAACGGCGTCGGGCGCGTGGACATGGTGGAGAACCGTTTCGTCGGCATCAAGTCGCGCGGCGTCTACGAGACTCCCGGCGGGACGATCCTGCATTCGGCGCTTCGCGACCTCGAGGGGATCGCGATGGACAAGCAGGTGCTGCGACTGCGCGACATGCTCGCGCCCGAGTACGCGGCCATCATCTACAACGGATTCTGGTTCAGCCCCGAGATGGAGTTCCTCGGCGCCGCGCTGAAGAAGGCTCAGGAGCTCGTGGACGGCACCGTCCGGCTCGAGCTCTACAAGGGGAACGCGACCCCGGTCGGCCGCTACTCGCCGAGCTCGCTCTACAACGAAGAGCTGTCGAGCATGGACGTCGCCGGCGGCTTCGACCAGTCCGACTCCTTCGGGTTCATCCGCATCAACGCCCTTCGCCTGATGGCGCATCAAGTGATCGTCCGCGGGCGGCGGTGAGCGCCGGCTCGTCCGCAGCCGACGAGGACCTCGCCGGCTCGAGGGCTACCACCCCAACCCGCGCCCGCGGAGCCTGAGTCGCGTCCGGGCCGACAGGGCGACGGCCCGGCGCGGCGCGTCCATGGAGACGATGGGACCGGGCAGCGCCTTGCCGCCGTCGCCGAGGACTCGCACGCAGCCGGCGCCCTGTGATCAATCCAGCTCCATGCACATGCCGTCGACGCAGCTCTCGTCGGGGTCGCACTCCTCCCGGCAGGAGCCGCAGTCTTCCTCGTCGGCGCTCAGGTCGGTGCAGTAGAAACCGTCACCGGTCTCGCAGCGGTCCGGCCAGGACTCGCCGCAGGCGCATCCGCCCTCGTCGCACACCGCGTTGCTCCCGCAGGCCTCCCCACAGGACCCGCAGTTGTCCGCGTCGGTGGCCACGTCGGTGCAGTAGGTCACGTTGCCCGCCTCGCAGCGGTTCGGCCACCCGATGTCGCAGACGCAGTCGCCGCCGACGCAGGCCGAGTGGCTCCCGCAGACGAGCTCGCAGGAACCGCAGTTGTCCGCGTCGGTCGCCAGGTCCGTGCAGTAGAAGACGTCGCCGGCCCGGCAGCGATCGGGCCAGTCCGCCTCGCAGACGCAGTGGCCGTCGGCGCAGCCGATGGTATGGCTCCCACAAACGACGCCGCAGTCGCCGCAGTTGGCGGCATCGATCGAGAGGTCCGTGCAAAGCCTGTCGCCCATGCTGGCGCAGGTGTCGGGCCAGAGCGGATCGCACCAGCACTCGCCATCGACGCAGGTCCCGTCGCAGGGGACTCCGCAGGTGCCGCAGTTGGCGGAATCGATCATCAGATCCGTGCACGTGACCGCATCGAGGGCCCGACATGTGTCGGGCCACGGCAGCCCGCAGGCGCAAGCACCATCCACGCAGTCACCATCGACGCACCTGAAGCCGCAAGCGCCGCAAGCGTCGGGATCGGAGTCGAGGTCGACGCACTCGCCTTCGCAGGGCTCGAGCGGTTCGTCGCAGTCGACGTCGCCGTCCGCGTCGGCGTCGCCGTCCGCGTCGGCGTCGCCGTCCGCGTCGGCGTCGCCGTCCGCATCGACGTCGCCGCCCGCATCGGCGTCCCCGCCGGCATCTGCGTCGGAGCATCGCGGGAAGACGCTGCACCTGGGATCCTCGCAGTCGACCAGGCCGTCGTGGTCGTTGTCCACGTTGTCGGTGCAGCGATCGAGCGAGTCCTCGCCGCCCTCTTCTTCTGCGCCGCAGGCTGCGGTCGCGAGCACGACGAGAGTCGCGCCCAGGCTCCGGCGCACCATCCCCGTCAGGGTACCACGGCTGCCCGATTCGACGAAACGCGCGGTTGCCCCCGCAACCCGTGTATCAACGGCCACTTACGGACCGGCGCGACACGTCCGTGCGTGTCCCCTCCTCGACGCTGTCGCTCGGGTAGACGATGACGCGGTCGCCCTGGCGCAGACCGCCCAGGATCTCGGCCTCGAGGGCGCTCTGGTGGCCGAGGCGGACGTGCCGCGTGCGCGCGACCGAATCCTCGACGACGAAGGCGGCCCAGCGGCCGCCGTGGCGGAACAGCGCGCTCGCCGGAGCGAGGAGCACGTCGTCGGATTGCCAGACCACGATCCTCACCTCGACGCGGTAGCCGTCGCCGAGCTTGCCGCCGGCGGAGGCCGGGTCCTCGAGGTCGACGATCGCGTTGACGCGCTGCTCCTCGACGCCGAGGGCGGAGACGCGCGTGAACGCCGCCGGCTCGACGAGGCGGACCCGACCCGCGAGGACCCCCTCCCCGCCCCATCCCGCGATCTCCACCGGGTAGCCGGGGCGCACCTGGACCGCGTCGGCCGTGAGGAGGTCGGCGACGATCTCGAGGGCCGACGGGTCGCCGACCTCGACGATCGGCGTCCCGGCCTGCACGACACCGCCGCTCTCGTGCAGCACCTTCAGGACCCGCCCCTTGACCGGCGAGGTCACCTCGACCTGCTCCGTGCTCGCGCGCGCGCCGAGCCGTCCGAGCGCCGCGGTCGCCACCTCGACCTCGTAGGCGGCGACGCGCGCCGCGAAGAGCGTGCTCTCGAGGTCCGACGCGCGGGTCCGCTCGTCGAGCTCCGCGAGCTCCAGCGTCCGGCGCTCGACGATGTTGCGCTGCGCGAGGCCCCGCTGGCGCTCCGCCTCCCGCCGCGCGAACCCGAGGGCCGCCCGCGCCCGGTCCTCCGTCGCGCGCACCTGCGCCCGCCCTGCCTGCGCCGCCCGGAGCCGCGCCTCGGCCTGGGCTCGGGTACGCGCATCGAGGAGCGGAGGATCGATCGGCATCACGCGAGCCAGCACCTGGCCGGCCTCGACCTCGTCGCCGGGGTGGATCTCGAGCCGCGCCAGGTTTCCCGAGAGCGGCGCCGAGATGCCGTAGCGGTCCTTGACGCGCGTGCGGGCGTCCTCGTCCACGGTCACGCGCAGCGGTCCGCGGTCGACGCGGGCAACGTCCACGGGCACCGGCTTGGGCAGCGCCGAGACCACCACGAGCGCCCCGACGGCGAGGACGGCGGCGATCCCCAGGATTCGACGAGCCCACTTCTTCATGGTCGTTCCCTCGCCTCGATCAGCCGCTCGAAGTCGGCCGGGCCGCTGGCCGTGATCCGGGCGCTGGGGCCGCGCCTCGACGTGAAGCAAGCCCGGCCGTACCGGCGCCGCGAAGACTGCGGCCTTCCCGCCCTCGGCCTGCGTTTCTCACCCCTCGGTCGCCCAGTCCTGGAGCACCAGCCCGGGCACTCGCTTGAAGTGGCGCCGATTGTGGGTAACGAGGACCAGCCCACGCGCCAGCGCGATCGATGCGATGCGCAGGTCGGGCTCGGCAAGCGGCGCGCCCCGCCTCTCGAGCTCGGCCCGAAGCTCGCCGTACCTCCAGGCCGCATCGAGGTCGAAGGCTGCTATCCGCAGCCCGCTAATCACCTGGCGGAACCTGTCGATGTAGTATCCGGGCCGACCGCTGCGATGGGCCCCGAAAGCGACCTCGGCGACGGTGATGGCGCTCAGGTGCTGGTGCTCGGTCTTCTCTTGCGCGGCCCGTCGGGTCAATGGCGGTGGCGGAGTCTCCAGCATGAGGTAGCTGATGATGTCCGTGTCGAGCAGGAACATGGTCTAGACACCGGCGCCGGTCAGGCGCCCTTCCTTGCATGTCCCCAGGCCGGGGAGGCCGTGCCGGGGAAGTCGGGGCTCCTGCGGCTTGGGAACATGGTCTAGACACCGGCGCTTCCGAAG
>JACPQR010000064.1 GCA_016190375.1 Deltaproteobacteria bacterium
CGCCGTCGCCGTCACCGTCACCGTCGCCATCGCCGTCGCCGTCGCCGTCGCCGTCGCCGTCGCCGTCGCCGTCGCCATCACCGTCGCCGTCACCATCGCCGTCCGCATCCGAGTCGGAATCCGCGTCGGCGTCGGCATCGGCATCCGCGTCGCCGTCCGGGATCAGGCCGCGGTCCGGATCGACGAGTAGCTCGCAGCCGGCGAAGGTGAGCATGCCCGAGGCGAGAAGGATCCGGACGACGGTTCTCATGCGCTTGCCTCCGCTAGAAGTCGAGGTGAACGCCCGTGGCCGCGAGCCGCAGACGTGGCCCGGATGCCTCGTCGTCCTCGGACGAGTCGTCGCCTCCGGTGAAGAGCGCGACAGCCGCGGTGATCCCCGCCGCGACAGCCAGACCGAAGGCAATGTCGGAGAACAGCGCGAGCCGCTCGGCGCGGTCGGCGCCTTCCTCGGTCGGGTCCGCCTCGAAGTCGGACTGGGCGCCGAGAGCGAGGACTCCGAGGACCGAGCCCGTCACGAGCGCGACCGCGCCGAACCCCGCGGCCATGTAGCCGCCAGGCCCGCGCCCACCTCCGCCCCGTCCTGCCCGAGCCTGGCTACCGGGCGCCGTCTCCGAGGGCTCCTCCTCCAGCGTGACGGACATCTCGCGGACCTCGGCGAACTCGACGGTCACGTCCTCGGACGTCGCGCGATGGCCCTCCAGCTCGAGCTCGACGGAGTGAGTCCCTGGCGACGCCTCGAGCTCCGCGGGTGTCACCTGCCCCGTGTCCTGACCGTCGAGACGGATGGACGCTCCGGGCGGGCTCGTGGCGAGGCGCAGCTTGGCCGGACGCCCGCGGAGCTCGGCGATCCGCTCCTGGACGCGCGGGGCGTCGCTCGCATCGGGCGCCGCCACGACGTACCGCTGGAGCGTCGCGACCGCGGCGCGCAGGTCGCCCATCCGCTCCTGGCACTCGGCGATGGGCAGGAGCACCGTCGGGTGCTGCCGCGCCTCGAACGCCGCCTGGAACGCCGCCAGCGCCTGGCCGAACTGCCCTGACTGGAAGAGCGCTCGCCCGCGTTCATACTCCTCGCGCGCCCGCGCCGTGGCTCGCTCCTCCTCCTGGTCGGGGCGCGGCGCCTCGCGCGCCGGTTGCGCCGCCGCGACCGCAGGCACGATGGCCATCAACCAGAACGAGACCCAGGATGCCGCTCGGTATCCCATCGCTGTCTCCTCACCCGGCCATTCGCTCGAGCTCGCGGAGGCGCTCCGACGCGCCCGCGGCCTGCGACGCATGCGCCAGGATCGTCTTGAACGGCTCCGAGAGCTGCGCCGCGAGCCCGTCGGCCGCGTTGGCCAGCGCCTCGAGCTCGCTCCGTGTCACGGCGAGCGCGCGGTCGAGCTTCTCGTTGCGCCGACCGAGCTTCGCCCTGAGCTCGGAGAGCTGGTACTCCTGGTCGTCCGCCTCGGCGCCCGCGGCCTCGAGGCGCTCCTCGACGGCCGCGAACTCCCAGACGATCGTCTCGAGCGCGGAATCGTCCACCGCCCCGCCCCGCCGGCGCGAGGTCTCCAGGATGTCCCGCTTGCCGCGCAGCTCCTCCCGCCGGTTCGCGAGCGTCTCCACCTCGCCCCGCCGCGCCGAGACCTGCCGGGCGAGGTCGTCGATGGCGCGACCGAAGTCCAGGCGGAACTGGCGGCCCTGCGTCTCGAGCTCCTCGATTCGGGCGAAGGCGGCCTGGGCACGCTTCTCGAACCCGCCGAGCTCCGCGATCGCCGCGTCGATCCGCGTCATGGCGGTCGCCACGTGCGAGGGGACCTCGCCCGGCACGGGGAACTCCTCGAGGATGACGCGCAGCGCATCCATCCGGAAGCGCCACCAGGCAGCGGCGTTGATCCCGTCGCGCGAGGGCACGAGCGGCGCCGGAACGAGGTGCGCGAGCGGCGGCAGCGAGACGGGCGTGTCGCGCTGTGCGCCCTCCCAGGACTCCCGGTCGACCTCCGGGAGCTCCGCCGTCGTGGCATCGCCGGAGACGGGCGGCTGCGCCCCGCCCCAGCTCCAGGCATCGCCCGCGCGCGGCAGCTCCTGGAGCACGGCCTCGAGCTCCTCGAGCATGTGGAACGCGTCGCGATGGCGTGCCGAAGGCTGGCGCGACAGCGCCTTGAGGACGACCTTCTCGAGGGCCCGAGGGAACGTGGGATCCCGCTCCGTCGGCGGGACCGGATCCTCGCTCAGCCGCTTGACCAGGAGGTCGCCCGGATACTTCCAGTCGTAGGGCAGCGCCCCGCAGATCATCTCGTAGAGCATCACGCCGAGGCCGTACAGGTCGCTGCGGCCGTCCATGGGCTCGCCAGCGACCATCTCGGGCGCGATGTAGCCCGGTGTGCCGAACACCTGATCGGTCCCGGTGATGGTCGGAGCATCGACGAGCTTCGCCACGCCGAAATCGAGGATCTTGATGACGTCGCGACCCTCCTCCTTGCCGACGAGCAGGATGTTCTCGGGCTTCAGATCACGATGGATCACGCCCATCTGGTGCGCCCTGCCCAGGGCGCCCGCGATCTGCTGGCAGATCTGGATGGCCCGCAGCGCGGGCAGCGTTCCCTTCGCCATGACCGTCGCCAGCGCGTCGCCGGGCACGTACTCCATCACGAGGTAGACGAGCCCGTCCTCGGTCTCGCCGTAATCCGTGATCTCGACGATGTTCGGGTGGTTGATGCGGTTGACGGCCTTGGCCTCGCGGAGAAACCGGTCGCGGTGCACCTGTTCGGCCGCGAGGTCGCGGCGCAGGAACTTTATTGCGTTGAAGCGATCGATGAGGGCGTGGCGAGCCAGGTACACCGCGCTCATCCCGCCGATCCCGATCTTCTGCATGATCCGGTAGCGGTTCGCGATCGTCCGCCCGATCAGCGGGTCCGTCGTGGACGTGAGCAGACCCCCGTCCTCCGGGCAGTAGGAGGCCGAATCGTCGTACTCCGAGCGACAGGTCGGGCAGAGCTTCACGGGCGAGACCGATGTTAGCAGAACCTTCTGCTGATACGCTCGCCTCTCGATGGCAGAGCGCGACGTCAGGATCGGGATCCTCGGATGCGGTACGGTGGCAAGAGGAGTGCTCGAGCTCCTCTCGCGAAGCGGTCCGTCGATCGCCACGCGCCTCGGCGTGCCGGTCTCGGTCGCCCGGATCCTCGCGCGCACGCCGAGGACGGTGTCCGGCGCCTCGGACGCGATCGTCACGACGGATCCCGAGCAGATCCTCGGCGATCCGTCGATCGACGTCGTGGTCGAGCTCATCGGGGGCATCGAGCCTGCCGGGACATGGGTGAGGCGTGCGATCGCCGAACGCAAGGGCGTCGTGACTGCGAACAAGGCCCTCATCGCCGCACATGGCTCCGAGCTCCTGGCGGCGGCCGAGCGCAGCGGGACCGACCTGTGCTTCGAGGCGGCCGTCGCGGGCGGAATCCCGATCATCCGGACGCTGCGCGAGGCGCTCGCGTCGGACCGCGTCACGTCCCTGGTCGGGATCGTCAACGGGACCTGCAACTTCATCCTCTCTCGGATGAGCGAGGACGGCGGGCTCGACTTCGGAGCGGCGCTCGCGGAGGCGCAGGAGAAGGGCTACGCGGAGGCAGACCCCGCGCTCGACGTGGATGGGCTCGACGCCGCCCACAAGCTCGCCATCCTCGCGTGGCTCGCGTTCGGAGCGGGGCTCGACGCCGGACGGATCCACACCGAGGGCATCCGGGACATCACACCTCGAGACATCACGTTCGCCAGGCGGTTCGGCTACGCCGTCAAGTCCCTCGCGATCGGCAAGGACCTGGGCGATCGGCTCGACCTGAGGGTCCATCCGACCCTGATCCCTCTTCGGCGGGTGCTCGCCTCCGTTTCGGGGGCGCTGAACGCCGTGTGGCTCGAGGGCGAATCGCTCGGGCCGTGCCTCCTTTCGGGACATGGCGCCGGCGGCCTTCCCACGGCGGTGAGCGTCGTCTCGGACGTGATCGACATCGCGAGGCGGATCCGCCCGGGCGCCGCCGGGAGCATCCGGCTCGCCGCGCCCATCGCAGAGCGCCCCGTGCAGCCGATCGGCGAGGTCCGCTGTCGCTACTTCCTGCGGATGACCGTGCAGGATCGCCCCGGCGTCCTCGCGCGAATCGCCGGCGCCCTGGGCGCGCACGACGTGTCGATCGAGCAGATGGTGCAGGAGGGGCACGGCTCGGCGGAGCCGGTGCAGCTCGTCATGCTCACCCACGTCGCCCGCGAGCGCGACGTCCGCGACGCGCTCGGAGAGATCGACGCGCTCACCGTCGTCACCGCCCCGAGCCGGCTCATACGGATCGAGTCGTGAGCCTCGAACGGCAGAACGGCCGTCGGTCTTCGTGGTAGGTTTCGAGCGTGGATCGCCGCTGGCTCGCTTGGTCGTTTTTCTTCGCATTCTCGTGCTCGGAGCCCCGGCAGGCCTCGACGGCTCGTGCGGCTGCTTCGGCAGAGGCCGCAGCGCCCCGCCACGAACCGGGCTCGGTCACCGACTCGGACTCCGCCGCTGCGACCCTGGTGAAGCCCGCGCCCGCCCCTCCTCCGAGGGCGCTGTCGCCCGTGCCCGAGCGCTTCTCCGCGCTCGGCGGCCCCTGCGCGCCGGACCGGGCCGAGAACGTCGCGATCTGCGGCGGCGGTCGAGTCGCCGCGGTCTATTCGCCCGTGGACCTCGCCGAGGGAGTGCCACCGGCGGCCGCCGAGGTGATCCACGAGGAGGCCGCGCCGCCGTTCAGCCGGTCGCTCGTCATCGCGATCGAGGGCGAACGGCTGTGGATCAAGATGGTGACGTGCGGGACCTGCCGCCGCGTGACCGGGTGGGCCTTCGTCGGCGATCTCGACAGGATGTCCGACGAGGGGCTTGGGGGGCTGGCGCAACGCCTCAGGCTGCCCGCCGACACGCCGCCGTTGCGTACGAGCGCGGACTGGCGATCGTTCGTGCACGGGAGGCAGCTACTGCGCCCTCCTCCGACGTGACGTCACGGGCGGGGGCCCGGAGCGGTCAGATCGACCGCAGGGCCCTGCGAAAGGCCCGCGCCGCGGCGGCCTGGTTCGGGTCGGACAGGAAGCGCTCGAGCAACGCGAGGTCGAGATCGGGCATGAGCTCGCTGGCCGGTAGCTGTTCGTAGCGGTCGCCCCGGAGGCGATGGACGCCGATGCGGCCCTCTTTCCACTGCCACACCTCGGGAACCCGCAGCCCCGCGTAGATCTCGAGCTTCTCGAGCCCTCCCTTGGTCAATGTCACCTCGATCACGAGGTCGGGCGGCGCTTCGTCGCCTTTCTCGCCGAGCTGATAGCACTCGTCGGGCTCGGCGCCGCGATCGACGGCGGAGTTGCGAAGGGTCCACGAGCCGAGCGCGATCAGGTCGATCTCCCGCTCGTCGGCGAAGACCTCGACGAGGCGCCCGATGAACGACTTGGTCCGCTCGTGCTTCCTGGACGGGCTCATGATCTCGAGTACCCCGCAGAAGTAGTGGAGGCGCGGAACCGCGACGTCGCCTCGGATCGCCAGCAGCGCTTCGAAGTCCTCGAAGCTCGCTCGCATCAGGATCCGCTGGTCAGCGTCGGGCGGGATCTCGATGAGCGGCTCGGTCGCAATCACACCCGAAGTATACACGGGCGCACGGGCGTGGCGTCACCGGGCGCTTCAGAACGACGGTGGCAGGAGCCCTCGGAAGCTCTCGCCCGCGGCGAACAGGCCGTACAGGCCGCCCGTGAAGATGAAGAGCACGCGACGGCCGAAGGCGCGTGGATCGCGCTCGAGCTCGCAGAGCAGGCCGTGCAACGCCTTGCCGGTGTACACCGGGTCGGTGACGAGCCCTTCCGCGCGCGCGGCCTCCCGGATCCGGACGAGCTCCTCCGGGCGCGACTTCGCGTAACCAACGCCTTTGTATCGATCGTCGATGCGAATCTCCGCGCGCGGCACCTCGGGAGCGCCGAAGCGATCGTGCGCCTCCGCGGCGAGGCGTGAGATCACGCCGGCGAAGTACGACGCGTCGTCGCAGACCGCGAAGCCGATTGGGCGCGTGCCTTCGAGGTATTGCCGGACGCCCATCTCCAGACCCGCGCCCGTTCCGCCCGAGCCGCAGGCGTACGCGATCGTGTCCCACCGCTCGGCCGACTGGCGCGCTATCTCGTCGCAGCACGAGAGGTAGCCGAGCGCGCCGAGCGCGTTCGAGCCGCCCTCCGGAATGAGGTAGGGCTTGCGTCCCTCCGACCTCAGCTCGGCGCCGACCTCGGCCATGACCTCGGCGCGACGAGCATACTCTTCGGGGGTCACCAGCCGGATCCGCGCCCCGAGGATCCTGTCGACGAGGACGTTGCCCTCGTAACCTGGGTCTCGGTCGACCTCGGCCGTCCGCAGGAGCAGCATCGATCGCAGCCCGAGGCGCGCCGCGACGACGGCCGTGGCGCGGCAGTGATTCGACTGGATCCCACCGCAGGTGACGAGCGTGTCGGCGCCCTGCGCCACCGCATCGGCCGCGAGGAGCTCGAGCTTGCGGAGCTTGTTACCGCTGTCGGCCCCGCCCGTCAGGTCGTCGCGCTTGACAGAGAGGTCGATCCCGAAGGCACGCCCCAGTCGAGAGAGCGGCTGGATCGGAGTCGGGAGGTTGGCGAGCGAGATTCTGTCGGGCAGGCGCACGGCGAGAAGCTACTCCAAACCCACCCGCGATACGGGCGTCGAGCGAGGGGGCATCAGAACGGCGCCTCGACGACGCAGCACCCGGTCGAGCAGTAGTAGGCGGGCTCGCAGTCGTCGGAGGTCGTGCAGGGCGTCAGCTCGTTCGGGCACTCGTTCGGGGGCTCGAGCGGGTCGCCCCCCTTCTCGCTGCACTCGTCGGGCAGGTCGTCGAGCGCCTGCCCGGGGCACAGGATGCAATCCGCCGGCTCGCAGGGGGTGCTGCAGTCGGCGGAGGGCGTGCAGGGCGGGCAGAGATCGGGATCTCCCAGGACGTCGACGTCGCAGTCGGGCGCCACCGCCGGGTTGGTCATCACGGTGTGGGCGAGGTCCGCGTCGTCGTAGATCGTGCAGCAGCCGAAGCAGTCGCAGCCGGGCGGCGTGGATGGAGAGCAGCGCTCGAGACACTCCTCGCTGACGTCGCAGTCGTTCGCTGCATCGAAGCCCTCGACGAGGTCGGCCGGGCACTCGAGGAGCATGCAGCAGGTGTGGAAGCGACATCCGTCGTCCCCCTGGCCGCTGTTGCCGTCGAAGAAGCAGTCCTGCCACGTGCGATCCTGGTTGTCCCCAGGGATCCCGGTCTCGAAGCTCGACTCGTCGTCGTCCGCGCTCGAGATGCAATGGGGATCGAAGCCGTCGATCTGCCCGTCCTCGTCGTCGTCGACGCAGTTCGAGCACTGGGTGGCGCCCGCGGTGCAGTCGGTGTCGCCGTCCGCGTCCGCATCCGAGTCCGCGTCCGAGTCCGCGTCCGAATCCGCGTCCGAGTCGGCGTCCGAGTCCGCGTCCGAATCGGTGTCCGAGTCGGAGTCCGAATCGGAGTCTGAATCGCCGTCGCCTTCGGGCGCTCCGTCCTTCCCTCCCCCGCAGCCGATCAGGAAGGCCAGGCAGAGCAAGGGCCACGACCACGACCGCACCCCGGAGCCGCCCGCCGAGAGCATCGGGGCAGAGTAGCTTTTGACAGTGGCCCCGGCAACCACTAGGGTAGTCGGCTTGTTCGGGAGGCACGTCAATGGCTGATCTTCAGGGCGAGATCAACGCCCTCCTCGGAAGGGGCACCGAGTTCAACGGCAAGCTCACGTTCGAGGGGAAAGTCCGGATCGACGGCAAGTTCTCGGGCGAGATCTTCACGGACGACGTGCTGATAGTGGGAGAGGGAGCCGACGTCCGCGCCGAGATCGAGGTCTCGACCCTGATCATCAAGGGCGGAGTCGTCACCGGCAACGTCCGAGCCCGCGAGATGGTGGAGATCCATGCGCCCGGTCGCCTGATCGGGAACATCGTTTCGCCGGCGCTGTTCATCGACAAGGGCGTGATCTTCGAGGGGAACTGCAAGATGTCCGAAGCGCCGGCCGCAGCCCCGGCCCGCCCCCTCGCCGTCGTCAAGGAAGGCTGATCGCCGTCGTTGACACGCTCGGACGGGGGTGGTACCGACCCCCACCGAAATCCCCGAGAATGTTCCCAGGCGCCGGCATCTAGAACATGTTCGCAGCCATCTCGCTGGCCGCGTCGAGCGGCTCCATCATCGACCTCGACTTCACGCTTGCGGTACAGCTCCTCCTTTTCCTCGGGCTCTTCCTCATCCTGAGACCGCTGCTCTTCCGCCGTCTCGTCCGGCTGTTCGCCGCTCGCGAGGAGAGCATCGAGGGAGCCACCAAGGAAGCAAAGCGGATGGAGCAGGAGTCGCGCTCCAAGACGGCCGCCTACGAGGAGGCGATGAAGAGGGTCCGTGCCGAGGCCGCGGTCGAGCGAGAGGTGCTCAAGACCGAGGGCGCGAAGGCGGCGGCGTCCGTCGTGTCCACGGCGCGCGACAACGCGACGCGCCATCTCGAGGAGGGCAAGCGACGGATCGCCGACGAGGCGCAGTCGTTGCGCGCCCAGCTCGCCCCCAGGACGAAGGAGCTCGCGGCCGACCTGGCGCGAAAGCTCCTGGGTCGCGACCCCGGCGGTGCGGCATGAGGCGGATCGCGGCCGGCCTGGCCGTGGCGACGATCCTCATCGCCGGACCGTCGTGGGCCCAGGAGACCGAGGGCGAGCACGAGGGCGCCGTCGAGCACGGCGAGGGTCAGGCCGCCGCGCACGGCGAGGGTCACGCCGCCGAGCCCGTCAACGTCTTCAATTGCCACGCGACCACGGTGCCGCTCGCGGCGATGTTCTTCAACTTCGCGATCCTCGTCTTCCTGGTCGTGCGGCTTGGGCGAAAGCCGATCACGGCGTTCCTGCAGGCAAGGCACGTCGCGATCCGCGACGCCCTGGAGGAGGCGCGCCGCGTCCGCTCGGAGGCGGAGGCGAGCTACCGCGAGTACTCCCTCAAGCTGGAGACGCTCGACAAGGAGCTCGCCCGCCTGCGCGAGGAGATGCGCGTGGCCGGCAAGGCCGAGCGCGATCGGATGGTCGCCGAAGCGGAGGAGCGGGCGGCGAGGCTCCAGCGGGAAGCAGACTTCCTCTTGAGCCAGGAGCTGAAGCAGGTCCGCATGGACCTCGAGCACGAGGTGGCGATGGCCGCCGTCGCGGCCGCGGAGGACACGCTGCGAAAGGTCACCCGCCCGGATGACCAGGAGCGGCTGGCCGACGAGTACCTGAGGACGCTGGGCTCGGCCCAGAAGGGAGGCCCCTCGTGATAGGCGGCGTCGCCAAGCGCTACGCGCGCGCCCTCGAGGCCATCGGGCTGGAGCGCGGCAACCTGGACGAGATCCTGGCCCAGACAGAGCGCCTCGCCGGAGCGTGGGCGGCCGCGGAGGACCTGCGGCACGTCCTCGAGAACCCGCTGTTTCCGATCGAGAAGCGCCGCGAGATCCTGAGGTCCGTCGCGGACGGAATGGGCATCGGCGAGGTCGTGAGGAACGCGGCGCTGCTCCTTCTGGACCGGTCGCGCCTGCCCGAGCTCGGGAGGATCGCGCTAGCGCTCCGGTCCATGGCCGACGATCGGGCCGGGCGAATCCGCGCGGAGGTGGTCTCGGCGGTCGAGCTCTCCGAGGCGTACTACGATCGGCTCGGCGCGGCGCTCGAGACCATCACCGGCCGCAAGGTGATCCTGGCGCGACGCCAGGACCCGTCGCTCATCGCCGGGGTCGTGACACGCGTGGGGGACAGGCTATACGACGGCAGCGCCCGTACCCGTCTCGCGGAGATCCGCGAGGCGCTCGTGGAGAAATGACCCATGCAGCTTCGCGTCGAGGAAATCAGCTCCATCATCAAGCGGCAAATCGAGAGCTACGACAAGCCGGTCGGCGTCGTCGAGACGGGGACGGTCTTGACGGTCGGCGACGGCATCGCCCGCGTCTACGGTCTAGGGGGCGCCAAGGCCGGAGTGCTCCTCGAGTTCCCGCACAACGTCGTCGGGATCGCGCTGAACCTCGAGGAGGACAACGTCGGAGTCGCGCTCTTCGGCGAGGACGTCGAGATCCGCGAGGGCGACCTGGTCAAGCGCACGGGCCGCATCGCCGACGTTCCGGTCGGCGACGCGATCGTCGGCCGCGTCGTCAACGCGCTCGGCATGCCGATCGACGGCAAGGGTCCCATCGAGTCCACCGCGCGGCGGAAGATCGAGGTCAAGGCCCCCGGCATCGTGGCGCGCCAGGGGGTCAAGGAGCCGCTCCAGACGGGCCTGAAAGCCGTCGACAGCATGATCCCGATCGGGCGAGGCCAGCGCGAGCTCATCATCGGCGACCGACAGACCGGAAAGACGGCGATCGCGATCGACACGATCATCAACCAGAAGGGCGCGGGCGTCTTCTGCATCTACGTCGCGATCGGGCAGAAGCAGAGCACCGTGGCGCAGGTCGTCGAGACGCTCAGGAACGCCGGCGCGATGGAGTACACGACGGTCGTGGCCGCGACGGCGAGTGAGATGGCCCCGCTGCAGTTCATCGCTCCGTACTCGGGCGTGACCATGGGCGAGCACCTGCGCGACGCCGGCAAGCACGTGCTCATCATCTACGACGACCTGTCGAAGCACGCCGTCGCCTATCGCCAGCTCTCGCTTCTCCTGCGCCGGCCGCCGGGACGCGAGGCCTACCCGGGCGACGTCTTCTACCTGCACTCGCGTCTGCTCGAGCGCGCGGCGAAGCTCTCGGACAAGCTCGGCGGCGGCTCGCTCACGGCGCTGCCGATCATCGAGACGCAGGCTGGCGACGTCTCCGCGTACATCCCGACGAACGTGATCTCGATCACCGACGGCCAGATCTTCCTCGAGTCGGACCTGTTCTATTCGGGCGTCCGTCCCGCCATCAACGTCGGAATCAGCGTCTCGCGAGTAGGCGGGAACGCCCAGGTCAAGGCGATGAGGCAGGTCGCCGGCACGCTGCGAGTGAGCCTGGCGCAGTTCCGCGAGATGGCGGCGTTCGCGCAGTTCGCGAGCGACCTCGACAAGGCGACGCGTGACCAGCTCGCCCGCGGCGAGAGGCTCGTGGAGCTGCTCAAGCAGCGCCAGTACGCTCCGATGCCGATGGAGGAGCAGGTGTTCTCCATCTTCGCGGGCACGAACGGCTACCTCGATCCGCTGCCGCTCACCGCAATCGGCGACTACCAGGCGCGCCTCCTCGAGTTCGTCAAGGGCCAGCACGGCAAGCTCCTCGCCGACATCCGGGAGAAGAAGGCGCTCGACGACGCGATGACCGCGGCGATGCACCAGGCGCTCAAGGACTTCGCCAAGATCTTCGGCAAGGGCGAGAAGAGCTGAGCCGCCCGACGGTGCGCTCGAGTCTCACAGATTCGCTCGTGGTCGCACTGGCCGCGGCGGTTTCGTGCACCCAGGACGGGCCGAGCATTCCCGAGCGCGTCGCAGAGATCTGCGGCGACTACTGCGCCGCGCTCGACGGGTGCGGCTTCGACAGCCCCGCGTGCCCGCTCGAGTGCCAGGAAGCGCTCGAGAAGTCGCCCGAGGAGCAGATCGACGATTGCGCGAATCGCCTGTACGCCTTCGAGGAGGAGTGCGACCGTTTCTTCCGCTGGATCGCGGGTAGCGACGCCTGCGCGCAGGCGCTCGAAGCGGACGACAAGATCGTGGGCCAGGCGAGATGGAACCGCTTTCGTGGCGACATCGGCGCCGATGGACTGATGGGAATCGTCGAGACGGACGACGGCTACGTGGTCGCCGGAACCACCAGCCCCGACGGCGAGCAGGATGCGTGGATCTTCGAGATCGACCAGCAGGGCGAGCCAGGGTGGGAGGTCGTCCTGGGCGGCGACATGCCCGACTCGGCCAACACCGTGCGGGCCACTGGCGACGGCTTCGTGGCCGCGGGATGGACACAATCGGACGGCGACGGGGAGCTGGACTCGTGGGTCGTGAAGCTCGACGCCGCGGGCGGCGTGGAGTGGGACCGCACGCTGGGCGTCGCCGGTGACGATCGGGCAGCCGACATCGGCGTCGTGGACGGCGGCTTCCTCGTCGCCGGGCACACGGGCTTGGAGCTCTCCGATCAGGGAGTCACGGACAGCCAGATCTGGAGGCTCGACGACGACGGTGCCGTCCTCTGGCAGACGGAGCTCGGCGAGCCCGGCGTGCACGACTGGCTCGAGGCCGTCCATCCGCTGGCCGACGGCGGCTGCGTCGCCGCAGGCTACACGGAGTCGCCGGGCAACGGCGACGGGCGCGTCCTGCGCCTCGACGCCGGCGGCGAGGTGGTCTGGGATCGCACGGTCGGCGGCGACGGGCGCGATGAGCTGATGTCGGTGTGGGCCGCCACCGATGCCGGCTTCCTGGTCGCCGGCGCCGTCGACCGGTACACGAGCTCGCAGGACGCCTGGGTGCTCGCCATCGACGACGAGGGCGAGACGCTCTGGGAGAGGAGATACGGGCCGAACCTGAGCCGCGAGTCTGCCTGGTCCATCCACCCCGACGAGGCGGGCGGCTTCGTGTTCTCGGGAACGCGCCAGGAGGTCGGCGGCGAGACCGACGATGTCTGGGTGGTGGCGGCCGACGCGAACGGCGAGAAATGGCTGGACGAGATGGTCGGCCTTCCCACCCGGGACGACCTCGGCGCGGCGGTCGTGCCGACCCGGGATGCGGGCTACGTCGTCGCCGCCACCCGAGGGGTGGGCGCGAGCGGCGGCGACGCATGGGTCCTCAAGCTCGACGGCTCGGGCCAGTCTTGCACGGCGGGCACCGGCATCTACCGCTCCTGCTACGACGACGACGAGATCTGGTCGTTCGACGAGTGCGACAGCCCCGTGGGCCAGGAGGAGGTGTGCTCCGAGGGCCTGATCTGCGTCCGCGACGCCTGCGTCCCGCCGGCCTGCCGGCTCTCGTCCTGCACGGCCGACGGGTTCTTCTACTCGTGCGCGACCCTCGACTACACGATCGACTACGTCTACGGCGGCCCCGGGCCCGACGGGGTAGCGTCCTTGACCGTCTCGTACACGAACCTCCTGGCCGTCACGTGCACCTATGACTCGGCGACCACCGGCACCTGCACGGACGGCACCTCGAGCTGCGACTTCTGAGCGAGGTCAGTGGATGACCTCGAGGCCCGCTCCGGCGACGGCCTCCTCGCACCGTGCGACCTCGTCCGGGTTCATCCACTCCGCGCGCCCGTATGGCATGTCCAGTCCGAGCGCCCGGCGCTTGGTCACCCACAGCGGATTGTAGGGGAGCAGCGCGACGCGGCCGAGGCCTGCAGACCGTATCAGCGCGGCGAGGGCCAGGAGGTTCTCGCGGTCGTCGGTCAAGGACGGCACGAGCGGGATGCGCGGCAGCACCTCGGCGGTGCCGGCGGCCGCCAGACGGCGGAAGTTGTGGTGGATAGTCTCGTTGTCCCTGCCGACCCAGCGCCGGTGTCGCTCCGGGTCCGCGATCTTGAGGTCGAAGTAGACGGTCGAGACGTGGGGCAACAGGTGGGCCGCGAATGCCTCCCAGCGGAACTGGCCGCAGGTCTCGGCGAGGACGTGGACGCCGCGCGCGTGCAGCCGCCCCGCAACCTCGCCGACGAACTCGGGGAAGAGCGCCGGCTCTCCGCCCGACAGCGTGACCCCGCCTCCGGACCGCCGGTAGAAGACATCGTCGCGCAAGAGGAGCTCGACCAGCTCGTCGATCGACGGCTCGGTCCCGGCGATGCGTCTCGCCGCTGCCGGGCAAGCCTCGACGCACGCCCCGCAGAGCCGGCAGGCGACGTCCGGCTGGGCCTCTGCGGCGGGACGGGCCCGTCCCACCGGGCACGCTGCGACGCAGGCGCGGCAGCCGATGCAGGCGTCGATCGACCGCTGCACCTCGGGGCGCGGCGCCAGCGTCTCGGGGTTCTGGCACCAGACGCAACGAAGCGGGCAGCCCTTGAAGAACACGACGCTCCGGATCCCCGGACCATCGTCGAGCGAGCTCCGCTTGACATCGACGACCGCCGGACGAGGGGACACGCACCCATCCTGCAACGCCGCGACATCGCACGGGTCCTGGGCACAACCGCGCGATCTGTCGGCCGGCTCGCTCACGGCCCCCGCCGCACGAGGGGACACGCACCCATCCTGCAACGCCGCGACATCGCACGGGTCCTGGGCACAACCGCGCGATCTGTCGGCCGGCTCGCTCACGGCCCCAGCCGGACGAGGGGACACGCACCCATCCTGCAACGCCGCGACATCGCATGGGTCCTGGGCACAACCGCGCGATCTGTCGGCCGGCTCGCTCACGGCCCCAGC
>JACPQR010000054.1 GCA_016190375.1 Deltaproteobacteria bacterium
CGGCCTGCCGATGGCGAGCACGAACGACATGCTCGCCTGTCTGCGCAGGAGCGAGCCGGTCGCGGACCTGCTCGGGTTCCTCCTGTCGGACGAGCACCTGACGCTCAGGGCGTCGCTCGGGATCGCCGTTCAGGCGTGAGGTGCCGCCACACGCTCAGCGGCACTCGGGGGCGCCGCAGTCTCCGAGCGAGTCGTCGATGTCGCCGTCGAGGTCGAGGTCCCAGTAGTCCGCGACGCAGGAGCCCGCGCGGATCCCGCAGTCCTCGGCGGACGAGTCGTACCAGTCTCCGGCCGGCACGACGACGACCCCGTCTCCGTCCGGATCGTTCACCATTCCATCCCAGTAGCCGCCACGGTAGTGCCACTCGTAGTCGCCGGCGTTCGTCCCCCCCGGCTCGCACCCCGCGGGGATCTCGTCCACCGGATCGCAGCGCGACCAGCGCACCTCGCCGGCCCGCGGCCCGCAGGTCTGCGCGCCCCACCCGCCCCAGTCGGGTCCGCTGCACCAGCGCTGCGATCCGACGACGCAGGGCTCACAGCCCGGCGGTGGCAGGTCGCCGTCGCTCTCGCAGACCAGTATCGTCCACCCCCACTGGCAGTCCCACGCCTCTTCGTCGTTCGGGACCATGCCGGGGCGAACGCACACGACCGCTTCGTCCTCGAGCCGGCAGTCCCAGGCGCCGGGGTCGTCGGGGGCCTCCTCGCCGACGCAGACGTCCTCGTCTTCCGTGCGGTAGCAGGTCCACTCCGAGTCGGACGGGGGGCCCGGAGACGCGTTCTCGCAGCGCCGCCGCTGTCCCGGCAGCGGCGAGCATACCCACTCGTCACCCTCCTCGTGCTCGGCGCGGCAGGTGCGCGAGCTCGCTTCGGGCGAAAACGAGCAATCCCAGTAAGTCCAGGCCGGGCCGAGGGGCATGTCGCCCTCGACGAGCGGGCGACGGCAGGTGATCGTCTCCGGGGAGAACTGGCAGTCCCAGCGTCCGTCCTGGCCGGCGTAGGGGTGGTCCCGCCAGAGCCCGGTGCAGGAGATCCAATCGGCCTCGTAGACGCAGTCCCACGGGCTCATACCGCCGTCGTCCGGAAGCTCGGGATCGAGCTGCACGCATTCGAGCCCGCCGGTCGCGGTATCGTCGCAGTCCCAGTTCCCGTAGCATTCACAGGGGCAGTCATCCGGGTCGCAGCAGAAGTACGCATCGTCCGGGTCGGCGCACGGATCGCCGGACTCGACCTCGGCCGGCACGTCGCCGCCGCGGTCGGTCGAGTGATAGCAGGCACCAAGGCCGGCCGCGCAGGCCACCATGGCGCCCAGGACCCCCACGGACTTCGCCGCGCGCCCCGACATCTCTCTCGCGTCATGCCCATCCGGCTTCTTGCCAAGCCGGGATCCGGACGGGCAGGGATTGAACAGGCGACAGGCGACAGGCAGCCGGCGACGGGCAATTCCGGACCCGGATGAGCAGCGCGTGCGTCCGGCGGCTGCCAGTTGCCAGTTGCCTGTCGCCTGTCGCCTGTTGGGCCAGCGTCTGGCAAGCAACCGGATGGGCACGCCTCGCGGGAGTGCCATCGCCGTGCCCGGACCGAGCGGGGACGTTTCGCCGCGAGTTTCGGGGCACTCCGGGGTCCAGAGTCCCCTCGGCCAGAGCCGGACCTGCGCTACGACGGTCGCACGCTCACTCGACTCTCGAGTACTGGACCTTCGTCGTGAACAGCCAGACGCGCGCCCCCGCCGCCTCGTCGCCGACCGCCCAGTCGTCGGTCCCGTCCCCGTCGAGGTCGTCGATCTGGATGATGCCGTCGTCGATCGGGACGAGCGTTCCGCTCGTGTCGAGCGGCTCGACGCTGAAGATCTCGGTCGCGTCCGCGCCGGAGATCGCGCGGATGGAGCGCGCTTGGCTGACCACCAGACGGCCGTCCGTCACGAGGTCGAAGATCCCGTCGCCGTCGAGATCGAACGTCGTTACCGGCTGCGCGCGGGGATCGTCATCCTCCCAGACGACCACGCCCGTCACGAGGTCCCTCGCCTCGCGGATGCGGATGGTGTCGTCCGAGTGGGTCAAGAGGACCTCGTCCGACCCGCTGCCGTCCAGATCCGCGGTCCGGCCGGAGAACCAGACGTGCTCATCGGCCCGCTCGATCACGACGAGGTCCTCGAGCGTGGCGGAGCTGACCACGCGGACGTAGCGCCACTGGCCCGGCTGGGCGTCGGCGATGACGTCGTCCTTGCCGTCACCGTCGAGGTCCGGCGTCGTGCCGAGGTTTGGCCCGAACGTGCCAGTCACGGCGCGGACGACGTCGCCGGTGACGCCCGACAGGATCGCCAGGCCGACGCCGGCAGCCACCAGAAGGTCGTCGACGCCGTCGCCGTCGTGATCGCCTCCCGAGGCGATGCGAAGGAAAGCGGCCTCGGGCTCCTCGTGGCGCCACAGCGGTGCGCCAGTGGAGGCGTCGAGCGCCACGACGGCGAGGACTCCGAGGACCTCCTCGGTGCACGCGAGGTCCGACAGTCCGTCGCCGTTCAGGTCGCCGATCGGGATGAGCCGGTAGCCGAAGCTGAGGTTGTCGGCGGAGCCGGTCGAGGTCCACAGGAGCGTGCCCGTGGCAGGGGAGAAGAGGGTCACGGAACCGGCCGTCGGTGCCGGCAGGTACCCGTCGAGAGGCACCGACGCCGCCGCCACCTCGTCGAGCCCGTCGCCCGAGCGGTCATCGACGCGCGCGAGCTGGACCGCGAAGCCGCTCGGCGCGTCCGCGGCGACGCCCGGGACCTCGAACGTCCCGAACGGGTCCATGCCGATCGCCTCTCCGGCCATGCACTCGCCTTCGGAGCACCCCCGGGGCGGACCGCCGTTCGGCGCGGCGGGGCCGCAGAGCGTTCCGGTCGAGCGCGGCACGACGACGCAGCCGCCCGCCTCGACGTCGCAGGCGGCCACCGAGCACGCGCCGCCGCCCGGGCACGATCGATCGTCGGGCCGGTGGACGCACTGCCCCTCCTCGTCGCACCCCTCCGTCGTGCACGCGATCCCGTCATCCGCGCAGTCGCAGGCCGGCGGCGGCGCGCGTTCGTCGTCGCCGAAGTCGTCATCGCCGACATCGACACAGCCAACCGCCACGACGACGAGCCCAAGCACGGTCCGATTCACGCCGCGAGAATACCGGAAGTCGGGGACACGCACTACCCCGCTAACCCGCCGACATCATGCGTTTTCCGGGGGCAACCGCGCGATCTGTTCGCCGGACCCGGTCAGCTGGCCCGAGGCATACTGCGCCCATGCTTTTGCGGTACATCGACACCGCCCTCCGGCGCGCTCACTACGTAGTGCTCGACGACGGCTCCTTGGCCTCTCGCTTTCGAGGTCCTTCTGCGGCAGGCGGGGATCACTCGGGCCGACTGGACGAAGGCGTAGCCACCAATGCCCCCATTCGCGGACGGGCGGCGTCCGCATTTGCGGTCGCCCGGAGGCCGGACGGCCCGGAATGTCTGGTTTTTCGCCGAAGTCATCGGCACGGCCGTTGCGACGACAGGTGCGCCCGCGCGGGCGGCGGGTTGATGAAATGAGGTCTATCGGCTACAAATCCATGACTCGCAGGGGAGTCTCCAAGAGGCGCATGGCCGGCGAACGTATCCTCGTCGTCGATGACAGCGCCACGATCCGCCGGGTCGTGGAGATGACGCTCGTCCGGGCCGGGTTCGCCGTGGAGTGCGCGGTCGACGGCCAGGACGGGATCGCGCGCGCGCAGGAGAGTCCGCCCGACCTCGTCCTCCTCGACTTCGTGATGCCCCGGATGAACGGGTACCAGTTCTGCCATGCCCTGCGCGGCATCGCGAACTTGCGCGACACGCCCGTGGTCCTGATGAGCGCCAAGGGCGACAAGATCGGGGGGCAGTTCGTCGAGCAGACCGGCGCCGTCGACGCCATCACGAAGCCGTTCTCGCCCGACGCTCTGCTCGCCGTCGTCGAGCACGTGATCGCGAAGTGGAAGGGACGCTCCACTCCCGAGGCGACGCCGGAGGAGCGAACCGACGAGAACCCGCCCGTGGCCGAGGATCTGAACGAACGCGCCGCGCAGAGGCTCGCCGACGCGGCGCAGGAGATAGCCGTGCGCGTCGCGACCCGCACGGTCGAGGCCGTGATCCGACAGCGGCCCGAGCTCGCCCCGCTGGTCCGGGAGCTCGAGAGCTCGGTGGCCGCCGCCTTCGGCCGCGACGCGCTCGATCGGCTGGGCGCCGAGCTGAGAGCGCTCGAGGCCGGGGAGCGAGGCCTGCAGGCGCTCGCAGGAGACCTCGGCATGGTGCCGCTCGGCGAGATCCTCCAGCTCCTTCAGCTCCAGAAGCAGACGGGCGTCCTCGAGATCCAGGGCGAGCCGGCCGAGATCGCGATCTGCTTCCGTGACGGGGTCATCGACCTCGCGCAGTCGCGGGGCGGACCACAGGACATGCTCCTCGGCCGCTACCTCATCGAGGAGGATCTCATCTCGAAGCAGGACCTCGACATGCTCCTGAAGAACAGGACCGGAAACCGCCTCCTCGGCGACCAGCTCGTGAAGCTCGGCTACATCCTCGCCGACGACCTGCATCGCGCGCTGACTCGCCAGACCAGCGAGCTGATCTACGAGGTCCTGCGCTGGCGCGGCGGCACGTTCCGGTTCTCGAAGGGCGCGCGGCGTCCCGAGGCCGACGCGGCGAGGCTCGACCTGCCGGTGGCGTCGATCCTCCTCGAGGGGTTCCGTCGTGTCGACGAGTGGCGGCTGATCGAGCAGCACATCGAGAGCTTCGATCTCGTCTTGCATCGCGACGACGAGGCGATCGACCGGATGGGATCGGGCCGCCTGACGCGCGAGGAGGCTCTGGTGCTCGACTTCGTGAACGGTCGCAACACCGTGCGCGACATCGCCGAGCGGTCGCGCATGGGCTCGTTCGAGGTCTCGCGAGTGCTCTACCGGCTCCTGCAGGTCGGGCTGATCCGCAAGCGATCCGCCAACGCCGCATGAGCGCCCTCGTCCTCTTCGAGGTCGCCGGAGTGAAGGCCGCTCTTCGCGCGACGGACGTTCTCGAGGTGGTCGCGGTGCGCGACGTGACGCCCGTGCCCGCGGGCCCCGACTTCCTCGCTGGAGTCTTCGCGCACAGGGGCGCGGTCGTCCCGCTCGTCGACGGGGCGGAGCGGCTCGGTGGCCACCGGACGAGCGAGCCGAGGCGCACGGGGCGGGCCCTGCTCCTCGCGACGCAGCTCGGGCCGATCGGGCTGACGATCGATCGAATCGCAGACGTCGGCGACGCCGGTCTCGAGGACCACGTTCTCCTGGACGTCGAGGCGCTCGTTCATGGGTGCCGCGGGGCAGTCGCCGCATGACTTCGCTCGAGGACGGCGCGTCGAGACTGGCGGCGACGCTCCGTGCGGCGGCGGCGGGCGACCTCGGCGTGAGCCCGACCGCCGACGTGCCGCCGCAGCTCGAGGACGTGGCGGCCGCCGCCGGGGAGCTCCTCGATCGCGTCGCATCCGAGGTGCGTGCCCTTCGCGACGCCGCGTCCGATCTCGCCAGGACGCTGGACTCGATCCGGGTCGCCCAGGAGCGAGCGGGCGCCGACGCCGCGCGGCAGGGAGCAGGCGTCGAGGCGGGCTCCGAGCGGCTGCGGCTCCTGTCGGAACGTGCCGGCGAGATCGCGGCCGCGGCCGAGGTGATCGACGAGATCGCGGCCCAGACGAACCTGCTTGCGCTCAACGCCGCGATCGAGGCGGCGCGCGCCGATCGCGAGGAGAGCCGGGGCTTCACGCTGTTCGCACAGGAGGTTCGCAAGCTGTCCGAGCGCTCCGGCGGCGTGGCGCGCGACGTCGTCGCGCTCATCGGCCGCCTGCACGAGGAGGTCTCGAGCGCTGCGGGCGCGATGGACGACCTGAGGGAGGGCGTGCGCGCCGCCGCGCAGAATGCGACGAGGGGCGCCGGCGAGGTGTCGGAGCTGATGCGGCGCGGGCGGGTCCTCGAGGAGGCGTTGCACCGCCTGCGAGTGCCCGACCCCAGGGCAGCGGCGGCCGCCGAGGAGCTGCGCCAGGCCAAGGACGCGATCCTCCGCACGCTCGAGGAGCTCGGGACCGTCCCGGACCGGGGCGACATCGCCGAGGTCTTGCAGGACATCTCGGCGGTGGTCTCCCGCCGGGGCTGACAGCCCGTGGATCCGAGGCACGACCGGGAGATCCTGGCGGTCTTCGTCGCGGAAGCCCGCGAGTATCTGCGGCAGATCGGCGGCGCCGACCCCGAAGAAGCGCGACGAGCGATTCACGGCATCAAGGGCGCTGCGGGGATGATGGGCCTCGACGCCCTCTACCGCGTGATCAGCGAGCACGAGCGGAGGCACGACGCGGGGGATCGGTCGGCCGCGGCGTCGCTGGTCGAGGCGATCCGCCTCTTCCTCGAGGAGCTCGTCCAGGAGCGGGAGTCGTTCCCGCCGGGCGACCTCGAGGAGCTCGATCGTTACTTCGAGACGGAGAGCTCCGAGCACCTGCAGGCGATCGGCCGCGCCATAGGCGAGCTTGGAGCCGGCGGCGACCCATCCGCCGCCGAGGAGCTGCGGCGCGCGCTTCATACGCTGAAGGGCGCGGCGGACGCGGTCGGGCGCACCGAGATCGCCCAGGCCGCTCACGCGATGGAGGACGTGGCCGAGGTCATGTCCCCCTCGTCCATCGAGCGACTGGCCGAGGCCCTCCCCCTGCTCGCGGCGATCGTGGCCGGCGACGAGGAGTCCGCCTCGCACCTCAAGGAGCTCCGCGCGCTGGCAGGCCCGGCCCGCGACAGCGTCCTGCCTCCGCCGGCCGGTACGGCGGCCGAGAAGGCCATCGAGCGGAGGCGTCAGGACAGGCGGCGGGATCCGGAGGGCATCATCCGTGTGGAGACGCGCACGGTCGACGGCCTGATCGACGGCGTGGGAGAGCTGTCGCTCCTCGGTCAGCGGCTGGGACGGCGCGCCTCGGCGATGCGGCGGACGGCGAGGGACGTGGCGGCGAGCCGGAGAGCAGTGGCCGAGGCCCTGCGGGCGATCGGACCGGCGCGCCCCTGGGGCCCGCCCGCGGCGGCGTTGACCTCGCTCGCCGAGGTCGCGGCCGAGCTGTCCGCGACCGCGGCGGCCCTCGACGCCCAGAGCGACGCGCTCGCGGTCGACGAGGAGACCGCGCGCCGGGTCTCGCACTCCGCGCGCGCCGACCTCGGTCGCATGCGAATGGCCCCGGCGAAGTGGCTCTTCGAGCGCGTGACGGCGACGATCGACTCCGAGGCGCGCCGCATGGGTCGCACCGTCATCGTCGAGAGCGAGGGCACGTCCGTCGAGATCGACCGGGCCCTCGCCGAACGGCTCGTCGACCCGATGGTGCAGCTCGCGCGCAACGCCGTCGTGCACGGCATCGAGGATCCCCAGAGCCGGGCCGAGGCAGCCAAGCCCCTCGCGGGGACGATGGTCCTGGGCGCCCGCGTGGTCGGGGGCGACATCGCGCTCTTGGTCTCGGACGATGGCCGCGGCATCGACGTGGAACGCATCCGGAATCGAGCGGTGGAGCTCGGTCTAGTGTCGCCGCAGGCGGCCGTTCATACGCCGGCGGACGAGATCCTCGAGTCGATCTTCCTGCCGGGCTTCTCGACGCGGACCTCCGTCGACGAGCACGCGGGACGGGGTGTTGGCCTGGACGTCGTGCGCCGCGAGGTCGAGAGGCTGGGTGGCAAGGTGCAGGTCCGGACGACCGTGGGCGCTGGTACGACCTTCGAGGTGCGGTTCCAGGCGCGGTTGTTCGTGCTGTGGGCGCTCCTGGTCCGCGTCGGAGACCAGGTGCTCGCGCTGCCGCTCTACTCGGTCAGGGAGGTGACGCCAGTCCGACCCGACGTCGATCTCGTGCCCCTCGGACCGATCCTCGGGCTCGAGCCAGATGGCACGGGCCGCCCATTCGCGGTCCACATCGCGACCGCCCGCGGCCAGAACGTCGGTCTCATCGTGGACGCGGTCGACGGCCCCGTGGAGCTCGTGACCCGCCGGATGCCGCCGCTCCTCGAGGGCCTCAGGCCTTACCTCGGCACCGCGATCACGGCCGACGGCCGTGTCACGCTGGTCCTGGACGCGGAGGCGATTCCCGGCGCAAGGGCACCGTCGACGGTGCGGCCTCGCCGGCTCCGTGCGCTCGTCGTCGAGGACTCTGCCACGACCCGCGAGCTCCTGGGCTCGATCCTCCGGCGGGGCGGCGTCGAGGTCGAGCTCGCCGCGGACGGCCGGCAGGCGCTGCGCCGGATGGACGAGCGCGACTTCGACGTGGTCGTGACCGACCTGGCCATGCCCAACATGGACGGCCGCACCCTGGTGCAGCGGATCCGCGCCGACCCGCGCCGGGCAAGCGTCCACGTCGTGATCGTCACCTCCCGGGCGAACCCCGAGAGCGCCGCGTTCGCGACGGAGCAAGGCGCGGTCCTGCTCGCGAAGCCGGTCTCGCGCCATCGCTTCCTCGAGGTCGTCAAGGCTCGCTCCACCCCCCGAGGCGGGTAGGAGTCCGCGTCGCGACGGTTCGAGCGAAGCTCCGGGGCCGATTTCGCCCGACTACGGGCGAGTGAAGCAGTAGTTCACCGACGTATCGCCGCAATTGTCGCCGACGTATGCGGAGTAGGAGCAGAACTGGACGCCGCAGTCGTAGTTCGGGCTCAGCTTGTAGCCCTCCGCCACAGGCGTACCTCCGAAGCAGTGTGTGCCGTCAGCCCAGCCCGACACCCACGCCTGGTGATTGACCGAGGTGGCGGAGGTCGAGCACGAGTACTCGGCCGCGCCTCCACCGAACACGAGGGCGCAGGCCTCCTGGCAGGTGTAGGTCGGCGGGTTGCCGCTCCACCAGGGGCCCTGGTTGACCGCGAACGATCCCGCCGGATCCCAGGGGGTCCAGCAGTAGTTCGCGGAAGCGGCATCGCAGTTGTCGGCGACGTAGCTCGAGACCGAGCAGTTGGGCAGGCCGCAGTCGTAGTAGTCGTTCAGCGCGTAGTCGTCGAGCACCGGAATCCCTGCGGGGGCGCAGTGGTCGGGCGTGCCCCACTCCGACGCCCACGCCCTGTGCGTGACCGCGTCGTCCGTGACAGAGCAGGCGTATACATGCTCGCCGAACTCGATGTCGCACGCGTCGACGCAGCTCTGAGTCGGCGGGTTGTTGCCCCACCATTCGCCGTTGCTCACCTGGTAGCTGCCGACGCGCTCCCAGACCACGGTCTGGCAATTCGAGCAGGTCGTCGGTGCCAGCGCATCGTCGCACTCCTCACCGCCGTCGACGACGGCATTGCCGCATGGCGGCGCCCAGGTCCCGTAGGTCCCATAGGACCAGCTGTACTGCCAGATGCGGCCAGCCGCTCCGCTGCAGCCCGCCGCGTACCCGAAGTACGCGTCGTCGTCGACGGCCTGCCCATCAGGATGCGGTCCGAAGCCCCTGCCCGCGCAATCGCCATCCTCGTCGAAGCACGCAACGCCGTAGCAGCGCTCGCAGGCCGCCTGTGCCTGGGCCGCATTCGTCCCGTGCAGCGGGTTCTGATCGCAGTAGCGGGTCGCTCCCGAAGCGCAAGCCCAGCCGGCCAGGTTCCAGTCCTGGCAGTAGGGCTCGGCCGCGCAGTCGGCGGAGCAGCCGTCATGCGAGATCACGTTGGCGTCGTCGCAGGTCTCCTGATTGGTCCACACGAACCCGTCACCGCAGGTCGCGTTCTCGCAGTCGTTGGTGCACGCGTCGGTGTTCGTGAGGTTGCCGTCTTCGCACTCCTCGTTTCCGGCCCAGACGACGCCGTCGCCGCAAGAGGCGTCCTCGCAGTCGTTCCTGCATGCATCGGTGTCCACGTCGTTTCCGTCGTCGCACTCCTCGGTATCGGCCCGGACGACGCCGTCGCCGCAAACGGCGTCCTCGCAGTCGTTGGTGCAGGCATCGGTGTCCACGTCGTTTCCGTCGTCGCACTCCTCGGTATCGGCCCGGACGACGCCGTCGCCGCAAACGGCGTCCTCGCAGTCGTTGGTGCAGGCATCGGTGTCCACGTCGTTTTCGTCGTCGCACTCCTCGTTTCCGGCCCAGACGATGCCGTCGCCGCAAACGGCGTCCTCGCAGTCGGCGGTGCAGGCATCGGTGTCCACGTCGTTTTCGTCGTCGCACTCCTCGCCGGCATCGAGAGTGCCGTCGCCGCAGTCGCCGTCCGCATCCCCGTCTGAATCGGCATCGCCATCGGCATCGCCATCGACGTCACCGTCGCCGTCGCCGTCGCCGTCGGCATCGCCGTCGCCGTCGGCATCGCCGTCGCCGTCACCGTCGCCGTCACCGTCGCCATCGCCGTCGCCGTCGCCGTCGGCATCGCCGTCGCCGTCGCCGTCGCCGTCGCCGTCGCCGTCGCCGTCGGCATCGCCGTCGACGTCGCCATCGCCGTCGCCGTCGGCATCCGCGTCCGTGTCGGCGTCGCCGTCTCCCGAGTCGTCATCGTCTTCACGGGACGTGCCAGCGCAGCCGCTCACCAAGCTCGCGACGAGGAAGAGGAGTGTAGTCAACGGCGACCGGATGAACATCGGAAGCACCTCCGTGGAGAAGAACGAACGTCCTATTTTGACCAGTGCTGAGCCGCTGGGAAAGAAGAAAGCGCGCCGCGCGCCGACGCCGTGGGGCCGCTCGTCGAATCCGGTCTCGCGCCATCGCTTCCTCGAGGTCGTCAAGGCTCGCTCCGTGCAACGCACCCTCCGTGCGCCCCCCTGGGTGAGGGTCCGGGTCGCGACGGTCCTGCACCCTACCGCTCGCGCTCTTGCTTCTTCTTGCTGGCGCGGTGAGGGCGGGGACCCGCGATCTTGTGCCCGCGGATGGTCGCCGCCTCGCGGTCCTGGCGCTCGGCCACCCGCTCGGCCTGCTTGCGCTCCCCGTCGACTCGGCGGCCGCGGCGGCGAGCGGGCTCGGCGCGGGCCTCGGAGAGCGAGGCGTCGGGTCCCATCGCCACGAGCTCGACGTAGGTCGTGCGGCGCGCGATCGAGACGTCCGAGATCCGCACCCGGAGGCGATCGCCGAGCGTGAGCTTGCGACCGCTGCGCCGGCCGATCATGCGCATCTGCGCCTCGTCGAGCTCGTATTCGTCGTCGCCGAGCGACTCGAGGAGGAGCAGGGCCTCGGCGAACGGCTCGTCGAGCTCCACGTAGACCCCGTGCTGGGCCAGGCCCGTCACCGTGACCTCGTGCTCCTCGCCGATGTGATCCTGCATGCAGAGCGCGCGGTAGAGGTCGATCACCTCCCGCTCGACCTCCATCGCCCTGCGCTCCCGCTTCGACGACCGCGTCGCATCGGCGATCAGCCCCCGAAGGTGGCCCTCGCCCGCCGGGCCGGTCACCGGAGGCGGGCGCTTGCGCAGCGCGGCGCGGAGCGTCCTGTGGACCACCAGGTCCGGGTAACGACGGATCGGCGAGGTGAAGTGCAGGTACTCGGGCGACGCCAGGCCGAAATGACCGATGTTCGTCACGTCGTACTGCGCCTGCTTCATGCTCCTGAGCAGGAGCGAGGTGAGCGACCGCTCGGTCGGGTGCCCCTCGAGGGAGCGAAGGAACGCGGCCAGCTTTCCCGGCGCCTGCCCTTCCTCCACCGTCAGGGCCGAGCCGAAGCTCCGCGCGATCTCGCAGAAGACGCCGAGCTTGTCCTCGTCGGGCGAGGCGTGGACCCGGTAGATCGTCGGCAGGCCCCTTCTGCCCAGCTCGCGCGCGACGAGCTCGTTCGCGAGGAGCATCAACTCCTCGACGATGCTGTACGCGATCCGGACGCCCGGGTCCTGCGCGCGTCGAGTGATGCCGCGAACCTCCCCGCTCGTGGGATCGAGCTCGACCTTCGGCTCGGGCAGGTTGAAGTCGATGGAGCCGCGGTCGAGCCGCCGCCTGCGCAGGTTCCGCGTGACGTCATGCAGGTTCCTGAGCTGGTCAACGTGGCTGTCGGCCTCGGGCTGGGCCGCGGCGGAGCTCGACAGACCGAGCGCCCGAGCGACTCCCTCGTAGTGCAGACAGGCCGCGGGGTGGATCACCGCCTCGTGGAACCGCGCCCCGATGACCTCGCACTGGGGGCCGAGGACCGCCTCGACCACGAGGGCCAGCCGGTCCCTTCCCGCCACGAGCGAGCACACGTCCGCGGACAGCGCCGTCGGGAGCATCGGAATCACCCGCGCCGGCAGGTAGATGCTCGTCGCCCGCTCGCGCGCCGCCTCGTCGAGCGGGCCGCCCGGCTGCACGTAGTGCGAGACGTCGGCGATCGCCACCCGCACGAGCCACCCCTTCGGATCGGGCTCGATCTGGACCGCGTCGTCGTGGTCGCGCGCGTCGGCGGGATCGATCGTGAGGAAGGGGACGCGACGCATGTCCGCTCGGCCTGGGAGGTCGGCGGCAGACGGCGGGCGCGCCACCTCGGTCGCGCGCTCGAGCGCGGCCGGCTGGAACTCGGTCTCGATCCCCTCGCGCAACAGGATCTTGTCGAGCTCGGCGCGGGGATCGCCCGGCTCGCCGAGCACGGTGAGCACGCGGCCCGCTGGCGTGTCCTCGGCCCGCTCCGGGTAGTGCAGGATCTCGGCCACGACGGCCTTGCCGTCCATGGGAGAGAGCAGGCCATCCGAGTCGACCTGGATCGGACCGCGAATCCTCGAGTCGTCGGGCTCGACCCACGCGCCGCCCGGGGCCACCCTCAGGACGCCGGGGATGCGAGCGAGCGTGCGCTCGACCACCCGCGTCACTGCCCCGGCGGGACCTCGGGGCGTGTCGTGAACGTCGACCTCCACGACGTCCAGGTGCATGGCACCGGCGATGGACGCGGCCTCGACGAAGACGTCGGGCCCGGCGTCGTCGCGGACCACGAAGGCGAAGCCCCTCGCGTGGGCCCTGAGCTCGCCCCGCGCGGTCTCGGGCTCGAGCCCGCCGGCGGCGATGCGGTATCGAGCACCGGGCAGGGCATCGACACGCCCGGCGATGACCAGGTCGTCGAGGAGCTCTCCGAGCGCGCGACGCCGCGTGGGGCTCACGCCCAGCTCGACGCCGATCTTGACCACGTGCAACGCCCTGGGCGCGGCCGTCCGCAGCACCTCGAGCAAGTCTTCTCTTGGGACGATCTCGGGCTTCTTCACTCCCTGAGGCATCTAGCACGGCGCGGGTCACCCGCGAAGACAAAGCGTCTGCGGCCCGGCCTGCCACCTGCCGCGGCGCCCCCGGGCCGTCACGGGACAGGCTCAGCAGATGCTTCCGCTCTGGACGATCGCTTCTCGGGCGGCTCGGTGAGGTAGTCTCCGGGTCGTGCCCGTGCTGTCGGCATTCTTCGGCATCGTGGTGCGGATGTACTTCGAGGACCACTCGCCACTCAGGGGCTCACGAGCGCCCAGAGGCCACCATCGTCGCAGCCGGTGACGTAGAGGCCCTCGCGCGTGAACGTGCCGGTCGAGTCGATGTCCGCGCCGAGGTTCTTCTGCCAGCGAAGGCGGCCGTCGGGCTCGAGGGCGTACAGGAAGTCGTCCCCGGAGCCGAAGAGGATCGCGCCGTCGCCGCCCACGACCGCGGATGCGCGGATGCGCCCGGCGGTCGGGTAGGTCCAGCGGATCGTTCCTTCCGGGCCGATCGCGTACAGCTTGCCGTCGAACGACCCGACGTAGATCGTGCCGTCCGGGCCCAGCGCGGGGGTCGCGCGCACCGCGCCCTCGGTGGCCACCGAGAAACGCGGAGCTCCATCCGGCCCCAGGACGTGGACCTTGCGATCGTCGGACCCGATGGCGACGCCACCGTCGTCGAGCACCAGCGCGCTTCCGGCCACGTCTCCGCCGGTTTGGTACGTCCACGAGACGCGACCGTCGGGACGGA
This sequence comes from Deltaproteobacteria bacterium, assembly GCA_016190375.1. Taxonomy (GTDB): domain Bacteria; phylum Myxococcota_A; class Polyangia; order JACPQR01; family JACPQR01; genus JACPQR01. The sequence goes on from JACPQR010000054.1 coordinate 13,829, forward strand.
TCGCGTAGACGCGGTCGTCGGACGAGCCGGCGATCACCACTCCGTCCGGCCGGAGCGCGGGGCTACCGTACACGTGCCCGCCCGTCTCGTGCCGGAAGACGACCTGCCCCGACGGCAGGAGCGCCTGGATCGCGTCGCCGCCCACGTAGACGCGGCCGTCCCCGCCGACCGCCGGCGAGCTGTCGACGTCGCCGGTCGTCCGGTGCTCCCAGAGGATCCGACCGCCGGGCGCGATCGCGCGCAGGCGATCGTCGTCACAGCCGACGAACACGGTCCCGTCGACCGCGACGGCCGCGCTCGAGAAGATCCGCTCGGGCAGCCGCGCCTGCCAGAGCAAGCCCCCGGCGGTGTCGACCGCGCGAACGGTCCCGTCGAAGGAGGTCACGATGATCGATCCGTCCGGGGCGACGACCGGCGACGACGCGATGCGTCCCGCCGTCCGGTGCACCCACGCCACGCGAGGCTCGGCGCGAGGCGCGGCCTGCGCGTACCGCCCGAGGTGCCGCGGACCCCCGAAGCTCATCGCCGCAACGAGCTCGGTCGCCCGGTCCGTGCCCGGCGTCTCGCGAGGCGCCGCGACTCCGCCATCGCTCGCCACGGCGGGCCGCACTTCCTCGGCAAACCGACACCGTCCGTCCCAGCAGATCCTCTCGGCGTGGCAGTCACGGTCGGCCGAGCACTCCGGCCCGCGCACCTCGCCCGGTCGCGGCTGAGGCCCGCATGCGACGAACGCGAGGAGCGCTGGCGTGAGTGGGACGAGCCGCACATGTCGGACTGTATTGCAGATGGCGCCGAGGACAAGAGCGACGAGGAAGCGGCTGGTGGCTCGACCGATTCTTGGCTATGTTTGCCGGCGTCCTGAACCCATTCGAGCATCCCGCGCCGGCCGGCTGATGCGCCGGTCTCGCCATCGCGGCGACTTCTGTCCGGAGCTCGAGGACGCGCTCGTCCGGGAGCTCGAGGGCTGCAAGACGCGCGACCCGTTCGCTCCGGTGCTCGTCCTCTGTCCGACCAGCCTGCTCCGCCAGCACCTGCAGCGAGTCTGCACCGAGCGCACCGGCGGGATGTGCAACGTCCGCTTCCTCACGCTGGGGCACTACCGCGACTCGCTGGCGGCGCCCGGGCTCGCCCAGAGCGACCTTCGGCCCGCGCCTCGCGGAGCGGCCGAGGCGGTCGTGGCCCGCCTGGCTCGCGAGGGCGGCCTCGACGGCACCGATCTCGGCGGGATTGCCCGAAGCCCCGGCTTTGCCTGCGCCGCCGCCCAGACGATCCGCGACCTGCGAGAAGCCGGGATCTCGGCGGCCGCCCTGCGCGCCGCTCACGAGAACCGAAGGGAGACGCTCGCGCTTCTCATCTCGGCTCTCGAGGAGTCGTTCCGCGGCGCCGGCTGGGCCGATGACGCCGCTCTCTGGGAAGTCGCGGCAAGCGTGGCACCCAGGGAGCCGGCAGGCGCCGTCTTCCTGTATGGTCTGTACGACCTCGCTCCACGACAGTGGGACCTGGTCCGGGCCGTCTGCTCCGACGGCGACCGCGACGTCGTCGCCTTCCTCCCGAGCGGAGCGGCCGAGGCTTTTCGCTTCACGGCCGACTTCGACGCGAAGCTCGAGGAGATGGGCTTTCGCGACGTCGTCGCTCCAGCCTGCGACGATCCGATCGCACCCACGCTGCGCGCGCTCCGCTCGCGGCTGTTCGCGCGCGAGCCGGCCGGGAGCCCAGCGCCCGACGGCGGGCTCAGGATCGTCGCGGCGCCCGGCGAGGCCCGCGAGGCGCGCGAGGTGGCGCGGGCCGCCCTCGACGCCGTGCGCGAGCTCGACGTCCCCTTCAGGGAGATCGCCGTCCTCTTGCGTGGGGACGAGCTTCGCGACGAGCTCGCCCTTGCCTTCGACGCCGCCGGCATCCCGGCCATGGCCCGGGGGCCCACCGCCTCGCGCGACCCGGGGCTCCGCGCCCTGCGGCTCCTCTGTGAGGCGGCGAGGAGCGGCCTCGGGCGTGCGGCCACGCTCGAGCTCCTGACGGCGGACGTCCTCGACCCGGCCGGGCTGGTCGGGGCGGACCTCGCCGATGGCTTCAGCCCTTCGCTGTGGGACGCGCTGACGCGCCGGCTCGGTATCGTTCGCGGCGCGGCCGACTTCCGCCGAAGGCTGCAGGCGCACGCAAGGAGCTTCGACGAGGAAACGAGCGCCCTGCGGATCCGGCAGACCGCCGCGCTCGGAGTCGCGATCGACAGGCTCGACGAGGCGCTCTCGGCGGTTCCCGCCAGAGCGCCACTGGGCCGCTTCGCCGCCGCCTTCGATTCCTGCAGGCCCCTGCTCGCCGACGCCGCGCGCAGGGGCCCGTCGTGGACGGCCGCGCTGGAGGCGATGCGCGAGCTCGATCTGGTGGCCGGCGAGGTCGATCTCGCCGACGTCGTCAGGCTCGTCGAGGCCGAGGGCGACCAGCCTCTGGACCAACCGGGGCGCCTCGGCGACGGTGGGGTCACGATCGGCGAGATCATGTCGGCCCGCGGCGTCCCGTTCGACGTCGTCATCGTGCCCCGCCTCTCAGAGCGCGTCTTCCCGAGGCCGGTGCGCAGCGATCCGCTCCTCTCCGACGAGGACCGGGAGGATCTCGCGCGGCGAACGGGCCGTCCCATCCCGATCAAGGCGCGCTCGTCGGACGAGGAACGGCTACTCTTCCGTCTGGCGGTCGGCGCGGCCAGGAAGAGGCTCGTCCTGACCTACCCGCACATCGATCCAGAGCGAGGGACGGCTCGTGCCCCGTCGCTCTACGTCTTCCTCGCGCTCGAGGCCGTTCGCGGCTCCCACGCCGGGGAATCGAGCCTCGGGTCGGACCCCGCCGTCGAGAGGGTTTCCCTCTCGAGGCTCCACCCTCCCGCACCCGAGCGCGTCCTCGACCGCCGCGAGTGGCTCATCCAGCAGATCGACGGTGCCATCGCTCTCGGCGATCCGACCCGCGCCGGAGCGGCCCTCTCGGGTCAACCGCACGCGGTGGCCGGCATCCGGCTCGACAGCGCTCGCTTCGTCTCGCGGCGGCTCACCGAGTACGACGGGCTGATCGTCTCCGCCGAGGCCAGGGCCATCGCATCCGGTGCGCTCGACCGCACCGCGCTGTCAGCGAGCCGCCTCGAGGCCTGGGCCGCGTGCCCGTTCAGGTTCTTCATGTCACACGTCTTGGGCCTCGAGAGACCCGAGGAGCCCGAGGCCGAGCACACCATCGATCCGCGTGTTCGCGGCAGCCTCGTACACCGCATCCTCGAGCGATTCGTCGCCGGTTGGATCGACGGCGACGGAGCCGCCGCGGCCGCCGTCGAGAAGGCGCGACTGGAGCGAGTCGCAGCCGAGGAGCTCGCCCGATTCGAGGCCGATGGCGGGCCGGGAGCGCCGGTCCTCTGGCGCGCCGAGAGGAGCGCGATCGAGTCCGACCTCGAGGTGTGGCTGGAGCGCGAGCTGGGCTCGGGGAGCGGCATGCGCCCGGTCTCGGTGGAGCACGAGTTCGGTCCGGACACGGACGCCGCGCCGGTCGTGCTCGAGGAGGGCGGGCGGAGGCTTCGTTTCGCGGGGAGAATCGATCGGATCGACGTCGCCGCCGATCGCTCCCTGGGGCTCGTCGTCGACTACAAGACGGGCCGACCGCACGAGGGCCTCGCGCCCGACTCGATCCTCGGCGGCCGCGCCGTGCAGCTCGCCATCTACGTCCTCGCCGCGCGTGCGCGGCACCCGGACGTGCGTCGCTGGACGGCCGCGTACGATCACCTGAGCCGCGCCGCGGGCATCCGGCGCATCACGTGGGACGAGGGAGAAGGAGCGCTGCGGCTGGGCGACCTCGCGCGGGCCGTGGGCCTCGTGACCGAGGGCGTCGACTCCGGACTCTTCCTGCAGGATCCCTCGAGCTGCGCCGGGTGCCAGTTCGCCTCCGCCTGCTCGCCGGCCGTGGAGCTCGTCGCTCGGCGCAAGAGCGAGGACGAGCGCGCCGACCCCTTCAGGCGCCTCAGGGAGATCCCTTGAACCGCGAGCTGCCCATCGACGAGGACGTCCGCGAGCGAGTCAGGCAGGCCCTCGGCGAGTCGTTCCTGATCGAGGCGGGCGCGGGCACCGGCAAGACGAGCCTCATCATCGACAGGCTGGTCGCGCTGATCGAGTCCGGCGTGCAGCTCGGGAGGATCGTCGCGATCACCTACACCGAGAAGGCTGCCAGCGAGATGAAGCTCCGCCTGCGCGACCGGCTGCACGATCTCCGGGCCTCGCCTGCGATCGCGCGCGCGCTCGATTCGATCGAGGAGGCGCCCGTCGGCACCATCCACTCGTTCGCGAGCGGCATCCTGCGGCAGCACCCCGTCGAGGCCGGCGTGGACCCCGCGTTCCGCGTCGCGGACGAGACCGAGGCCGACATCCTGCGCGACCAGGCATGGCAGCAGGCATTCGTCACGCTCCTCGAGCGCTCCCCGGCCGAGATCGTCCGGGCTCTCGACCTGGGCCTGAGCGCCGCCGCGGTCGAGAGCGCCCTCTGCGCCATGGCCTGGCAGCTCCCGGACGGCGTCGAGACGCCGCCGCCGGTGCCCGAGGAGACCCTGGGGGCGCTGGCAGCCGCGCAGGAGGCGCTCGAGGCCATCGCGGCCCAGATGGAGGCGCTGCGGGTGCGGGAGGGAGACACGCTGGCGGCCAGGGTCGAGAAGGTCCTCGCCGGGGTGCGATCACTCGCTCCGGTCGACGGGCCCCGGCGCGATCGACGTCTCCTCGAGCTCGAGGTCGGAAGCTGCAAGAGGCTGGGCTCGAAGGTACGCTGGAGGAACGCCGGCGCGCTCGACGACGCCAGGGTGCGGATGGGCGAGCTGGGCACCGAGCTCGAGCGGGCGAAGGCGGCGATCATGCACAACGCCGCGATCGGCTGGCTCGGGCTCGCGCGGGAGCTGCGCGACGCATACGCACGCTGCAAGCGCGCGGCGGCAGTGCTCGACTTCGACGACCTGCTCCTCTTCACCCGCGGTCTACTGGCGAAGGACGAGTCGGTCCGCCGGCGCGTCGCCGCCCGCTTCGACGCGATCATCGTGGACGAGTTCCAGGATACGGACCCGGTGCAGGCCGACATCGTCCGGCGCCTCTGCTCCGACCAGGAGGGTCGTCCGATCCGGGGCCGCGTCTTCATCGTGGGCGACCCGAAGCAGTCGATCTACGCCTTCCGTGGCGCCGACATCGAGTCGTACGTCGACTTCCGCGAGTGGCTGCGCGAGGGCGGTGGTCGGATCGAGTCGATCACTCACAGCTTCCGCCCCGTCCGCGAGCTCCTGACGTTCGCCAACGAGGTCTCGAGCCGACTGTTCCCGTCGCCCGGGAGCAGGTGGCAGCCATCGTACGAGCCGCTCACGGGCGGCGACGAGGTGACGGGGCGTATCCGCCCGTCGATCACGGTGCTGGCCCCGGACCCGATGCCCGATTCGCCCGACCTCGCGGGCCAGGCCGAGGCCTGGGCGGTCGCGGATCTGATCGGCGAAGCGATCGAGAGCTGGCCCGTGCGCGAACGTCCGAGCGGCAAGGAGCGGCCTCTTCGTGCCGGCGACGTCGCCATCCTGCTTCCGGCGATGACCGGCCCGCTCGATCACTACGAGGCCGCGCTCCAGGCCCGACGGATCCCCTACGTGGTCTCGGGCGGCAAGCGCTTCTACCGCAGCGTCGAGGTGGTCGCGCTGCAGGCTGCGACGGCCGCGATCGACGATCCGTCGGACCGACTCGCGCTCGTCGCGGCGCTGCGCTCGCCGTTCTTCGGGGTCTCGGACGACGCGCTCGTCCGACGGGCCTCGGGCCCGAACGGGCTCACGATCCTCCATCCCGACGGCGAGGACGAGGTCGCGCCCGCCCTGCGCCTGCTCGGCGAGCTGCACCGCCGCCGAAACGACGCCGAGCCGGCGCGTATCCTCGGGGAGCTCGTCGATCGGACGGGCGCCCTCGGCGTCTTCGCGCTGAAGCCCGACGGGATGCAGCGCGTCCAGAACCTGCTCAAGCTCGTCGACGAGGCCCGCCGGCTGGCCGACGCGGGGCGGCTGTCGTTCCGCCAGCTCTCGAGGATGCTCACCGAGCGCGCCCAGGGCCGGCATGCCGAGGCCCAGGGACCCGCGGCCGAGGCGGGCGAGGGGATCCAGATCCTCACGGTCCACAAGTCGAAGGGTCTCGAGTTCGGGATGGTGGTGCTCGGCGCCCTCGCCCATGCGGGCCGGTCGAACGCGATCCACGCCCTGGCCCACGAGGGCCTGGCGCAGGGCGCGATCAAGGCGAGAGACTTCTCGCTCGAGTCGCTTGGCTACCGGGAGGCGTGCGAGGCTCGGAAGAGGACCCTCGATGCGGAGAAGCGACGCCTCTCGTACGTCGCGCTCACCCGGGCCCGCGACCACCTCGTCCTGCCGCTGTACCCCACGAAGGAGAAGCCCACTGCGACCCTCGCGCTCCTCGGCGAGGCAATCGCCGAGATCACGTCCATCCTGGGGGGCGAGGCTGCGAGTCGCCTCGGTGCGGTGCCAATCGATCTGCGGCGAGCCCCGCCCCGGCCCGCGGACGACCTCGTCCGCCCGAAGCTCGATCTGGAAGAGGTCGTCGCGGCGGCCACGCGCGCCGCAGGCGGCCCGGCCAGAGCGAGCTGGGCCGCGGAGCGCGAGGCCCTCGTCGCTCGTTCGTCGCGCTCCCTCGTGCACCTCGTCCCCTCGCACCTGCACGAGCCCGAGCCCGCGGCAGGAGTGCCGAGGCCCGAGGCCCGTTCGGGCGGAGCCGAGGTCGGAATCGCGGTACACGCCGCGCTCGAGGCGGCGGACCTGGGCGACCCCCGGAGCGCGGCAGACCTCGCCGTGTGGCACGCGAAGAACCTCGGTCACGAGGAGCAGTCGCGCGCCGGCGATCTCGCCGCTCGTGCCCTCTCGTTTCCTGTCATTGGAAGGGCTCGGTCGGCGACGCGCCTCTGGCGCGAGCTGCCGTTCTCGCTCGCGATCGACGGCGGCACGCTCACGGGAAGCGTCGATCTCGCCTTCGAGGAAGCGGGAGGGCTGGTCATCGTCGACTACAAGACCGATCAGGTGTGCGAGGACGCGGTCGATGCCAGGATGGCGGTGCACCGCCCCCAGCTCGCGGTCTACGCCCTCGCGCTCGGGCGGATCACGGGGAAGAAGGTCGCCGAGGTTCACGCGCTCTTCCTGTCGCCCGGCATCGCCCGAACGATCGCCGTCTCGGACGAGCTCCTCGCAGCCGCCCGGCGGGACATCGAGCGGGCAGTCGGCCGGGAACCAGCAAGGTGACGAGCGCCCCGGCGTTTGCTATCCCAGCCACTCGCGCGCGAGCGCCATGGTCCGGGCGTGCACCGGCACGGCCTCGAGGAAGCTCCGGCGCAGCGCCTCGGACCGGATGCGCGCCGCCTGGACCTGGAGCCGCTCGCGGGCGCGGCCGATCGCTTCGGCAGCCGCGGCTCGATCGCCCGTGGCGTCGAGCGTCTCGGCCCAGACGAGCTCGATCGTCTCGGCTCCTTCCTCGGCGCCGTGGCGCGCAATCTCGTCCATTGCGCGGGCCGCGGTGGACCGCGCCTCGACGAGGCGACCCTGGCGGAGCAGCGCGCCCGCCAGCGTCGCCCGCGCGTACGCGAGGAGCGGCGGTGCCGTCGCGAGCCTCTCGATCGCGAACAGCGCCTCGCGTTGGGCGCTGGCGAGGTCGCCGAGCCGGGCCTCGATGGTGGCCAGGTAAACACGCGTCGCCCCTTCGACACGCATGTCGCGGCCAGCCGTGCAGCCCTCGAGCGCCGCGATCGCCTCCGCACGCGCCTCGGTCAACCTCGCTTGACCGAGCAGCGCCAGGGCCAGGTTGCTCCTCGAGTGCACCACCACGGTCATGTTTCCCAGCCGCTCCGCCGACGCGATGGCCTCGCGGAGCTGGCGCTCCGCGAGCTCGTGCTGCCCCAGGCCGAGCTGGGCGAACGCGAGGTTCGTGCGCGCGAAGCTCGCGCCCCGACTGTCCCCGGCGCGAACGAACTCCAGGACGGCTCGCTCCGCGAGGTCGAGGTGGAGCTCCGGGTCGCCCGCCAGCATGGCCCAGTGGGCCTTCACCCCGAGGACGATGGCCTCGACCATCGGATCGGGAGTCTCGTCCATCGAAGCGAGCACGTCGTCCAGCAAGCGCCTCGCCACCTCGGCGCGCCCGTGGAAGGACAGCGGCCACGCGAGCCGGGCGAGGGCACGCCTTCGTGCCGCGTCGGCCCCGGCGGCCGGCGGCGTGGCGGCGACCACCCTGGCCACGGCCTCGAGGCGGTCGACCTGACCCGACCGGGCGCCCTCGTGCCCGACGATTCGAGCGGCCGAGTACCAGCGCTCGGTGCCCGCGGACAGCAGATCGAGCGCCTCCCCGGCGTTCACGGCGGCCCGGTTTCGATCGCCGGTCCACGAGAGCGCCTCTGCCAGGACGAGGCACGCGGCGCCGCGTAGCTCTCCGCTTGCGCCACAGGCGAGGGCCCGCTGCGCCCGCTCGATCGCTCCGGCGAGATCGGAGGCTTCGAGCGCGATCTCCGCGGCCCGGACCCAGTGGCCGCCGGCCCGCCCGGGATCCCCCGCGCGCTCGACGCCGCGCGCGGTCCAGACCTGCAGCCGCTCGCCCCGCGCGGCGAGGCGAGAGAGGAGCTCCTGCCTGAGGCGCGACTTGCCCACGCCGGGCGGGCCGAGCACGAGGACGGCACGGGCCGCGCCCTCCTCGACGGCGCCTGCCACGGCCGCCTCGAGCGTGAGCAGCTCCTGCCTGCGCCCCACGAAGGGCGCCGGACGGCCGAGCAGCGTCCGGGCCTCGTCGCCGACGCGCTCCGCCGCGAGGATGAGCCCCCCTCGTCGCCTCCGATCTCGAAGCGATCGCCGACGAGGCCCGCCGTCACCTCGTCCAGCCGCACGCCAGGTCCGGGCAGGCCCGCCATCCGGGCCGCACGATCGATGACCTCGCCGACGGGAACCCGTCGTCCGAGCTGCGCGCGGCCGGTAGCGACGGCGACGGTGCCCGTCCCTGCGGCTTCTCCGAGCGTCAGGGCGCACCTCGCGGCCCTCTGGGCGAGCTCCCTCGCGTCGACCCCGGCGCTGCCCTCGAACACCGCGGCGGTCGTGCCGTCGAGCATCCGCACGAACCACCCGCTCATGCCTTCCCGCGAGGGCTCGCTCGGAGAGGGCACGGTCCGATCATCGACGAGGGTGTCCGCGTCCGCCGCCGCCTCCTGGGCCAGCACCACGCTGACCAGCCTCATCTCACCCGTGCCGAGCACGAGCGACCGGCCGCTTCCGTCCTCCACACCCCCGACGAGCGCTTCCAGCGCGGCTGCGATCTCGTTCGCGACGGCCGTCCCGTCGGCCGGCCGCGCCGACGGATCTTTTGCGAGCATCCGGGCGCACAGCCTGCAGATGGACCTGGGACAGCCGGGGACGACCTCCCCCAGATCGGGAGGGTCGTGGAAGAGCACCCTCGCGAGGACCGCAGCCGGCGTGGGGCCGAGGAAGGCCGGCTGTCCCACCACGCACTCGTAGAGAACGGCCCCGAGGGCGAAGACGTCGGTCCTCGAGTCGACCTCCTCGCCCCGAACCTGCTCGGGCGACATGAAGCCCGGAGTTCCGATGATCATCGCGGTGCGAGTGAGCGTGGTCGCCCTCTTGCCGAGGTACGCGATTCCGAAGTCCAGCACGTGGACGTCGTCGAAGCGCCCGCCCCTCAACAGGAGGTTCGCGGGCTTGACGTCGCGGTGCACGATGGACCGCGAGTGCGCATGCCCGAGCGCCTCGGAGGCGCGTCCGACGAGCTCGAGGGCCTCGTCGAGCGCGAGCGGCCCGCGGCCGAGGCGCGTCTCGAGGTCCTCGCCGTCGAGCCATTCCATCGCCAGCCAGCGCCCCCCCTCCATGGTGGTCCCCGCGGCCAGGTGCCGCACGATACGCGGATGCGAGAGCTGGGAGAGGACCTGCGCCTCGCGTTCGAAACGCCGGGCGGACTCCGGGTCCTGGGAATCACCGAGGAGCTTGACCGCCACCGCGGACCCGTCGGCCCGGTCTCGTGCGGTCCAGATCTCCGCCATGCCGCCCGCCCCGACGGGCTCGAGGAGCTCGAAACGATCTCCGAGGGTGGACCCCGCTCGCACGGCCGGCAGCGTACCGGTCCTCGCGAGCCGTGTCAGCGGCTAGCACCCACCGGGACCCGCTATACTGGCCCACACGTGATCCCGATCCTCTTCGTCTCCGACCGGCCGAGCCCGGCGCTCGAAGCGATCATCTCGTCGCTCGATCGGGCGCGCTTCGACCCCTCGCTCGAGGTGCCGTCCGCGCACGGGAGGGTGGCGCGCCTCGTCCGGCTCGCGCGTGCGCGGGGCGTTCGCCTCATCGCGACCGAGGGCGCCGGAGCCGACCTCGCGGGACCGCGCGCCGCGGCGCTCGTCGGCGCGGCTGCGGTCTCCCTCCGTCCTGGCGCAGTCTCGCGCCCGGCGTCGGCGCGGCTCGTGGCGGCCGTAGTGGTCGAGTCCGAGGCCGAGCGTGAGGCGCTGGCCCGAGCCGGCTACCCTGCCGATCGGATCCACGTGATCGCGCTCCGCCCGGAATCAGCCGGGCAGATCGAGGAGCTGTTCGACCAGGCCCTCGCGGAGATCGGCGCGGGAGGCGGCTCGAGCCGCGCGATCCGGCGCGCCGCCAAGACCGCCATCGCCACGGCCTACCGAGCCGTACGCCCGCTTCTGCCGTCCGCCCGAGGCGGGCGGATCTGTCTCTGCTACCACCGCGTGCTCCCCGTGCTGGGCGCCACCGATCCCTGGCTCGTGGTCGGAGTCGACACCTTTCGCCGGCAGCTCGAGGCGATCGGTCGCACATACGAGTTCGTCACCGCACGAGACCTGGCGCGCGAGGACCTGCGAGGAGGCAAGGGCCGCCCGCTCTGCGCGATCACGTTCGACGACGGGTTCGCCGACAACCTCGAGCACGGCCTGCCCGTGCTCCGCGCGATCGGCGCACCCGCCACGGTCTTCGTCTCCACCGACGCGGTCTCGGGCCACGGCGCGCTCTGGTTCGAGCGGGTGGGCTCCGCGGTCTCGGCCGCCATGCGCCGAGGGGCGCGGGCGGACCTCCTGGCTGCCGTCCGCGCGCTCCTGGACCTGACGCTCGACGGCTTTTCGGACGCCGTGACGGTCACGCGAGCGGTGTGCGCCGCGCTCAAGGACCTGCCGACGGCCGAGCGGCAGGGGCGGATCGAGGCGCTCGAGTCGCAGATCGGGGCGGCGCCGCCGGCAGAGCTCCCTCGCTACCTCTCGTGGGACGACGTCGGCGAGCTCGATCGCGCCGGCTGGGAGATCGGAAGCCACACAATGACCCACCCGATCCTTCCACGCACGGCAGATGCACGGGCGCGCGAGGAGATCGTGGGGAGCCGCGAGCAGATCGCGCAGCGGATCGGCCGGCCGCCAGCGGGCTTCGCCTACCCCAACGGCGACTGCGACGACCGGATCGTCGCGATGGTCCGGGATGCCGGCTACGAGTACGCGGTCGTGGCGCTGCCCGAGCAGGCCCGGCCTTCCGACCCGTACCGGATCAGCCGCCGCTGCGTGAGCACGCCGACCTCGCGCGGCTGGGCGGCGGGGTTCTCGGAAGGGGCATTCGTCGCAGAGATCGAGGGCGTGCTCGACCGGCTCCGCTGACGGATCGTCGAGCGTGCGCCGCGGCGAGTAGGTCGGAGAAGGGGACACGCACCCGGTCCGCATCCCATTCGGAGAAGGGGACACGCACCCGGTCCGCATCCCATCGGGATCGCAGCGCTTCCAGGCCATACCGCGCGATCACTCGCGATCCGGAGAAGGGGACACGCACCCGGTCCGCATCCCATCGGGATCGCAGCGCTTCCAGGCCATACCGCGCGATCAGGGCGGCCCCGTCGAAGCTCCACCGTCAAGTTGACTTCGCATAGGTCTTCCAATTACAAAGTTATCTTATGTACGGGAGATGGTTGGCTCGGCCGTTGCGCACCGCGCTGGCGAAGCCATACGTACACGTACTCTTCGGGGCGCGCCAGACAGGGAAGTCGACGCTGCTCCGCGAGCTGGTGCCCGAGGCTGATCTGTGGATCGACCTCTCCCATCCTGGCGAGCGCTCGCGATACCTCGCGCGGCCCGAGCGCTTGATCGAGCAATGCGAGGCTCTCCCCACGGCAACGCCACGGCGCCGCGGGCACATCGTCGTCATCGACGAGGCCCAAGCCGTGCCCGCTCTCTTCGACGCGGTCCAGTACCTCTACGACCGGGACAGGGCGCGCTGGCGCTTCGTGCTGTCCGGCAGCTCGGCGCGCAAGCTCCGACTCACCGGAGCGAACCTCCTGCCCGGACGATCCCTGCTCCACCGCCTCTACCCGCTCGTGACCGCCGAGCGGCCGGCAAGAGTCCAGGCGGGAACATCCGCGGGGAAGATCCTGCCACTCGGCGGCGAGATCGACCCACCACCGTTTCCGCCGGCCTCGCTCCTCGAGCGCCTCGTATGGGGCGATCTGCCAGGGATCGCCCTCGCTCCGACTGCCGACCGCGAGGAGGTCTTGCGTTCGTACGCCTACGTGTACCTCGAGGAGGAGCTCCGGCGCGAGGGGCTGATCAAGGACTGGGCGCCGTTCGCCCGCTTCCTTCGCCTGGCGGCGCTCGAGTCCGGCAAGATGATCAACTACGCGAAGCTCGCGAAGGACGCCGGGACCTCGGCACCGACCGTGAAGAGCCACTACCAGCTCCTCGAGGACATGTTCATCGGCGTGAGGTTGGAAGCCTTCACGGGGAGCGCCCGGAAGCAGGTCCTCGAGACCCCGCGTTTTCTCTTCTTCGACCTCGGCGTCCGTCACGCCGCCGCCGATCTCTCTGTCACCCCGGACACGGTCCTCGCCAATCCGGGTCCCGTCTTCGAGCAGTGGGTCGGCATCGAGCTCTGGAAGAGATTGCAGTACCGCGGGCGCGGGCGACTGACCTACCTGCGCACGAAGGGCGGCCTCGAGGTCGACTTCGTGGTCGACCTCGGCGACCGCCTGATCCCGGTCGAGGCGAAGTGGACCGACAACCCCTCGCGAGACGACGCCCGCCACCTGGTCGCGTTCCTCTCCGAGAGACCGAGGCGCTCCGACAGCGGCTTCGTCGTCTGCCGCTGTCCGCGCGCGCAGCAGATCGCACCGAACGTGACCGCGATCCCATGGTGGGCCATGTGACTCGGCAGAAAGTCACTAGGCTCCGGCACCCGATCCGGACCACGAGCCGCGCCGGGTGGGCTTGCAGAGGGCCCGGCGAAGCCGCTCGAGGAACTCGTGGCGCGGAATCTCGATGGCTCCGAAGCGCAGCAGGTGCGGGGTCGTCATCTGGCAGTCGATCAGCTCGAAGCTCCAGGCACGCAGCTTCTCCACGAGCGCGACGAACGCGACCTTGGACGCGTCGGGCCGATCGGCGAACATCGACTCGCCGAAGTAGGCGGCTCCCAGCGCGACTCCATAGAGCCCGCCCGCGAGCTCTGGGCCCTCCCATGCCTCGGTCGAATGAGCGAACCCGAGCCGGTGCAGCTCGACGTACGCGAGGATCATCTCCTCCGTGATCCATGTCCCCTCCTGTCCGGGTCTGGGAACCTCGGCACACCGCCGGATCACCCTCTCGAACTCGGTGTCCAACCGAACCTCGAACCGACCCGCTCGAATCGTCTTCCGGAGCGATCGCGGCACGTGACAGCACTCCGGCACGAGGGCTAGCCGCGGATCGGGCGACCACCAGAGGATCGGCTGCCCCCTCTCGTACCAGGGGAAGATCCCCGCCGAGTACGCGGCAAGGAGCCGCGCGGCCGACAGGTCACCCCCTACGGCGACGATCCCCGGCCACTCGGCGCGCGCCGGATCGGGGAAGACGATCTCGTCCCTTAGTCGATGTATGGGCACCGCCCGCCCATTATCCCCCGAAGGGGCGTTCGCTGCAGAGATCGAGGGCGTGCTCGACCGGCTCCGATGACCCGTGGCATTCTTCGCCGTCTACCCATGTTCCGCCCCTCGATACCCCTGATCTTGGCTCTCGCCTCCTGCGGTCCCTCCATCGAGCCACCGCGAAGACCGAGGGTCGAGATGTACCGCCCGACCTCACCCCGCGAGCCCGAGAACGAGGACATCGTGGCGCCCACTGCGTCGGCTGCGCAGGCGTCGCGGCAGGAGCGACCGATGTCCCGCGCCCGGCGGATCGAGCTGCTGCGCGAGGAAGCCGCTGGCCGGGGTGGCCGGGCGGAGTCGTTCCGCGTCGACGACGAGGGCGGCCTGGCGAGCGTCTCGATCGTCACGTTCGATCAAGGCGAGGGGCAGCCGCTCGGGGGCTGGCTCGTCGCCGACGAGGGGACGATCGACCTGTCGGGGCACCTGATGGTCGAGGCCGCGGATCCCGAGACGGGCGCCTTCGCAGGATACCGCCCTCGCCGGCTGCGACTCCGAGAGGACCCCCACGTCGCCGTGGCGCGCCTCGACGACGAAGCGCGAACGGTCCTGGCCGTGCGCGCCCACCGCGGCCGTCTTTCCTACGTCACGGTCGACTGCGCCGGACCAGCCACGGCGATCACGACCTCATGCGGGCAATCGCTGGTGTGCATCTCGGCGCGAGGCGGGGCGGAGCGTACCGTCGCGGTCGAGTCGCCGGATGGTCGCGTCGTCGGTCACAGCGAGTGCTCGCGGCACCTCGACGCCATCGGCGCGGCGGCCAGCGAGGCAGCCGCGGCCCGTCGCGCCGCGCTGCGCGCGGTCCTCGGGGCACCTGCCGGCGCTCCGGCCTGCGAGGGGCCCGGCGATCCGCAGCGTCGGGTGACGCTCGCGGCTCTGCGCCTCCGCTTCCGCCGCGCGATGATCGACAGGGGCCTCGGCGGATTCGACCTCGGCCAGGCGCTCGATGCGTTCGATCGAGCCGCGCAAGGTCTAGAGTGGGGGTGCCTCGATCGTCCGAGCCGCGCGTTCCTGGTCTCCGGCGGCGTCGAGGAGATCGATCCGCCGTTCGCGGCGCTCTGGCGAGTCGCGGGCTCGACGATCTCCGAGGTCTACTCGTTCGACCTCGCCCGCCTGGTAGACAGCGAGACGCAGGCCGACCTGACGGGCGACGGCATCCCGGAGACGCTCTACCGCTTTCACGCGCGCGACTCGGGGGCCTGCACATGGGAGGTCGTCTCGCCGTCGTGGGAGAGGCCCGCGGTCGTCGCTCAGCCATGCCCCGACCGCGTCCTCGACCCCGACGCGCCGTACGTGGCCATCGCACCCTCGGCCAACGGCTCGAGGGCTGCGCTCGTCGTGGGCGGCGACGTCCGGATCTGGGGCGGCCGCGCATTCATCGCGGCCGACAGCGGTTTCGACGCGCTCCGCGCCGCGCTCGCGGCCGCACGGCAAGCCTCGGACGCGGCCCACGCGATCGCGGCGGCCGTGCGCCTGGCGCCGCGAGGCGCTGCCCCCGCGAGGCAGGCATGCAGCGACCCGCCGCGCGCCGCATGGGCGGCCCGGATCTCCCAGCTCCTGCGGGAGGCCGGGATCCCCGCCGACCGCGCGGCAGCGCTCGCCGCCGCTCCGGTGGGGCTGAGCGGCTGTGGCGATCGAGATCTCTAGCCTCGACTTGCGCGGTTTCGGCACCAAACACCGTGCCCCAGTACATGCACTACCAATCGCTAGCGCTACCGTGCCCGAGTACATGCACTACCAATCGCTAGCGATCGATGCGGCGCGCCGCTATCGTGACATACGTCGATTCTAGCTGGACAACGCGCTTGGGGAGAGCGAGGAGGAAGTGCTCGAGGCGGCCGAGCCGCTCCTCCGGCAGTGCAGGAAGGCCGCGGTCGGTTCTAGCACTCGTCTGGCGGAACGCCGCAGCTTCCCACGGGCTCCTGGTTGTCCATGTCGAGGTCGAGATCCCACATGTCCTGCACGCACAGGCCGATCCGGATCCCGCAGTCCTCGCCGGCGGGATTGAACCAGAGGTCGGGCGGCATGATGATCACGCCGTCTGCGTCCGGGTCGCTGACCTGGCCGTCCCAGTACCCGCCGGCGTAGTGCCACTCGTAGTCGCGCGCGTGCTCTCCGCCTGGCTCGCAACCCTCGGGGATCGAGGTCTCCCGGCAGGTCCCCCAGCGGTTCTCTCCGTTCCTTTCCTCGCACTCCTGCGTCCCCCAGGAGCCGTACATGGGCTCGTCGCAGTACCGCTCCATGTCGGGGACGCACGTGCAGGAGCCGCCCGGCTCCGCGCTGACGCACTGCAGGAAGTCCTCACCCCAGGCGCAGTCCCAGTCCTCGTCGTCGCTCGGGCGGTCGCCGTCGGCGTTCTCGCAGACGATCACCGCACCGTTCGCCTGGCAGTCCCACACGCCGTCGGGCTCGGAAAACTCGTCGCCGATGCAGATGTCCGACTCCCCTTCGGCGTAGCAGTCCCAGTCGCCGTCATCCGGGCGTTCCGGGTCGCGGTTGACGCAGGTCGTGCGTCCATCTGCCCCGAGCACGCAGTCCCATCCGATCTGTTCCACCTGCCCGGCTGACTCGCAATAGCGGGTGGTCGCGTACCCCTCGTACCAGCACTCCCACGAGACGCCCGGTTGGCGATCCGGCAGGTCGTCCGGCTCGACTGGACGTGAGCACTCGACCTCGTCGTCCCGATCCTGGCAGTCCCAATCGTCCCAGCTCCCGGCGAACGGGTGATCGTCGCGCTTGCCGGTGCAGACGATCCGTTCCTCGCCCCGGTAGACGCAGCTCCAGCTTCCGGTGCCGCCATCGTCGGGAATCGGCGGGTTGGCCTGCCAGCAGCTCCAGCCGCCCGAGTCGGTCTCGGTGCACTGCCAGTACGCGCCGCAGTGGCAGGGACAGAGATCGGGATCGCAGCACCAGTAGGGGTCATCGGCGCCGCCCGAGCCCTCGCCGCCGCCCCAGCCTTCGCCGCACTCGTCGCCCGGATCGTAGTCGTCATCGTCGTCGTCGTCGTCGTGCGAGAGCCAGCACGACGGCAGGCAGACGAGCCCCATCGAAAGGGCGAGCGCGGTCGACCTGAAGAGCATCGCGTCCCTCCGGCGCACGACCCCTGCGACCCACGTGCCGGTGCCCGAGCCGCCCGCTCCGTCCCGCTCGTGGCCTTTCCCGGCGGGAAAGGGGCGGTAGCCCCGGGTCTTCCGACCCCGCCGCAGAGCCGGAAGTGCGCTGCCCTCTTCCCGAGATCGCCGGAGACGGGGAATCTCGATGAGTGCTCGCACTGGGAGGACGCGGGCGTGAGCTGCGATCCGTAGCCCACGCCCTCAGGGAAGGCGAAGCCCCAGGGAGCGCCACACCGCGCGCACCGACTTGTCCGAGGAGTAGATCCGGCAGCCCGAGGCGAACGCAGCCAGGATGATCTGTGCGTCGGCCCAGCCGACACCCGAGGCCCGGAAGCTCCGCCGGTGGCGTTCGACGAAGAAGCGGGTCTCGGCGGCCGCGGGGCTGGGCACGACAGGCAACCGGGCGAGCAGCTCGTGGAGGTCGGTCGGCATTCCGGAGCCGAGCAACAGCTCACCCATCACCACGTCGCAGGTGACGGCGCGGCTCGAGCGGAGAAAGCCGATCAGGCGCGGATCCGACCTCCGCAGATGGTCGACCCATGCATTGGTGTCGACGAGAATCACCGCATCCCGCGCGGTCTCCGCTTCGGACGACCTGCGTGCGGCGCGGCTCCGCCGAGGGCAGCCAATCGAATCGAGGCGTCACGGGCGAGCAGCGCGCGGAGCCCCTCCTCGATCACGGCCGTCCTCGTCCAGCCGGGATGCCGTCGCATCAGCTCCTCCACGAGCTGGGCATCCAGGTTGACCGTCGTACGAATCGTATTCATGCAAACATATTACCGGTATGCATCCCCGATGCAATCCGGGATCGGCATCGAGCCCAGGCGGAGCTCCGCTCAGCGGATCTGCGGCAGGGCGATCTCGACCGGGACCGGCGTTCCTCCGGCCAGCGGAACCAGCAGGCGGCGCGCCTCGAAGTCGTCTCGTGCGGCGAAGGAGCAGCGCAGTCCGGGTGGAGGGTCCGGGCGCTTGGAGACCACTGCGGGAGCCGGCTGCGATCGCCGAAGCATGGGAGCTGCGCTGCGGTCCTGGAGACAGGTTCCGCATCTTCTATCGTGCCGACTTGCGGGCGCGGGAAGTCCGCGTCCTGGCCGTTGGAGTCAAGAAGGGGAATCGGCTGTTCATCGGCCGCGAGGAATTTGACCTATGAAGATTGCACCGGTCGCCGACGTGAAGACGCACTTCAGCAAGTTCCTGGACGAGTGCCGGCGCCAGCCCGTCGTCGTGACGCGCAGCGGGCGCCCGGCCGCAATCCTCGTGCCGGTGGCGGACGATGACGACCTGGAGAGACTCGTCCTCGCCTGCTCACCGCGCTTCAGGCGTCTGATGGAGGAGGCGGACGAACGAGCGCGCTCGGGCGAGGGCGTCGAGCACGAGGCCTTCCGGCGTGGCGTGGAGGCCGCTCCACGCCCGCAGCGCCCGGCGGCTCGGCGACGGAAGCGCCGGTAGGCTGACGCCCGCGGCTCAGGCTCTCAGGGCCCGGCCGGCACCGGAGCCGCGGGCGCGCGCAACGTCACGACCTCGATGTGGCCCGCGCGGATCCCCGCGACCGCGTCGCCGGACGGCGACATCGCGATCGCTCGTACCTCCGACCATGGGCCTCCGACGCTGGCGGCGGGCAGGAGCGCCCAGTGGTCGCCATCGCGGACCCACAGCCCGGCGGCGCTTCCCAGCGCCTGCCGGCGGCCCCCGGCCCCGAGCGGCGAGCCGGGCGGCAGCTCCGTTGGCGGTGTGAGGTCGTGCGGTCGGCCCCCGGGCTCGCCGTGGTCGTCGACTGGCACCTCGCGGAGCTTCGGTCCGTCGAGGACCACGAGACCCCCGGGCGCGCGCCAACCGAGGATGTCGAGGTCGGCGCGCGGCCCTGGAAACACTTGATGAGGGGCGGCCGAGGCCGAGTCGGGGACGGCGGCGCCGTGCTCGCATCCCGGATGACCCGCCGGCAACCCGTCGGATGCGATGGGTATCGTCGAGAAGTCCCCCTCCGTCGCGAGCGAGGCGACGTGCCCGGTGCAGATGCGGGCGATGCCGAGCACGAGGCGGCGTCCGTCCGGTGACAGCACGCGATCTTCGAACGGCTCGCCCGGCGCGCTCTGGCCGCTGGAGACGAAGTACGTGAAGGGCGGTGTGCTCGCCACCGCGATCCGGTCGTCGTCGAGGAATCGCAGGGAGCGCCTCAAAGGCGGGCTCGCGCCCGTCTGCACGGCCGGACCGATCGTGTGGGTCGGCTCGAGGACGAGATCGACGCGCGACGCGAGCTTGCGCTCGAGCGCGGACCGGCCCTCCTCGCCGAGCGCGATTCCCTGCATCTCGAGGGCGCCCATGGCCTCTCGGGCCTCGGGGATCCGACCCGCCTCGACCAGGGCGCCGACGAGCACCGAGATCGCGCGACCCGCGGCGCGCGAGGGCCGACATTCGCGCGCCGGCCCGCCGCCGAGCCACAGATGTCCGCCATCGATCTGCCCGCCGCACAGGAGCGCCCGGAGGTCGATCAGCGTTCGAGCGCGCGAGATCGCGTCGGGCGCGCGCCGCGCGGGAACGAGGGGCGCGAGCGAGCGCTCGGGCGTCGCCGGATCGACCGAGGGCCCGGCGGCGCGGTCGAGGTACACGATCTCGGCGGCCGCGCCCCGCAGGCCCACCGACAACGTGCCATCGACCTGCCCATCGCCGTCCCGGTCCGAGGCCGCGATCGACACGCGAGCCTCGCCGTCCGCCCGGGCGGCGAAGCGAAAGCGCGGTGGCGGCCCGACCTCACCGATGGCCGCGAACGACCTCGGCCCGTCGGGGCAGCGCATCCGCGTCCACAGGGAGAAGGCGGCCGGGGCCTCGAGCCGAAGCCTCGTCTCATCGAGCGTGCACCCGCCTGCAAGCTCTTCCGGGAGCGGCTCCGCGCCGACCGCCGCGAGCTCGGATCCATCGCGCCGGTACGCGACGAGCTTCAACCCCGCCGCGACCCCCGCATCTCCCTCGCGCTCCGTCGTCTCCTCGACCAGGATCAGCGCGTCATCGTCGCCGTCGCCATCGACGTCGGCCTCGAGCCACGCGCGCGCCGCTGAGCCCAGCCTCACCTCCGCGCCACCGAGGGTCAGCACCGTGCGCGCCCCGGCAAGATCGGTGACCGCATCGACCGGCGTGAAGTCGGCGGCGGCGTCCGAGTGCCTCGTGGCGACCCGACCGTCGGGCCGGCCGCCGTCGCGCTCCCACGGCGGCAGCTCGTCGTCCCCGCAGCAGCCGGCGGCGAGGACGATCAAGAGGACCCGGGCGGGCATGAGCCGCTAGCTTACCGCAGGTGACGGATGGCCGTGACGCCACCGCCGGGCTGCCGGCGCACGTGATACGCTTCGCCCGAAGATGCGCGAGGGGTGCGTCATCCGAGCGGCGGCGGTCTTCTGCCTTCCCGCATTGCTCGCGTGCCCGTCATCGCTCGGCCCCGGACCGCCGGCGCACCGGAACGATGCGGGCCAAGACGCCGGACCCGATCCGTGCGACGGCGTGCAGTGCCCGGGCGGCCAGGTCTGCTCGGCGGGCGCATGCATCCGGCTCGATCAATGTGAAGGCATCGACTGCGCGGAGGAGGGCACGGTCTGCAGCTACGGCTCGTGCGTGAGCCGGCACCTCGACGAGGATGGCGACGGCTCGCCCGCGTCCGACGACTGCGACGACCGCGACTCCACGGTCGCGGCCGGCTCGGTACGATCGTGCGAGACCTCCTGCGCCGAGGGGCTCTCCACGTGCATCGGGGGCGAGTGGCAGGATTGCTCGGCTCCGACCGAGTGCGACTGCGAGCCGGGCGAAGAGCGCGTCGAGGCTTGCGGGAGCTGTGGAGAAGCGACGCGGGCATGTGGCGAGGGCGGGGCGTGGGGCGCGCTCGGACCTTGCGGCGGCGAGAGCGAGTGCCCCGAAGGCGCGACGGGCGTCAGGCCGTGCGACGTCGGAGGCGACTGCAGCAACCAGAGCCGCCTGTGCGGCCCGGACTGCCGCTGGGGCGAGTGGGGGTCCTGCGAAGAGGAGACCCAGTGCGACCCGCGTGCGATCGACGTGCAGGAGTGCGGGATGTGCGGCTCGCACCAGCGAAGCTGCGGCGCAGGCTGCCTCTGGGGCGCGTTCGACGACTGCGTTGGCGAGGGGGAGTGCCAGGCAGGAGCGCGGCAGCTCGAGGACTGCGGCGACTGCGGAACCCGGATCCGCGAGTGCAGCTCGAGCTGCGTCTGGAGCGAGTGGGGAAGCTGCGGAGGCGAGGGACCCTGCACGCCGGGCGATCTGGGGTCGCAGACGTGCGGCAACTGCGGGTCGCAGTCCCGCACCTGTACCGCCTCGTGCACCTGGGGCTCGTGGGAAACCTGCACCGGACAGGGAATCTGCCAGGCCGGGGAGCAGGGCTCGCGAGCTTGCGGCGACTGCGGCGGAGGCTTGCAGACGAGGACCTGCACCGCTGACTGCATGTGGGGGATGTACGGGACCTGCGACGCCGCTCAGTGCGGCGCGCTCGAGGAGCCGAGGGACTGCGGCATCGGAGGCCAGGGCGGTGCGGGTTGCGGCACCCAGACCCGGAGCTGCGCAGGGACCTGCATCTGGACCGTCTGGGGGGCCTGCGAGAAAGAACCGGCGCGGGAGAACGACTGCGATGACGGCAATCTCTGCACGGACGACGCCTGTGGCGATCAGGGCAACTGCTCCAGCACGAACGCCTGCGAGGGAGACACGCCCGTCTGCTGCGGCGCTGCCACCGGATGTCGCGAATGCTGTGGCAACGACGCGACCACCTGCCCGGGCTCGCCCGGGACGTGCCGCGACTGGGCGTGCGGCGCGGGATCCTGCGTGACGGTGAACGGGCCGAACGGGACCGACCCGGAGCTCGAGTGCAACGGTCGAGGGGGCCTGGACATCTGCTGCAACGGCATCTGCCGCGAATGCTGCGGCGCCGACACCTCGACCTGCGGGCTCACGCAGACGTGCCACACGTGGGTCTGCCAGGCGGGCGTGTGCGTCGACACGCTCAGGCCCAACGGCTACGACGACTGTGCGCTCGAGGGCACGACCTGCTGCGACGGGAGATGCGCGATGATCTGCGGCTCCTGATTGTTCGCACTCGAACTCTCCCTTTGACACCCATTCGTCGGCGCTTCTATCCTCGGACCGCGTCACTCTCCGGGGAGCTGCCCAACAGATGCGCCTATCAGCCGTCCCGCTCGCCCTCTCGCTGCTCGTCCATTCGCTGCCGGCCGCCGCCGAGGAGGGGCACGTCACATTCGAGGCCCCCGGGCGATACGCCCACCGGGCGGAGCTCCTCTCCGAGATTCCGCTGGTCGCGCCCATCGACGGCGTGCCCGCCGACCTCGGCCAGGAGCTCTTCGGCTACCACTGGCTGAGGTTGACGCCTCGCCTGAACTGGTCCGAGAAGATCATCTTCACGGGTCAGATCGACCTGCTTCGCGGCGCCGTCTGGGGCGACACCGCCGACGAGGTCTCCGCCGACGACTCGGGTCGCGACGACCTCGAGGGCTACAAGAAGGTCCAGCCGCGCTGGCTCTTCGCCGAGCTGCGGGGGCCGCTCGGGCAGCTCACGTTCGGGCAGACGGGGTCGCAGTGGGGCCTGGGGATCCTGGCGAACGACGGCACCCACGAGAGCCTCTTCGGCGATCCGCTCTACGGCGACATCGTCGAGCGGATCCTCTATCGCACGCCCCCGATCGCGATCGTTCCGCTCGAGTCCGCGCTCGTCCTCGCGGCGGGCGGCGACCTCGTCTACCGCGACAACACGGCGGACGTCGAGGAGGGCGACGCGGCGGCCCAGGGCGTCCTCGCGGCGGTCCTCGTCAACGAGAGCGAGGGCCGGCAGAACCAGATCGGGACCTACGCCGTGTATCGGCAGCAGACCAACGAGATGGGCGACGACCTCCGGATCGTGGCGGTGGACCTCTTCTTCAAGCACGAGACGGGCCTGCCCGGCGCCTCCGAGTCGGCCAAGGCCTCGATGGCGTTCGAGGGCGTGCTCGTGGCGGGCGAGTCGACGTTCCTGCGCTCGATCGACCGCGCGGAGCAGGACGTCCTGCAGGGCGGACTCGCGTTCATCCTCGGGGCCGAGACGCGCCGGCTCCAGGCGGGCATCGAGTTCGGCTGGGCGTCGGGCGACGCCGACACGCTCGACGACACGGTCTCGCGCTTCGCCTTCGATCCGGATCACAACGTGGGCCTCGTGCTCTTCGACGAGGTCATGGCCTGGCAGACCGCGCGCTCGGCAACGCTGGGCGCGAACCCGGAGGTCGCCGGCCGCCCGTCGCGCGGGATCGGGCTACTGGCGACCAACGGCGCGGTCTCGGGAACGATGTACGTGAACCCGACCGCCCGACTGCGGCTCACGCCCCGCTTCGACGTTCGCGCGGGGCTGCTCATCGCGCAGGCCACGAGCGACGTCGTCGATCCCTTCCACCAAAAGATGTCCGGCTCCCCGCAGAACTACAGGGGTGGCCCTGCCGGCGCGCGGGATCTCGGCGTCGAGCTCGACGCGGGCCTGCGCTGGGAGCGGCCGCTCCAGCCTCCGCGAAGGAACTGGGGCGGCGTGACGCTCGTGGCGGGGCTCGAGGGAGGCGTGCTCCTGCCGGGCCACGCCTTCGACGACGCCGAGGGCAATCGGATGGATCCGGTGGGAATGGGGCGCCTGCGCCTCGGGCTCGAGTGGTGACGCCATGAGACGACTCACGATCCTCTCGCTCTTTCTGGCCGCCTGCGGGAACGGCGACGCTCCCGAAGGCCTGTACCCGACGCCCGCGGGAAGCGGCCCGCGGGTCGTCTTCGACCTGTTCGCGAAGCCGCTTCCGGTCATTCCGCTGCCTAACGACGCTGCGACCTGGGCGGACCCCGACTCGCCGACCGGTCGCCGGATCAACGCGTCCAAGGTCGCGCCCACCGAGATGGAGCAGCGCGCGCGGGCGCTCTTCGACACGATGGACGGCTGGGGCACCTACAGCACGATCAGCATCCCGTTCGACGCGAAGCTCGACCTTCTCGCCTTCCTCGACACCTTCCGCGACGCCGCGAACCGCGCCGACTACGACCCGGCCGACGACGCGGTCTACGTCATCGACCTGGAGACGGGCCTGCCGGTCGCGATCGACACCGGCGAGGGGAACTTCCCGATCGCCCTCGACGATCCCTGGCGCTACTACCCCAACGACACCCGCGGCGGCCAGTCGAACATCCTCTTCGAGACGGTCGACGAGGGCCTCCAGGGCCAGGGGGACAGCGATTTCGACGGCGCTCTCGACCATGCGAACCTCCTCGACCTCGACGGCGACGGGCTCGGCGTCGACGAGGTCGACCAGGTCGACGATCTCGTCACGTTCTACGAGATGGAGACGAACACGCTGCTCGTTCGCCCGATCATCCCGCTCCGGGAGCGGCACGAGTACGCCGTGGTCGTGACGAGGAGGCTTCTGGGCGAGAACGGGGAGCCCGCGCGATCGCCGTTCGCGTACACGAGCCACGTCGAGCAGGCGCGGTCGCTCGAGCCGCTCGCGGGGATCCTCGCCGATCGCCCTGAGCTCTACGGAGGTCTCGAGATCCAGGACGTGGCGTTCGCCTGGACGTTCACGACCCAGTCCGTGACGGCGGACCTGGTCGCGATCAACAAGGGCCTGCGAGGCGAGGGCCCCTTCGCATCGCTCGCGAGCTTCCCGACGTCGATCGACGTGCCGGAGGTCTTCGGTGTCGAGACCTCGTTCTGCACGCTCGACATCCCCCCGAACACCCACGTCGTGCCGGGCGAGACCTTCGTGAGCGTCGCGGAGAGCATCGCGCGAGACGTCTTCGACGTGAACGACGAGGACCTGGAGCCGCTCCTGTCGAGCTTCGATTACATCTCGTACTTGACGATCGGCTTCTACCCGACCCCCTACCTGCTCGAGGGCGAGCCGGCCTGCCTGACCACGAGCTGCGACCCGGAGCTCGACGTCACCTGTCCGTCCTACGGGACCAAGGAGCTGTGCAAGCCCTGGGACGACGTCGACGCCGAATGGAACGTCAACTCCCGCACGGGGCAGATCCGCGTGGGCGAGGACGTCGTCCCGATCTGGATCTCGGTCCCGAAGGAGCGGCCCGAGGCGGGGATCGTCCAGCCGTTCCCGGTCGCCTTCTACGGTCACGGCTACACGAGCTCGCCGCTCGAGTCCGTCGGCTTCGCCGGCGCGATGGCGCGCTGGGGCGTGGCGTCCATCGGAGTGGCCGCGGCCGGCCATGGCCTTGGTCTGGACGCGGCGACCGAGATGGTCGCGCGGGGGATCTTCGACATCAACTGCCTCGCGCCCCTCGGCGAGTCCGCGCTGACCGACCGGGCGCGCGATCTCGACAACGACGGGCAAGACGAGTCGGGTGGCGACTTCTGGACGGGCTACGTCTTCCACACGCGCGACATGGTTCGCCAGAGCGTCGTGGACTACCAGCAGCTCATCCGCATCATGCAGAGCTGGGACGGTCGGACCGTCGGCAGCCAGGACTTCGACAACGACGGTCAGATCGAGCTCGCGGGCGACTTCGACGCGAACGGCGTGCCCGACCTCGGTGGCCCCGACAACGGCTACTACGCGTGGGGACAGTCCCTCGGCGGGATCCTCTCGATGATCGTCGGTGCGGCCGACCCGGCGGTGCGCGCCGCAGCTCCGACCGCGGGATCGGCGGGCCTGACCGACGTCGGCATCCGGAGCCGCCAGGGCGGCGTCAAGGAGGCCGTCGTCCTCAGGATCATGGGGCCGCTCATCCTCGGGGCGACAGTCGACGAGGGCGAGGACGGCGATCCAGTGATCAACGTGCGAGACTCGGCGGAGGACAAGACCCTGTGCCAGGCCGGGCAGACGTCGCTCTGGCTCGTGGTCCCCGACCTCAACGACACGGGCATCGTCGAGTTCGCCTGCTCGGACTCGTTCTCGCCGGGCGACGTGATCGTGGCGCAGAACCTCGTCAACGACGAGGTGCGCTGCGCCACGGCCGGGCAGGATCCGAACCTCGAGGGGGACACGCGCTTCCGGATCGGGCTGCCGTCGGACATCGACGACCACTTCGAGGTCGCCGTCTACGACCGCGCGTCGCTGCCCGATGGCTTCGTGTTCGGCGACGAGTGCGCCGTCCCTACGGGCCTCGCTCCGAAGGAGCGCCTCACCGACTTCACGGTCCCGGAGGCGACGTTCCAGGGAAGGCGCTGGCTCGCGGGCGACCCGCTGTCGATGCCGGCCGAGGGGCTGGGTCTCAGGAGGCAGACACCGAGCCTGCGCCGCTTCCTGATGCTCGCGCAGGCCGCGCTGGACCCGGGCGACCCGGCCAACTACGCGCGGCACTACTTCGTCGACCCGCTCGACTTCGGATCGCGCGGCGCGCCGGCGCACAACCTCCTCGACGTGCCGACCATCGGCGACATGAACGTGCCCGTCAACACGGGCATCGCCTTTGCCCGCATCGCCGGCATCCTGCCCTTCATTCCGTCGGCGAGCGCGCTCGCGAGCGTCTACCCCGAGTACGCGGCGACGCCGGAGGTGGAGGCGACCTATGGCGGCCGCACGCCGAACCAGGTGCTCCTCGACAATTACGTGATCGAGGGCCTGTCGCGGCTGAACCGCTTCGAGGGGCACGACCCGGAGGATCCGGGGATCCTCTTCGATCCGGATGACCTCGACGACTCGCTGGACGAGTGGAACGCGCCCGATCTCGGGGACCAGGGCCTGCCGCCTCTGCGGGCGCACCTGCCGACCCCGGGCACCACGAACGGCACCAGCGGTCTCGCCATGCCCTACGTGTCGAACCACGGCGACCACGGTTTCGAGCTCCCCGAGCCGACCGCGGCGTTCGACATCAACACGTACATGGCGAACCTCCTCGGCCTGTACTTCTCGTCGGGCGGCGAGCGGCTCCTGTACGTCGAGGATCCGGCCGGCCACAAGTGCCTGGAGGACTCGAGTTGCGACTTCATCGTCGAGCCCTAGTGCGGCGCGGGCGGGGTCTACGACCCCCCCGCGTGCCCCCCCTCCAAGCCCAGTCGCTGGTCGGCGTTGGCCCCGGGGGACTCCGGCCGGCAAGGCCGGCCTCCGTTGCGAGCCGGTCGGTGGCATGCCTGATGCTCGCCGTCGCGGGCTGCGGAGGAGGAGGGGGCGACGACGAGCCGCCCGCAGAGTGCCCCGGCGTCGGAACGATAGTGGACGAGCCTCTCGAGATCTCCGCCTCCTGCCCTGGCGGCCCGGACTGTGCCGACGAGGGCGACGACGTCCTGTGGGCGGGCGCCGCGGCCGTGTCGATCACCCCCGAGATCACCGAGACGATGACCGTGGACGTCGACGGCGACAGCGTCTACGACGAGGACGAGGACGAGTTCGACGACGCCAACGGCAACGGCCGCTTCGACGGCGTCTGGATCGCGGGCCTGAGCTCGCCGAGGCCCGCCGAGGGCGTGCTGGAGGACACGTGGGCCCGAGCGATCGCGCTCCGCCAGAACGAGACCACGATCGTCCTGGTCGCGCTGGACGTGATCGGCTGGTTCTACGACGACGTCGACAGGATCCGCGAGGCGCTTCCCGAAGAGCTCGGCGTCGACTACCTGTCGGTCTCCGCGACCCACTGCCACCAGTGCCCCGACGTCATCGGGATCTGGGGCATCGACGAGCTGACGAGCGGCGTCGACCCCGAGTACAACGCCTTCGTGCGCGATCAGACGGTGCTCGCGGTCCGGCAGGCGGTCGAGGCGCTCGAGCCCGCGACCATCACCTACGGGCAGATCCGGACGAACGACTTCCCCGAGAAGGGCGCGGCCAACTACGTCTCGGACTCGCGGGACCCGGTCGTCATCGACGACATCCTCCGCGTGCTCCGCTTCGACGGGGCGTCCGACGGGCACACGATCGGCACGCTCGTCAACTGGGCCGCCCACCCCGAGTACTCGGGAGACGCGCACCGGATGATCCACCCCGACTATCCGGGATGGCTCAGGCGGGGGGTCGAGGAGGGCATCGACCTCGGCGACGTCAGCCGCGACGGGCTCGGCGGCGTATGCGTCTTCGTGAACGGCGCGATCGGCGGCCAGATTGGCCCGAAGCACGTCGATGCGACCGCGTTCGACGGCGCGGTGTACGACGATTACGGCTTCGGCCTCGCCGAGGCGACGGGGACGAACGTGGCCGAGTACGTGTTCCGCGCGCTGGACGCCGGCGAGACGGAAGAGACAGCGGATCTGTCCTTCGTCGCGACCCGCTTCTACGTCGACATCCTCAACTACCGCTTCCAGACGGCCTTCCTCATGGGGATCTTCGATCGCGAGGCCTACAACTACGACCCCGCGGAGAACATCGGTCCCGACAACCAGCCTCAGGTACTCACCGAGGAGGCGGTGATCCGGATCGGCCGCGCGACGGCGGTCACGATACCGGGCGAGCTCTTCCCCGAGCTCGCGGTGGGCGGCTACGACGGTGCGTTCACGCCGCCTTACTTCCCCATCATCATGGAGACGGCGGACCCGCTGAGCCCGACCCCCGAGGAGGACCCGCCCGACCTCGAGCTCGCGCCCTGCGGCCCGTACCTCGCCGAGCGGATGGACGGCGACTACACGCTCATGCTCGGACTGACCCAGGACTTCCTCGGCTACATCATCCCGGAGTACGACTTCAAGGTCGACGCGCGGCAACCGTACTTCGAGGAGCCGCCCGCGGGGGACCACTACGAGGAGACGAACTCGCTCGGACCGCACGCGGCGCAGATCCTCGTCGGTAACTTGCAAACCTTGCTCGAGCAGTGATGGAGGATTCGAGATGACGCTCAGATCGCTATTCGTGCTCTTCGCCGCCGGTCTTCTCCTCGGCTCCTGCGGAGGCGACGACGACGGCGGGGAAGGAGAGGGGGAGGGCGAGGGCGAGGAAGGCGAGGGCGAGTCGACGCTCGCCTTCTGCACGGACGACTTCGACAACGACGTCGACGGGCACGTCGATTGCTTCGACCAGGACTGCCTCCCGTTCCAGTCGGACTGCGCGCCGCCTGCCTTCTACGAGGAGCTGGGAGAGCTCTCGGACTTCTCCTGCCTGCACGACAATCCCCCGGATCCGCCGCCGGGCGGCGATGTCGACGTGCGCTTCTACGCCGAGGACTTCCAGGAGGAGGACCCGGTCGAGGGGGTGACGATCGAGGTCTTCTTCGCGAACCGGATCGCGGGCGAGCCCGACCTCACGCTCGGCCCGACCGACGATCAGGGCAGGACTGAAGAGGTGACCGTCCCTGCGGGCACGCTGATCGCGGTCCGGACGCTGGCGATCCAGGACGAGGTTCGCCTCACCGTCGAGTTCGACGTCAGGACGCCCGAGGAGAGCGGCGACGAGGTCCGCGCGCTGTCGGTCTCGGACCAGACCTACCGCGTCGTGCCCGCGACCGTCGGCGTCGTGGTCGACCCGGGCAAGGGGATCGTGGCCGGGCAGTTCAGCGACTGCTCGGACCACGAGGTCGCCGGCCTCATCGCCGAGGTCGAGGGGCAGGATCCCGACATCCGCTACTTCGTCGACCGGATGCCCTCTCGCGAGCCGGTCGTCACGACCGAGGACGGCCTCTACGTCGCGATCAACGTCGAGCCGGGCGACCACGAGCTCGTCCTCATGGGCCGCCTCGAGGAAGGCGGAGAGATCGTCGAGGTCGGCCGCCGCGAGATCCAGGTCCTCGCCGACAGCATCAACGTCGTCGATCTGGGCCCGCTCGCCGAGTGATGGTCGTCGTGGGGCGCTCCGGAGGGGATCGAACAGGAAGGCGGGAAGGCGGGAAGGTTCTGGGGTCTGGCTCCTCGTCCTCACCGAGCTACGGCGCACCTGCCACAGC
>JACPQR010000049.1 GCA_016190375.1 Deltaproteobacteria bacterium
ACGGCCGGCGGGAGATCCTCGACGTCGCCATCGAGATCGGCGCGGCCGGGGCCAGAGAGCGCTTCAGCGTGAGTGCCTTCCCGTCGCCGACGGGCGTCGGCCTCGTGCTGACCGGGGCGCCGCGGCGGCCGGAGGAGGAAGGCCCCGCCGACCGCGAGGCTCTCTTCCACGCGATCCTGGACCACGCCGCGATCGGCATCCTCGCGATGGAGTGGGGCGGCGGGGGGCTCTGGGTCAATCCAGCAATCCAGCGGATGCTCGGCTACACCCATCGGGAGCTCGTGGACCTGGGCATCCAGGGGATCACCCACCCCGAGGACTACCCCGCGGACCTCGAGCAGTTCCAGAAGCTGATGGCCGGCCAGATCGACCACTACGAGCTCGTCAAGCGCTACCTGCGCAAGGACGGCACGATCATGTGGGGGCAGCTCGTGGTCTCGCTCGCGCGGGACGCGGCGGGAGCCCCACGGCTTCTCATCGCGATGATCGAGGACGTCACGGCGCGCAAGCGCAGCGACGAGGAGCGCGAGCGCGCCGTTCACGAGCTGGAGAAGGCAGTCCACGCCCGCGAGGTGTTCATCTCGGTCGCCTCGCACGAGCTGAGGACGCCGCTGACTCCGCTTCTGCTGAGCCTCCAGACCCTGTCGCGCAAGCTGGCCAAAGCCGGAGCGGCGCCCGGCGAGGTCGACACCGCCATCAGGCAGACGGAGCGGCTCGTCCGGCTCGTCGACGACCTGCTCGACGCGTCCCGGCTCGCGGGCGGACGGATCAGCCTCGCCGCGCAGCGGTTCGACGTGGTCGGGCTCGCTTGCGAGGTCATCGAGCGGCATCGATCGGAGGCCGTGCGGGCTGGATGCGAGCTGAGGCTGTCCGCTCCGCCGTCCCTCGTGATCGAGGCGGATCGCGGCCGCGTCGATCAGGTCTTCTCGAACCTCCTGTCCAACGCCCTGAAGTTCGGCGCGGGCAAGTCGGTCGAGGTCGCCGTCGAGGATAGGCCCGACGCCGCACGCCTCACGGTCGCCGATCGGGGAATCGGCATCCCGCCGGAGGATCTCGAGCGCATCTTCCTGCCGTTCGAGCGCGCCGTGTCCGAGATGCGCTACGGAGGAATCGGCGTCGGTCTGTTCATCGCGCGCCAGCTCGTCGAGATGCACGGGGGGACCATCCGGGCCCAGAGCGGGCCCGGCGCGGGCGCGACGTTCACGGTCGATCTGCCCCGCAATAACGCTCGGTCCACTCGAGAAGCCGGTCGAGCTTGATGGGCTTGGGCAGAAAGCCCGCGACCTTGAGCGAGGCGGCGCGCGTGGTGTAGGCGGAGACGACGACTACCGGGATCGAGGCCAGGGAAGGATCGGACTCGAGCGCGCCGAGGAACTCCACGCCATCCATCACGGGCATCATGAGGTCGAGGAGGATGAGGCACGGCCTCGGCCGTGTTGCCAGACTCTCCAGGCCCTCCCGGCCGTGAGCGGCCAGCGCCACGTCGTATCCCTCGGCTTCGAGCGCGGCCCCCAGCGCCTCTCGCGTGTCGAGATCGTCCTCGACGATGAGCACGTGACCCCGTGACGTCCCCGGGCCGCTGCCGATCTCGTGGACCACGAGGATGAGACTATGGGATGGTTGGCTCCCGCGGGCAAGCCCACATGAGGACACCCCCTAGAGCTCGAACATCAGCCGGTCCGGCTCCTCGAGCCTCTGCTTGACCGCGATCAGGAACTGCACCGACTCGCGCCCGTCGACGACGCGGTGGTCGTAGGAGAGCGCGACGTACATCATCGGCCTCAGGCGGATCTCGTCGCCGACGGCGACGGGGCGCTTGACGATCTTGTGCATGCCCAGGATCCCGGTCTGCGGCGGGTTCAGGAGCGGCGTCGACATCAGGGAGCCGTAGACGCCGCCGTTGGTGATCGTGAACGTCCCGCCCGCGAGATCTTCGAGCGTCAGTCGGTTCTCCTGGACCTTCGTCTGCAGCTCGTCGATCGCCTTCTCTATCTGGGCGAAGCTCAGCCTGTCCGCGCCCCGGATCACGGGCACCACGAGACCCCTGCCCGAGCCGATCGCGATGCCGATGTCGTAGTGCCGCTTGTAGACGATGGCGCCGTCGCGGACCTCCGCGTTGAGGCCCCCGAGCTCGCGAAGCGCCGCGATGCAGGCCTTCGTGAAGAAGGACATCAGGCCCAGCTTGACCCCGTGCTTCTGCAGGAACTGCTCGCCGAAGCGCGATCGAAGCGCCTGCAGGCTCGTCATGTCGACCTCGTTGAACGTCGTCAGGATCGCGGCGCTGTGTTGCGCCTGCACGAGCCGCTCGGCGATCCTCTTGCGCAGGGGCGACATGGGGACGACCTCTTCGAGCTCCTCTGCCAGCACCTCGGCGGGGCCTCGCGCAGCGGCGTGAGGAGGCATGACGGCCGGTGATGGCGCTGCCCGAGGAGCCTCGCGCGGCGCGGGCCTGGCCTCCACGGAGAGGGGCTCCGGGCCCGCGGCCGGGACGGCTGCCGCCTCTGGACGAGGACCGCTCTCGCGAAGCGCCTTCCGCTTCGACGGAGTCAGGCGCTCCGGCTCCGGCGGCGGCGCGGCCGGGGCGCGTGGCGCAGCCGGCGCAGGTGCGGCGGCCGCGGGCGCAGCCCTCGGAGCCGGCGCCGCCGCGGTTGCGGCGCCGCTGGTCGCGATCCGGCCGATGACCTCCCCCACCTTCACGGTCGCGCCTGCCGGGTGCACCTGCTCGGACAGGACACCCGCGGCCGGAGCGGGAAGCTGCACGTTGACCTTGTCGGTCTCGAGCTCCGCCACCGGCTCGTCGGGACGGACCGCCTCTCCGACCCCCTTCAGCCAGCGCCCGATGAGGGCCTCGGTCACCGACTCGCCCAGCCAGGGAACTGCCAGATCCACTCGATCGTTCACCATCGGAACGCCTCCTCGAGCAGGGCGCGCTGCTCGATCACGTGCGCCTTGGTCGATCCCGTCGCCACGCTCGCGGCCTCGGGGCGCGAGACCACCCGCAAGGGCAACTGCAGGCACTCACGCAGGCGCGGCTCGAGCCACGCCCGCGCTCCCATGTTCGCCGGCTCCTCCTGGGCCCAGACGACCTCGCCGGCAGCCGGGTACTCGGCCACCGTCCGGACGAGCGGCTCCGGCCACCACGGATAGAGCTCCTCGAGCCGGACGATCGCGGTGTCGCGATCGCCGCGCTTGCGACGCTCCTCGGAGAGCTCGTAGTAGAGCTTGCCCGCGCACAGGAGCACGCGTCGCGCCTCGGGCGTCGGCTCGGGATCCCCGAGGACGCGCTGGAAGCGCCCGGTCGCGAGCTCCTCCAGCCGGCTGGTCGCCGCTGGAAGGCGGAGAAGCCCCTTCGGCGTGAGGACCACGAGCGGCTTTCGCCACGGCCGGACGACCTGCCGGCGAAGGAGGTGGAAGTACTGTGCGGGCGTCGTCGGAGAGCAGATCTGCAGGTTGTCGTCGGCCGCGAGCTGGAGGAACCGCTCGAGCCGGGCGCTCGAGTGCTCGGGTCCCTGCCCCTCGAACGCGTGAGGCAAGAGCAACGTCAGCCCCGAGAGCCGCTTCCACTTCTCCTCCGAGGCGCTGAGGAACTGATCGATGATCACCTGCGCCCCGTTCGAGAAGTCGCCGAACTGGGCCTCCCACGCGATCAGAGCGTCCGGGTAGTCGAACGAGTACCCGAGCTCGA
This sequence comes from Deltaproteobacteria bacterium, assembly GCA_016190375.1. Taxonomy (GTDB): domain Bacteria; phylum Myxococcota_A; class Polyangia; order JACPQR01; family JACPQR01; genus JACPQR01. The sequence continues at coordinate 3,686 of JACPQR010000049.1, forward strand.
AGGCGAGCACCGCCGCCTCGCTGAGCGGGCTGTCGTAGACCCGGAACGGCGCTTGACCGGGCCGCAGGTGATCGAGCGGGCAAAAATCCTCGCCCGACTCCGTGTCGCTGACGATTGCGTGCCTCTGGCTGAAGGTCCCGCGCGCGCTGTCCTGGCCGGAGAGCCGGACGAAGGTGCCGTCCCAGACGAGCGAGCCGAACGCCAAGAGCTCCGCCATCGCCCAGTCGATCGGTCGCTCGCCGCGTCCCATCGCAGCGCGGAGCTCGAAGAGCCGGGCAACCTTGCGATGCGGATGGAACCCGGGCGGCAACGTCGTGGCCAGCGCCGCGATCTCCCCGAGCCGGCTCGCCTCGACTCCCGTGTCCGCCTCGAGCGCCCGCGCCTGGCCCGCGGGACCGCCCGAGTAGCCCTCCCAAACGCCCTGGAGCGTCGAGACCTCGGGACGCTCGTCCGCCGCGCGGGCCAGCTCCCACTCGCCTTCCAGCCACTGGGC
>JACPQR010000056.1 GCA_016190375.1 Deltaproteobacteria bacterium
CAGCTCTGCCTCGAGATGGGTCGGTTCGGCGCGACGGTGAACCTGCCGACCATCTATCGAGTCTTCCTTCGCTTCGGCAGCCCGATGTTCCTGCTCCAGAAGGCGTCGCGGCTCTGGCAGGTCAACTACGACTCGGGAGCGCTGGTCGCGACCAGAGAGGGCAAGCAGGGAGCGCGGCTTCGGATCGAGGCGTTCGACCGACCGCATCGGGCGCATTGCCTCAGCGTCCTCGGCTGGTCGAGCCGTGCCGTCGAGCTGACGGGGTTCAAGGTGGTCTCGGCGCGGGAAGAGAAGTGCCGTACGCGCGGCGACGAGGCCTGCGAGCTGGTCCTCGACTGGAAGTGAGGGAGGGGTCGTACCGATCGTCGAAGCGGGGGGGTCGCAGCCCCACCCGCGCTCTATGGAGCCGCTTCGCCGCAGGGGTTGCCGGCTTCGCCGCAGGGGTTCGCGGGAGCTTCTTCCGCGGGCGGGGCTGCCTCCTCGGGGGCCGTCTCCTCGCCGCCGGTCGCCTGCTCCGCGGGTGCCTCGGTCTCCGTCGCCTCCTCGCCGCCGCCGCAGCCGACGCCGAAAGCGAGGGTCACCGCCGTCATGATCGCGAGAAGCAGATTCAGTGCGAGCTTCATGTTTCTCTCTTCTCCTTTTTGCGGCACCAGTCCCGGTACCATGCCCGGCATTCGACCACGGCGGGGCATCCGAAATTGTCATCACTTTGTAATTCGTTGCAAACGAGTGTCAGGCCCCGTCGCGGCTCGTATATCCTGCCCTGGCCGTGACGGATCCCGCGCCCGGACCGCGTGCTTCGCCCGAGTACCTTCACGAGATCGTCGCCCCGAGCTCGGATGTGGACGACCTCGGCCACGTCTCGAACGTCGCCATCGTGCGCTGGGTCCAGGAGGCTGCCCTGGCTCACTCTGCCGCGGTCGGATGGGACTTCGAGGCCTACCTCGAGCTCGGCGCCGTGTTCGTCATCCGGAGAATCGAGATCGACTACCTCCGGCCCGCCTTCGCCGGCGACCGCATCCATCTGACCACGTGGGTCGAGGGGTGGAAGGGCGCTTCGTCGGTGCGCCGGACCCGGATCGTCAGAGGCTCCGACGGGCTGGAGCTCGCTCGGGCAAAGGTCCAGTGGGCGATGGTCGACCTCGCCACCGGGCGCCCACGCCGGATTCCGCCGGAGATGGGGGTGGCGTTTGCCGTCGATCCTTATTCGGTGGCCGGTCCGCGGAGGGCGCCGTAGGCTCTGTGCCCGGTGAAGGAACGGAAGGTCAGGCGCGTGCCTCTCCCCGAGGATCGCGCGCGATCGCTCAGCGGAGAGGAGGTGCTCGTCCTCTCGTGCATCGACTCGAGGGCCGAGACCGCCGTCGGCGACCTTGCGTACGCCACGGGGATGCCCCCCGGCGTCGTCGAGGAGATCGTGGCGAGGCTCCTCGACGAAGGAGCGGTGGTCGACGGGTCCGCTCGGCTGCCTGACTCGCCGCCCGATCTCGAGGTCGTTGGCGACGGCGAGCCGGACGACCCGGGGCAGCCGCCGGAGGAGCCGGCGGCTCCGGAGGTCCCCGAGGAGTCGGAGGCCGCGCACGAGGACGCGGAAGACGCGGCGCTGGCCGGCGAGTCCGCGACCGGACGAAAGCTCTTCGAGACGGAGCTGGGCTCTCTGACGCGCGACGTGCGACTGAGCAGGGTCGGCACCGCGATCGAGCCGCACCTCGGCGCCTTCTGCTTCGATCCCGATCCAGCCGTGATCCACCGGCTCTTCGAGAACCCTCGCGCCGGGCTGGCGCACGCTCGGCTCGTCGCCTTCCACCACCGGACCTCGGCCGGCCTGGAGGCCCTCGCGAGCCACCAGTCGCTCTTGCGCGACGGGCAGGTGCAGCGGCTGCTCCTGCGAAACATCCAGCTCCCGAGCACGATCTTCGGCCGCATCGTCCAGCCCAGGCGCCTCCTCGAGACCTGGAAGATCCTTCACGACCGCGACGTGCCGGAGCGCACGCGGGGGTGGGCGCGCTCGTCCCTTCGCACCAAGTGGACGTCGGCGGAGGCCGAGGAGCGGATCGAGCTGGTCTGGTCGACCGAGGGGCGCGTCCTCTTGCAGCTCGCCGGGCTGACCCTGGACAGCAAGTCGACTGCGCTGCTCTGCAGGAGACAGTTCCTCTCCCTCCTCCTCGTGCGCAACCTCGCCACCTGGTCCGCGACTCCTCCACCGCTGATCGGACACCTTCTGAAGCAGGCCCTCGTCAGGCGGCAGCCGCAGCTCAGGAACCTGCTCCTCCGCCACCCGAACACGCCCGCGGAAGCGAAGCGCAAGGGGTAGAAAGGAGCGCGCCATGGAAGACACCCGTCAGCTCCTGGTGGAGACCATTCGATCGTCGATCATCGGCGACGACCAGGTGATCGAGGGGCCATATGGTCCCAGGCGCGTCACCTATGCGGACTACACGGCGTCGGGGCGGTCGCTGTCATTCCTCGAGGACTACATCCGCGAGGAGGTGATGCCGACCTACGCCAACACGCACACCGAGATCTCCGGCACCGGGAGGCAGACCACGCGCTTCCGCGAGGACGCCCGCGAGATCATCCACGACGCGGTCGGAGGCGGGCCCGACGACCTGGTGATCTTCTCTGGCTCGGGCGCGACCTCGGCGATCAACAAGCTGATCGACGTCCTGAACTTGCGCCTCCCGGCCGACCTCGACGCCCGCTACGGGCTTCGCGACCGGATCCCCCGCGAGGAGCGACCGGCGGTCTTCATCGGGCCCTACGAGCACCACTCGAACGAGCTCCCGTGGCGCGAGTCGATCGCGGACGTCGTCACGATCGACGAGGACTCGGACGGACGGGTCGATCTCGGGCACCTGGAGCGGGAGCTCGAGCGCACCCGCGACCGTCCCCTGCGAATCGGCAGCTTCTCCGCGGCGAGCAACGTCACGGGGATCGGGTCGGACATCCGATCGATCACCGCGCTGCTCCACCGGCACGGCGCCCTGTCGTTCTGGGACTTCGCGGCGGCGGGCCCCTACGTGCGGATCGAGATGAACCGGAGGGACGACCTGCCGGGCGGGGACCTGCTCTACAAGGACGCCATCTTCCTCTCGCCGCACAAGTTCATCGGTGGGCCGGGGACGCCGGGCGTGCTCGTCGCCAAGCGGCGCCTCTTCAAGAACCGCGTTCCCACGGTGCCCGGCGGCGGAACCGTCGCGTACGTCAGCGCCGTGGGGCACGACTACCTCGCGGATCCCGTCCACCGCGAAGAGGGCGGGACGCCGGCGATCATCGAGTCCATCCGCGCCGGGCTCGTCTTCCAGCTCAAGGAAGCGGTCGGCGAGCCGCTGATCCGGGAGCGAGAGGAGTCCTTGCTCAGGCGGGCGATCGACTCGTGGGAGACGAACCCGAACATCCGGATCCTCGGAAACCGCGAGGCCTGGCGGCTGTCGATCGTGAGCTTCGTGGTTCGGCACGGGGACGGGTACTTGCACCACAACTTCGTGGTCGCGCTGCTCAACGACCTCTTCGGAGTGCAGGCGCGCGGCGGCTGCTCCTGCGCCGGCCCGTACGGCCATCGGCTCCTGGGAATCGACCTGACGACCTCGCGCGGCTTCGAGTGCGCCATCCTCGCAGGAGCCGAGGGAATCAAGCCAGGCTGGGTTCGCGTCAACTTCAACTACTTCATCTCGGACACGGTCTCTCGGTTCCTCGTCGATGCGGTGCACTTCGTCGCCACCGAAGGCCACAAGCTCTTGCCGCACTACCGCTTCGATCTCGCGACGGGCGAGTGGCACCACCGCCGCGGACGGCCTCTGCCCGCGAAGCGGCTGACGGGAGTGAGCTACCGAACGGGCAAGCTCGAGGTCCGCTCCCGGCACGCGCGCGAGCCCGAGTGGGCGCTATCAGGCTATCTGGAGGAGGCTCCCAGGATCCTCGAGGCGTCGCTCCGCGAGTTCCAGGGCGCGACGGTCGAAGATCCCAAGCTGCCCGAGGACGTCGAGCGGCTCCGCTGGTTCCCGCTCCCGGGAGAGATCCTGGCCGAGCTGCAGGGCCTCGCGCTCGCCCCCCGAGGCAGTAACCCACTGCACGTCGGACGCTGAGAAGCGGGGAGAAGCGGGGACACGCACCCGGTTCGCATCCCATCGGGATCGCAGCGCTTCCAGGCCATACCGCGCGATCACTTACGTGCGAGCGCACGCCCGGCCCATCGACCGGAGATGAAGGCGACGGCCCTGCCGGCGACCAGAGAGGCCGTGGAGAAGGCAAGGCATCAACCTCCTCGGCGCTCCTTCGGGAGGAACAGGCGGCCGATGGGCAGCTCGACTTCGGGGAAAGGAGCGATGCGTGCGGTCGCGGCCTCGTCGAACGAGCCTGCATCCACCCAGCGACCTTGCTCGAGGGCGAATGCCTCGAGCGTGCGTGCCTCCGGATCGACGATCCAGTAGTGAGCAACGCCGTGCTGGGCGTAGAGCCGGCGCTTGGTGACGCGGTCGTGCGCCTCGTTCGACGCGGAGAGGATCTCGCACGCCCAGTCAGGGGCGATGGCGATGGGCCGCACGTCGGGATCCGGCAGGCGCGAGCGCCGCCAGCCGGACAGGTCCGGCCGCACCACCTCACCGCCGAGCTGAACGTCGACGTCCACGAAGATCCACCAGCCCCCTGGACCGCCGAAACCGTCGTCATCGTCGTACGGGCCCCCGACGAATCGCCGCAAGGCGCCCTGCGGCTTGGAGTGCCGAGGGCGCGGCGCGGGCATCGTCAGGATCTCGCCGCCGATGATCTCCGCGCGCACGTCCTCCGGCAGCCCCATGAGATCTTCATAGGTGGCGAGGCGTCGGGCAGGCCGCATCGACAGTGATCCTAGTCCAAAACGGCCGCGCCGGCTCCGGCGAACGAGGCTATCGAGATCGTCTACGGCGTTGATCTCGAGGCTACCACGGCACGCGAGGTGCACCGCCGACGCACCGCACCGATGGCACCGGGCAAGACCGTGACGAAAAGGGCGCGAGGATGTCCCATGGACGCGCGCCGGATCGCCACACGTGGCGACCCTGCAAGCGCATCCGGAGCGCGCCGATGAGCATGGGCGCATTCCTCCTGTACTTGTGCGGCAGCGTGGCGCTCGTCGCCGCGATGCTCGCTCTTTCGTGGCTCCTCGGCGGGCGGCACCGGGAGCGAACGACCGGCGAGCCGTACGAGTCGGGGATTGCCCCGACCGGAGGTCCTCACGCGCCGATCTCGATCCAGTACACCCTGATCGCGATGGCGTTCGTCGTCTTCGACGTCGAGGCGGCGTTCGTCCTCGCCTGGGCGGCCGTCGCGCGACCGGCGGGGTGGGTGGGATGGATCGAGATGCTCGTCTTCCTCGGAGTCCTCGGCGCGGCGCTCGCCTACCTGTGGCGCGAGGGCGCGCTCGACTGGGGGACGACGGCGCTGCTCCGCCAGAGGAGGCTCGCGCTCGAGCAGGCGCGAAAGACCCAGCGGCGCGCGAAGCTCGAAGAGCCCGACCGGCCGTGGCCGCAGATCCAGCCGACGCCGCTGCCGAGGGGAGGGACCGGGGGATGAGCGACGCAGTCGAGGCCGTGCAGAGGTCACTCTTGATGTCGAGGCTCGAGGACATCGTCGCCTGGGCGCGCAAGAGCTCGATCTGGCCGTTCAACTTCGGCCTGTCGTGCTGCTACGTGGAGATGGCGACGAGCCTGACCAGCAAGTACGACGCCGCCCGGTTCGGCGCGGAGGTGATCCGCGGGACACCGCGCGAGGCGGACCTGATGGTGGTCGCGGGCACCGTCTTCATCAAGATGGCGCCCGTGATCAAGCGGCTCTACGAGCAGATGATGGAGCCGCGCTGGGTGATCTCGATGGGCTCCTGCGCCAACTCGGGCGGGATGTACGACATCTACAGCGTCGTGCAGGGCGTCGACACGTTCCTGCCGGTCGACGTCTACATCCCCGGTTGCCCGCCCCGGCCCGACGCGTTCCTCGAGGGCCTGCTCCTCCTCCGCGACTCGATCGGCAAGGAGCGCCGCCCCCTGGGCCGCTGGGTCGAGCCTTCCGTCGTCCAGCGCCCGCCGCTGCCATCCTTCCGCGATCTGCGGCGCGAGGAGCGGCGCAAGCTGACCGTGCTCAGGAGCCCGGAGGAGGTGTGAGGGATGGAGGCCCCGGCGCATCCGATCGTCCAGAGGTTCGCGGCCCGCGCGGTCGCCGACGAGGCGCGGGACGTGCCGACGTTCTGGATCGACGCGGCTCGAATCCACGAGGTCCTGACCTTCCTCAAGGACGAGGTCGAGCGGCCGTACCGGATGCTCTACGACCTCACCGCGATTGACGAGCGCATGCGGCGTGCAGCGCCGGGCCCCCCGCGCGAGATGACCGTCGTCTATCACCTACTGTCGCTGGAGCGGAACCAGGACGTGCGGCTCAAGGTCGCGGTCCCTTCGGAGGCGCCGGCGGTGCCGACCGCCACCGACATCTGGCCCTCGGCGAGCTGGTACGAGCGCGAGGTCTGGGACATGTTCGGGGTGAAGTTCGACGGGCACCCCGACCTGCGTCGGATCCTGATGCCCCCTACCTGGCGCGGGCATCCGCTGCGCAAGGACCATCCGGCGCGAGCCACGGAGATGGGCGTCTTCGAGCTCCCCGACGAGCGCGCCCAGGCGGAGGAGGAGGCGATGCGCTCGGCGGAGCGCGAGCCGACCGACTCCACGCGCATCCTCACGCTCAACCTCGGCCCGCAGCACCCCGGCACGCACGGGGTCCTGCGCATCGTCCTCGATCTCGACGGAGAACGGATCGTCGACGCGAGGCCCGACATCGGCTTTCACCACCGCGGCGCCGAGAAGATGGGCGAGCGGCAGAGCTGGCACACCTTCATCCCTTACACCGATCGCATCGACTACCTCGGCGGCGTCGTCAACGAGCTGCCCTACCTGCTCGCGGTCGAGGCGCTCGCGGGGATCGAGGTCCCCGACAGGGCAAAGGTCATCCGGATCATGCTCTGCGAGCTGTTCAGGATCGCGAGCCACCTGGTCTGGTACGGCACGTTCGCCCAGGACCTCGGCGCGCTGTCGCCGGTCTTCTACATGTTCACGGACCGTGAGCGCGCCTTCCAGATCGTCGAGGCGATCTGCGGCGCACGGATGCACCCGGGGTGGTTCCGGATCGGCGGCGTCGCCCAGGACCTCCCCCGTGGCTGGGACGGGCTCGTGCGCGAGTTCTGCGAGCACATGCCGGACCGCCTGCGCGAGTACGACCGCATGGTGATGAAGAACCCGATCTTCCAGGCACGCACGCGCGGCATCGGCGCGTACACGACGGCCCAGGCGATCGAGTGGGGCGTGACCGGCCCGGGGCTCAGGGCGACGGGGCTCGGCTGGGACTTCCGCAAGAAGCGCCCGTACGGCGGCTACGACCACTTCGAGTTCGACATCCCGACGGCCGCGGCGGGCGACTCCTACGCGCGGGCCGAGGTCCGCGTCGCGGAGATGTGGCAGAGCCTGCGGATCATCGAGCAGTGCGTGAACGACATGCCGGGCGGTCCCGTCAAGGCCGACCATCCCCTCGCGACGCCGCCACCCAAGGAGAGAGCGCTCCACGACATCGAGGCGCTCATCACTCACTTCCTCGGCGTGAGCTGGGGGCCCGTGATCCCCGCGGGCGAGGCCTTCTGCGGCGTCGAGGCGACCAAGGGCTCGAACGGCTACTACCTCGTGAGCGACGGCGACGTTCACCCGTACCGCGTGCGGATCCGGACGCCGTCGTTCCCCCACATGCAGATGCTCCCCGCGATCAGCCGCGGGCTGATGGTCTCCGACCTCGTCACGATCCTCGGGAGCATCGACTTCGTCCTCGCGGACGTGGACCGCTGATGCTGCAGGACGACGAGATACGGGAGATCGAAGAGGAGAAGGCAGCGGCCGAGCACCCGCGGGCCGCGTGCATCGACGCGCTCCGCGCGGTGCAGCGCCGGCGCGGCTGGGTGTCGGACGAGGTGCTCGCCGAGGTCGCCGAGCTCCTCGGGATGAGCGTGGCCGAGCTCGACGACGTCGCGAGCTTCTACAACCTCGTCTACCGCAGGCCCGTGGGCCGCCACGTGATCCTCGTCTGCGACAGCGTGAGCTGCTGGATCATGGGGGGGGAGCGGCTGGGCCGGTCGCTCGTCCTCAGCACGGGCGCGCGGCCGGGCGAGACGAGCGCGGACGGGCGCTTCACGGTCCTTCCCGTGGCATGTCTGGGCGCGTGCGATCGCGCCCCCGCGATCATGATCGACGAGGACCTCCACGCGGATCTGGCGCCCGAGGCCCTCGCGCGGATCCTCGAGAGGTACGAGTGATGGAGCGGCCGCTCACCAGGAACATCCGGCCCGGCGCCGAGCCGCTCGACCTCGACGGCACCCGTCGCGCCGGCGGCTACCAGGCGCTCGAGAAGGCCGTCCGGACGATGACGCCGTCGGAGGTGACCGCCGTCGTCAAGGCCGCGAACCTGCGCGGTCGCGGCGGCGCGGGCTTCCCCGCCGGCGTGAAGTGGGAGCTCGTGCCGATGGGACCCGACGCGCGGCGCCCGAAGGCCCTCGTCGCGAACGCCGACGAGATGGAGCCCGGCACCTTCAAGGACCGCCTCCTCCTCGAGGGCGATCCGCACCAGCTCCTCGAAGGCGTCATCCTCGCGGCCTACGCGATCCAGGCCGAGGTCGCCTGGATCTTCCTGCGCTGGGAGTATCAGCTCGCCAGGAGGCGCCTCCAGCAGGCCATCGCCGAGGCTCGCGAGGCGGGCTACGTCGGGGACGTCCTCGGCTCGGGCTTCCGGCTCGATCTGCGCCTGCACGTCAGCGCGGGCAGGTACATGTGCGGTGAGGAGACCGCGCTCCTGAACGCGCTCGAGGGCAAGCGCGCCGTCCCGCGCGCAAAGCCGCCGTTCCCTCAGGTCTCGGGTCTGTGGGGCCGTCCCACGGTCGTCAACAACGTCGAGACGCTGTGCTGCGTGCCGCACATCGTCGACAAGGGCGCCGAGTGGTTCCGCAAGCTCGGCCGCGGGCCGGACGCCGGCACGAAGCTGTACGGCGCGAGCGGCAAGGTGAGGCGCCCCGGGCTCTGGGAGCTTCCCATGGGCACGACCCTGCGCGAGGTCCTGGAGGAGCACGCGGGCGGGATGCGCGAGGGCCTCCGCTTCCGGGGCGCGCTGCCCGGCGGCGCCTCGACGGACTTCCTCGTCGAGGAGCACCTCGACGTGCCGCTCGACTTCGAATCGGTCCAGAAGGCCGGAAGCCGCCTCGGCACCGGGACGATGATCGTCCTCGACGACCGCACCTGTCCCGTCGGCGTGCTCGAGAACCTCGAGCGGTTCTTCGCTCGCGAGTCGTGCGGCTGGTGCACTCCCTGCCGAGAGGGCCTGCCCTGGGTCCACGAGGTGCTCCGGGCCCTCGAGGAGGGGCGGGGTCAGGCCGGCGACGTCGACCTGCTCGCGCACCACGCGCGCATGCTCGGTCCCGGCATCACGTTCTGCGCGCTGGCGCCCGGCGCCGCCGCGCCCCTCGGGAGCGCCCTCGGGCACTTCCGCGAGGACTTCGAGGAGCACGTGAAGCAGCGAGGCTGTCCCTGGAGGCGAGACTGATGGCGATCTGGATCGACGGACGCCGGCACGAGGCGGACCCGGAGCGAAACATCCTCGACGTGTGCCTCTCGCGCGGGCTCGACCTGCCCTACTTCTGCTGGCACCCGGCCCTGGGCTCGGTCGGCGCCTGCCGTCAGTGCGCCGTCAAGGTCTTCAAGGACGACAAGGACACGCGAGGCAGGCTGGCGATGGCCTGCATGACCCCGGCGAAGGACGGCACCCGTCTCTCCATCGACGACGCGGAGGCGCGCGAGCTCAGAAGGAGCGTCATCGAGTGGCTGATGCTGAACCACCCTCACGATTGCCCGGTCTGCGACGAGGGCGGCGAGTGCCATCTGCAGGACATGACCGTCATGGCGGGCCACCTCGTCCGCAGGACGCGGTTCGAGAAGAGGACGTTTCGCAACCAGTACCTCGGGCCGTTCGTGAGGCACGAGATGAACCGGTGCATCCAGTGCTACCGGTGCGTGCGCTTCTACGCCGACCACGCCGGAGGCAAGGACCTCGGGGTCTTCGGCGCCCACGACGCCGTCTACTTCGGCAGGCACGCGGACGGCGTCCTCGAGAGCGCGTTCGCGGGCAACCTCGTCGAGGTCTGTCCAACCGGGGTGTTCACGGACAGGACCCTCGGGCGCCACTACGTGCGCAAGTGGGACCTGCAGACGGCGCCCTCCGTCTGCGTCCACTGCAGCCTCGGCTGCAACACGACCCCCGGCGAACGTGCCGGCAGCTTGCGGCGGATCCGGGCGCGCTACTCGGGAGCGGTCAACGGCTGGTTCCTCTGCGACCGGGGCCGCTACGGCTACGAGTTCGTCAACTCCGAGCGCCGCGTCCGCCGGCCCTTCGTGCGGGGAGAGGCCGCCACGAGCGAGGTGACGCCGGCCGCCCTGGCCCGGGCCTGGTCCAAGGGGCGCGTCCTGGGGATCGGCTCGCCGCGCGCGTCCGTCGAGTCCAACTACGCCCTCGCGGCGCTGGTCGGTCCCGAGCGCTTCCATCAGGGGACGTCCGCCGCCCAGACCGCGCTCGTCGCGACGATCATCCGCATCCTGCGCGAGGGGCCGGCGCGGACGCCGTCGCTCAGGGAGGTCGAGAGGTGCGATGCGGTCCTCGTCCTCGGCGAGGACGTCGCGAGCACCGCGCCGATGCTCGCGCTGGCCCTCAGGCAGTCGGTCCGGCGCCAGCCGGAGAGAGCGGCGCTGGAGCTCGGCATCCCGGGGTGGCAGGACGGGGCGGTTCGCGAGGTGGTCGGGAATCGGAAGGGGCCGCTCTTCATCGCCGCGTCCGTGGCGAACGAGGCGCGCGAGCTGGACGAGCTGGCCACGAGGACGGTGCGCGCCGCTCCCGAGGACGTGGCCCGCCTCGGGTTCGCGGTGGCGCACGCGCTCGACGCCAGCGCGCCCGAGGCCGACGGCCTGTTCGGCCGGCTGCCGGCGCAGATCGCCGGTGCCCTCGCCGGCGCAGAGCGGCCGCTCGTCGTGTCGGGCACGGGCGCAGGGAGCGAGGCCGTGATCCAGGCGGCCGCGAGCGTCGCCTGGGCTGCCGGCGCCGGAAGGGGGCGGGCCGCGGAGCTCGTCTACGTCGTCCCCGAGTGCAACTCGCTGGGCGCCGCGCTGATCGGCGGCCGGAGCCTCGCCGAGGCCTTCGCGGCGATGGAGCGAGGCGAGGTCACGGGCGCGATCATCCTCGAGAACGATCTGTACCGGCGCGCGCCGGAGGCAGACGTCGACGCATTCCTCGATCGGGCCGGGCACGTCGTGGTCATCGACCACCTGGCCCACGACACCGCCTCGCGGGCGTCGACCCTCTTGCCGGCCGCCACGTTCGCGGAGTCGTCGGGCACCTTCGTCAACAACGAGGGACGGGCGCAGCGCTTCTTCCAGGTGTTCGACCCCGACTCGACCGACATCCGCCCGAGCTGGCGCTGGATCGCCGCTCTCGACGGCGCCACGGACCGCTGGCCCAACCTCGACGAGCTCCAGGCCGCGCTCGCCCGGGAGCTCCCGATCTTCGGCGAGATCGCCGCCGCGGGCGTTCCCGCGGAGTACCGCGTCCGTGGAGCGAGGATCCCCCGGGCGCTGCACCGCCAGAGCGGCCGCACCGCCATCACGGCGAACAGGGAGCTGCACGAGCCGCGGCCGCCCGAGGACCCGGACTCGCCGTTCGCGTTCTCCATGGAGGGCGCGCCGCGCGTTCCCCTGGCCCGCCTCGCCCCCGAGGTGTGGGCGCCGGGCTGGAACTCCTGTCAGGCGCTGAACCGCTTCTCCGCCGAGATCGGCGGCGCGCTCCTGGGCGGCGATCCCGGCGTCCGTCTGCTCGAGCCGATCGAGGGCGCGCCGCCGGCGTACTTCTCGCCCCCTCGCGTCGATTCCCTGCCCGAGCCGCCGCCCGACTCGCTCCTCGTCGTGGCCCTGCACCACGTCTTCGGCTCGGAGGAGCTGAGCGCCCTCGCGCCGGGCGTCGCCGAGCTCGCGCCCAAGCCGTACGTCGCGCTCGGCGAGGAGGAGGCGCTGGAGCGAGGCGTCTCGGAGCGCGAGGAGGTCGACCTGTCGATCGACGGCGGGCCGATCCTCACGCTCCCGGTCAGGATCCGGCCTGGCCTCCCGCGCGGCGCGGTCGGGCTCCCGGCCGGGCCGGTGCGGTTCGTACCCGCCGGTTCGCGGGCGAGGATCTCGAAGCGATGATGCCGCTCGCGATCCTGCTCGGGGTCGTCACCTTCGCGGGCGGCCTCGTCTGGGCGGAGCGACGCCTCCTCGCGCTCTGGCAGGACCGCTACGGCCCGAACCGCGTCGGGCCCTTCGGGCTCCTGCAGGTCGTCGCGGACGCGATCAAGCTCCTGACCAAGGAGGACTGGGTCCCGCCGTTCGCGGACCGCGCCCTCTTCGTCCTCGCGCCGGCGCTCGTCATGGTGACCGCGCTCCTGTCCTTCGCCGTCGTCCCCGTGGCGCCGGGGATCGGCGTCGTCGGCTCGAACGTGGGCCTCCTCTTCTTCCTCGCGATGACCTCGATGGGCGCCTGGGGCGTCGTCCTCGCGGGATGGGCCTCGAACAGCAAGTACTCGCTCCTCGGCGGCCTGCGGTCGGCCGCGCAGCTCCTGACCTACGAGGCCTTCATGGGCCTTTCCCTGTGCGGCGTCGTGATCCTCGCCGGCAGCTTCGACCTTCGCGAGATCGTCCTCGCGCAGCGCCGGGTCTGGTTCGTCGTCCCCCAGATCGTTGGCTGCCTCACCTTCCTGGTCGCCGGCCTCGCCGCCATCCACCGCCTCCCGTTCGATCTCCCCGAGGCGGAGGCCGAGCTCGTCGCGGGCTACCACTCCGAGTACTCGGGGATGAAGTTCGCGATGTTCTTCGTCGCGGAGTACGTCGGGATCACCCTGATCTCGGCGCTCTCTGCGGTGCTCTTCTTCGGCGGGTGGCTCGGTCCGGTGCTGCCGCCAATCGTCTGGTTCTTCCTCAAGACCTCCTTCTTCGTCGGCTTCTTCATCCTCCTGCGCGCGGCGCTGCCGAGGCCGCGCTTCGACCAGCTCATGGCGTTCGGGTGGAAGGTGATGCTCCCCGTCTCGCTCGCGAACCTCCTCGTCACCGGAGCGATCGTCCTGTCATGATCGGCCTCGTCGGCACGCTCTGGACGGTCTTCCGCCACGCGCTGCGCAAGCGGGCGACGGTCCAGTATCCGGAGGAGAAGGCGTACCTCGCGCCTCGCACGCGCGGCCGGATCGTCCTGACGCGCGATCCGTCCGGCGAGGAGCGCTGCGTCGCATGCTACCTGTGCGCCGTCGCCTGTCCCGTCGGCTGCATCGCGCTGCAGGCGACCGAGGACGAGCACGGGCGGCGCCTGCCGGCGTTCTTCAGGATCAACTTCTCGCGGTGCATCTTCTGCGGCTATTGCGAGGAGGCTTGCCCGACCTACGCGATCCAACTCGTGCCCGACTTCGAGATGGGCGAGCACCGCAGGCAGAGCCTCGTCTACGAGAAGGAGGACCTCCTGATCGACGGGCCCGGAAAGCACCCGGGCTACGATTTCTGGCGCGTCGCCGGCGTGGCCATCCGCGGCAAGGACAAGGGCGAGGCCGAGCGCGAGGCGCCGCCCACCGATCCGAGGAGCCTCTTGCCGTGAACGCGCTCTTCTGGCTCGCGGCGGCCGTCGCCGTCCTCTCGACCGCGCTCGCGATCTCGAGACCCAGCCCGGTCAGGGGGCTCGTCTACTTCGTCGTCTCGCTCCTCGCGGTCGCGGTCATCTTCTTCCTCCTCGGCGCGCCGTTCGTCGCGGCCTTCGAGGTGATCCTCTACGCGGGCGGCATCATGGTGCTCTTCCTCTTCGCCGTGATGCTCCTCGGGACGGGCCCCGACGCGGTCGCCACGGAGAGGCAGGCCCTTCGTCCTCGGACCTGGTTGGGACCGGCCGCGCTCGGGCTCGTCCTTCTCGCCGAGCTCGTGGTCGCGCTCGTGCGTCGCGGCGCTGCAGCCGCGCCGGGAGGCATGGTAGGGCCCGAGAGAGTCGGCCTCGCGCTCGTCGGTCCGTACCTCCTGGCCGTGGAGATCGCTTCGATGCTCCTCGTCGCCGCGCTCGTCGGCGCGGTGCACCTCGGGCGCCGAGAGGAGGGTGAGCCGCGGTGACCGCGATCCCTCTCGAGCACGTCCTCCTCGTCGCCGCGGGGCTCTTCGGTCTGGGGCTCGTGGGCGTGCTCGTGCGCCGAAACCTCCTGTTCATGCTCGTGTCGGTCGAGGTCATGCTGAACGCGGCCGGGCTGGCCTTCGTCGCGGCCGGCGCGAGCCGCTGGCAGGCAGACGGGCAGGTGATGTTCCTCTTCGTCCTCACGGTCGCGGCCGCGGAGGTCTCGGTGGGGCTGGCGCTCTTGCTGCAGGTCCGCCGCCGCCTCGGCACCGTCGACGCCGACGTCGCGAGGAGGCTCGGAGGCTGACGTGGGCTCGATCGCGCTCTTGCTGCTCGTCGCGCTCCCCCTGGCCGGCTTCGTCGTCCTCGGGCTCGCCGGCAAGCGCCTGCGGCCGGCCGCGGTCGCCGTGATCGGCGCCGGCTCCGTGGGGCTCGCCGCGCTCGATGCGCTGGGCCTCCTCGTTCGCTTCCTCCTCGAGCCGCCCGAGGCGCGCGTGATCCGGCAGACGCTCTGGGTCTGGCTGGACACCGGGGAGCTCCACCCGCGGCTCTCGCTGCTGCTCGATCCGCTGGCGCTCGTCATGGCGCTCGTCGTGACGGGCGTGGGCTTCCTCATCCACCTGTACTCCATCGGCTTCATGCGGGGTGAGGAGGGCAATGGCCGCTTCTTCGCGCAGATGAACCTCTTCGTCGCGTCGATGCTGGTCCTGGTGCTCGCGGACGACCTCTTCTTCCTCTACCTCGGGTGGGAGGGCGTCGGCCTGTCGAGCTACCTCTTGATCGGCTTCTGGTGGCGCGACGAGAAGAACGGCCGCGCCGCCCGGAAGGCCTTCATCGTGACGCGGATCGGCGACGCGGCCATGGCCGTCGGGTTGTTCGTGCTCTTCCAGGGGCTCGGCACGCTGCAGATCTCCGAGGTCGCGGCTCGCGCGACGGCCGCGTGGCGGGTGGGCGCGGGCCCCGCGGTCCTGGCCTCGGCGCTCCTGTTCGCCGGGGCGGCGGGCAAGTCCGCGCAGCTCCCGCTGCAGACGTGGCTGCCGGACGCGATGGCGGGCCCGACCCCGGTCTCTGCCCTGATCCACGCGGCGACCATGGTCACCGCCGGGGTCTACCTGATCGCGCGGATGCACGCCCTGTTCGAGCTCGCGCCGGACGTCCTCGCCGCGGTCGCGGTGGTCGGGGCGGTCACGATGCTCCTCGCGGGTCTGTCCGCCATCGCCCAGCGAGACATCAAGCGCGTCCTCGCCTACTCGACCATGAGCCAGATCGGGATGATGTTCCTCGCGCTCGGCGTGGGCGCCTGGTCCGCCGCGATCTTCCACCTCGTCGTCCACGCGTTCTTCAAGGCGCTGCTGTTCCTCTCCGCGGGCGTGGTGATCCTCGCGCTCGACCACGAGCACGACCTTTTCAGGATGGGCGGGTTGCGCAAGGAGCTCCCCCTGGCCTTCTGGACCTTCGCCATCGCCGGAGCGTCGCTCGCGGGGCTCCCCCTCGTGACCGCTGGCTTCTACAGCAAGGACCTCATCCTCTGGGAGGCGTGGGCCTCCTCGCGTGGAGGTCCGCTCCTGGGTGCGGCCGGCATCTTCGGAGCCCTCGTCACCAGCCTCTACGTGGGCAGGGTAATCCTCCTCGCCTTCTTCGGTGAGCGCCGGACGGTGGCCAGCGTTCGGCCCGGTCGGGTGCTCGCGATACCGCTCGTCGTCCTGGCCGGGCTCTCGCTCGTGGGCGGGCTCGTCGAGCTCCCGCCGACCCTCGGGCACGCGCCGTCGTTCTCCTGGTTCCTCGAGCCGTCCCTGCCGGCCGCGACGGCTGCAGGGCGACGATCGGACATGGCCATCCTGCAAGGGCTCACCTCGCTCGCCTCGCTCTCGGGGATCCTCCTCGCCTACCTCGGGTTCCTGCGGCACCGCCGCGCCGACGAGGAGCTGCCGCTCGTGGGTCCGGGCGTCACCGGGATCCTCGCCTCCGGCTTCGGCTTCGACGCTCTGTACGACCTCTGCGTCGTCCGACCATTGACGCGGATCGCCCGAGCCAACTCCGCGGACGCGCTCGATCGGATCTTCGAGGGGCTCGCTGCGCTCGTGGGCCTCACCCACCGGGCGCTCTGCCGCACTCAGACGGGGCGGCTCAGGACCTACGCCGCGGCGATGGTGGTGGGCACCGTCGTGATCGTCGGCATCGCGGTGCTGAGATGATCCTCGGGTGGATCGTCGTCTTGACCCTGGCCGGCGGCGCCCTCGCCTGGTCGGGCGGCCGCCGGGCGTCCCGGTGGATCGCGCTCGGGACGCTCGCCCTCGACCTCGTGCTCGTCGGTCCGCTCTTCCTGCGCCGGCCCGCCACTCCCGCCGGCCGCCGGTGGCTCGCCGAGCTGGTCCTGCCTTGGATGCCCCGCTACGGGGTGGGGATCCACCTCGCGATCGACGGGCTGAGCCTCCTCCTGATCGTGCTCACGCTCGTCCTCGGGATCCTCGCGGTCGTGGCGTCGTGGCGCGAGATCACGCAAAGGACCGGGTTCTTCCACTTCAACCTCATGGCGGTCCTCGCGGGGATCCTGGGCGTCTTCATGGCGCTGGACCTCTTCCTCTTCTACCTGTTCTGGGAGCTCATGCTCCTGCCGATGGCGCTCCTCATCGCGATCTGGGGCCACGAGCGCAGGACCCGCGCGGCGATCAAGTTCTTCCTGTTCACCCAGGCGGGCGGCCTGGTCATGCTCGTCTCGATCCTGGGGCTCGCGTTCGTGCACCACGCCGACACGGGCGTGTTGACGTTCGACTACCCCGAGCTCGTCGGGACGCCGATGCCCGCCGCCGTCGAGATGCTCCTGATGCTCGGCTTCTTCCTGGGGTTTGCGGTCAAGCTCCCCGCGGTGCCGCTGCACACGTGGCTGCCCGACGCCCACACCGAGGCACCGACCGCGGGAAGCGTCGTCCTCGCGGGGCTCCTGCTCAAGACCGGCGCCTACGGTCTACTGCGATTCGCCTTGCCGATCTTCCCCGAGGCCTCGCGTGCCTTCGCCCCGGTCGCGATGACGCTCGGAACGATCGGCATCGTCTATGGCGCGGTCCTGGCCTGGGCGCAGACCGATCTGAAGCGTCTCGTCGCCTACACGAGCGTGAGCCACCTCGGCTTCGTGCTCCTCGGGATCTACGCGGCGGGTACGGTGGCGCAAGAGGGCGCGGTGGTGCAGATGCTCGCCCACGGCCTGAGCACAGGGGGGCTCTTCATCCTCGTTGGCGCGCTGCAGGAGCGACTCGGGACGCGTTCGCTCGACCGGATGGGGGGTCTGTGGGCGATGGCGCCCAGGATGGGGGTCCTGGGCATGATGCTCGCGCTGGCGTCTCTGGGGCTTCCCGCCTTCGGCAACTTCGTCGGAGAGATCCTGGTCCTCGTCGGCAGCTATCCGCGAAGCCCCGAGCTGACCGCGGTCGCCACCGCCGCGATGGTCCTCGCGACCGCCTACTCACTCCGGCTCGTGCAGCGCACGTTCTTCGGCGCCCGCGCGGAGCCGGCGAGCGTGCTCCAGGACCTGTCGGCGCGCGAGACCGCCGTGCTCGTCGCCGCCGCGCTGGGGCTGATCTGTCTGGGCCTGTACCCGCAGCCGGTCCTGGACACGGCGGAGCCTGCGCTCGGCGCGCTGAGGACCGTCTTCGGGCAGGTGGCCAGGCGATGAGCGCCGACGAGCTGCGAGCGATCTCGCCACTCATCGTCCTCGGCGCCGCGGCGCTCGTCGCGCTCCTAGGGATCACGATCCGGCGCAGCCACCGCTTCTCCGCGCTGGCGTGCGTGGTCGGGCTGGCCCTCGCGATGGCGTCGCTCTTCCTCCGCGGCAGCGCGCCGCCCCCCGGCCCGCTCCTCGTCGCCGACGACTTCGCCGTCGTCTACACCGCGCTCGTCCTCACCGCGAGCTTCGCGGTCGCGGTGCTGGCGAGCGGGTACATGGCGCGCCGCCAGCGGCCGGAGGAGCTCTACGTCCTCCTCCTCGTGGCGACGCTGGGCGCCGTCGTCCTCGTCTGGAGCGGCCACCTCGTCTCGCTCTTCCTCGGCCTCGAGACGCTGAGCGTCTCCCTCTACTCGCTCATCGGTTACACGCGCACCGGACCCCGGTCGGTCGAGGCCTCGATCAAGTACCTCATCCTCGCGGCGGCCTCCTCCGCGATCCTGCTGTTCGGGATGGCGCTGGTCTACGCGGAGCTGGGCACGATGGTCATCATCGAGATGGGCCCGGCGCTGGCGGTCGCGTCCGGCCGCACCCTCGTGGTTCCCGGAGTCGCGCTGATGGTCACCGGCATCGGCTTCAAGCTGGCGCTGGTGCCCTTCCACATGTGGACGCCCGACGTCTACGAGGGCGCGCCGGCGCCGGTGACCGCGCTCGTCGCGACGGTCTCGAAGGGCGCCGTGGTGGCCCTCTTCGTGCGGCTCGCCTGGGCGCTCGGCGCCGCGGGTCAGGCCGCGCTCCTCGTGGCGTTCGGGATCGTCGCCGCGGCCTCGATGCTCGCCGGAAACCTCCTCGCGCTCAGGCAGGACAACCTCAAGCGGCTGCTCGCCTACTCCTCGATCGCGCACCTCGGTTACGTCCTGACGGCGATCCTCGCCGGCGGCCCGGGCGCGATCGAGGCGGTGAGCATCTACGTCACGGCGTACTTCGTGACGATCCTGGCCGCGTTCGGCGTCGTCACGGTCCTGTCCGGCCCCGACGGCGACGCCGACCGTCTCGAAGAGTATCAGGGTCTCGTCTGGCGGCGACCGTTCGTCGCGATGGTGCTCGTCCTGAGCCTCCTCTCGCTCGCCGGCATCCCTCTCACCGCGGGCTTCATCGCCAAGTTTGCGGTGATCTTCGCGGGCGTGCGTTCGGGGCTCTGGACTCTCCTCGCCGTCCTCGTGATCTCCAGCGCCATCGGCCTGTACTACTACCTGCGCGTCGTCGTGGTGATGTTCGCGGCGGCTCCCGCTGCCTCGGCGGTCGCTCCGCCCGTGCCGCAGTCCTCCCGGGTGCTCCTCCTCTGCCTCGCCCTCATCCTGGTCTGGCTGGGCGTCTACCCCGTCCCGCTGCAGGGCATCGCCTGGACCGCGGCGTCATCGCTCGCCCGCGAGAGCCCGCCGGTCACGACGCCGCTCGGACCAGCCACGGCGCGGCGGCCCTGAGAGAGGGCCAGCCAGCCACCCAAGCCGGTCCGGCTGATTCCGGGCACGGCGTCGGCTACTGGTCGTCGCAAAGGCCGCTGATGCACAGGATCGCGGCGAGACACGGCTCGCCGCACTTGCCGCAGTTCTCGGGATCCGTCTCGGTGTTCACGCACTTGGTACCGCCAGAATCTGGGCACGCGACCAGGGGTTCTTGGCACACGCAGTCACCGACGCAGTTACCCTCGATGCACCTGCGGCCGCAAGCGACGCAGTTGTCCGGGTCGGACTGAAGATCGGTCTCGCAGGTCCCATTTCCGTCGCAGTCGTCGAGCGGCCAGGCGCAATCACCGTCCGCGTCCGAGTCGGCGTCCGCGTCCGAGTCCGAGTCGGCATCCGAGTCGGCATCCGCGCCCGAGTCGGCATCCGCGCCCGAGTCGGCATCCGCGCCCGAGTCGGCATCCGCGTCGGCATCCGCGCCCGAGTCGGCATCCGCGTCGGCATCCGCGTCGGCATCCGAAGCGCCGTCACCGTCCGATTCGTCTTCGAGGGGAAAGATCGTGGCGCAGGCTGCCGCCGTGACGAAGAGCGCGGAGATGCCGAGCCGGCCTACCACGAGCGCGATTGTAACGGCGTTGCCCCCAGGCAGGGGAGCTACTCCTCCGGCGCGCCGGCATCGAAGGGCTCGGCGCCGCGAGTGCCACGTCCGCCGCTACCTGGGCCGCGACGCCTTCGTCATGCGACTCCCGGGGTTTGCCACCTTTGATGGGTCAGTCAGAGCCGCGGTCCCGGCCGCCGCGCAAACGCTCCAGCGCGGAACGCAGCACACGTGCGTCGGCTCGGTCCTTGTCGCGACCCCCCTCCTTGGTCAAGAGCAGCCCCTCGAGGCCGAGAACGGGCAGGCAGACGTCGTCGATCTCCCGCTCTTCGATGAACCGCGACAGCTCGCTCCAGCCATGGCCGCCTGCAGCCGGCATCACGTCGACCGTGAACTCATCGTTCACCCGGATCGCGTATTGTCCCTCGCGCTCGAAGACGTCATCCTCGCCTTCCAGCTCGCGAGCGGCCCCGTCGGGAAGCTCCGACAACGCCGCGATCCAGCGGCGCGCGTTCTCGGGCGACGGATCGACGAGGATGTCGACGTCCTCGGAGAACCGGACGAAGCCGTGTGCGCCGACTGCGTAGCCGCCGATCAGCGCCCACGCGACGCCGTGCCGCGCCAGGAGCGTCGCGAGGAGCTTGACGTCCTCCCAGGTCGCGGGTCGAGTGTACTCGGTCATCGCTTCGTGGCGACGATCAGCTCGACGGTCCAGCGGTCACGATCGGCGTTCGCGGCCTCGTGGCTCGGGTATGCGAAGACGCCTTTCGGCGCCCGCGTGAGGTACCTCGCCATCCGTCCGAGCGCCTCCCGAGTCTCCAGCGGCGGCATCTCGCCCGGCGGCAGCTCCCGGCGCCTGCCCACGACTCGCAGGAACGTCTCGCCGGTCAACGGGTGGCGCACCATCATCGCGAGGGTAGCATGCTAGGTCCCACCTCGCAGGCGGAGGTGGCACGACGCAGTTCACACGTGTGAACTGCACGAAGTACCATCCGGCGCAGATGGGCTTCCGCGACGATCGACAGGCGCTCCTCGGACGGATCGAATCGCTCGAGGCCGAGCTCCGGAGCGCCGGCGGTCCGGTTCGCCGCGAGGCGCTCCAGAAGCTCGAGGAGCTCGCGCGCACCGTCCGGCAGGCTTCGGACGAGGTCGACGAGACGCGCGACACCCTCGCCGAGCTGGCCGCGCGGATCGATCGGATCCGCACGGACGTCGGCGGGACGGCATCCGCGCCGCGCGGCGCTCGGCGGGCCTGGCTCGGGGTCGCGGCGCTCTTCGTGATCGCGATCGGCACGGCGTTCGCGATCTGCCGGTCGCCAACGATCGACCGTGACGCCGTCGCGCCGGTGCAGCCAACGCGGGCGACATCGCCGGCGCCGAGAGCCCCGGCGGCATCGCCGGCCCCGCGCTGCGTCCCTGGAACAATCGAACGCGCGGGCCCCCAGGGCAGGACCTGTACCTTCGAGGGGTTCTCGCTTCCGGCCGCTCCGGACGTCTCGCCCTACTGTGGCTACCTCGGCGACGGGTACATGGGGTTCATGTGGAGGTTGACCGACGCCACGCGGGATCACGCCTGTCCGGAGGGGATGACCCGCGCCGACAACCCGCAGTGGGGTTACTGCCTCGTGCGTGGGATCGAGGCGCCCGACGGCGCCATGCTCCTGCCGGAATGCGACGATCTGAGCCGGGGGCGGCTCGGCTACCGGATCGTGGCGCGCACGGGGCCTCCGGCGCGCGTGCTTCCGGCTCCCGACGGCGAGACGCCCGACGCGCCGCTCGCCGCGCCCCGGCTCGCTGCGCCGGGCGCGATCGGGTGCGACCTGTCCCCGTCGATCGCCTCGCTCGGTTCCTGCTCGCGCCTCGACGTCGTGGCCGTCGCCGCGAGCGGGTCGGACCCCAGCCGTGGCGCGGCGGCGGTCGACCGCGACGCCTGCACGGTCTGGAGCTCCGGAGCGTTCGCGCCGCAGGCGATCTCGCTCGACCTCGGGCGGCAGAGGGCCGTCTCGGCGCTCCTCCTGGTCACCGAGACCACACCGGACGGAGCCACGACCGTCGTGGTGGAGCTCTCGGACGACGGCGAGACGTTCGCGCCCGCGGCCCTGATCCGCGGCGAGATCGCGACGCAGCGCGCCTACGCGGTCGACTTCCCGAGGCCCCTCGAGGCGCGCCACGTCCGCCTGCGCAGCACGCGCTCTCGGTCGTGGATTGCCTGGCGCGAGATCGCCGCGCTGAGCTGCGAGGGCGAGTGAGGCTCAGCGCGACGGGGATGGACAGCGCCACGACGGCGGCGAGACGGACAGGACGGCGCATGGCCGACAAGGTGCCCATCCGCGGGCTCATGGCAAGACGGGATGGGTTCCGTCGACCCCAGCGAACCAGATCGCTTCCTGTCTTTCCGCTGCCGTAGCGCTGGCGCGCCCCATGCTAGAGTCCTGGCTCGGTTGAGCTCGCACCGACCCGCCATCGTCGTGGTCTGGACGGCGTGGGCAGCGGTCTGCGCCTGCGAAGGCTCCGTCGGAGGTCCGTCGATCGCTCTGGAGGCGGGCGCGGGCGACGCGGGCGAGGATGCCGGCCGCGACGCCGGGCGGCCCTGCGCCGACGGAGTCTGCGTGCCAGGTGACAAGGAGACCGAGGACTGCGACGGGTGCGCTCGCCGCTCGCGTTTCTGCGGCGACGACTGCCAGTGGGAGGGCTGGGGCGCCTGCGCTCCACCCTGCGTGGCCGGCGAGGTCGAGACCGAGCCCTGCGGCAACTGCGGTGCCCGAGCACGCACCTGTGGCGACGACTGCGCCTTCGGCGAGTGGAGTCCCTGCGGCTCCGAAGGCGAGTGCGCGGCCGGGCAGGTCGATGCCGCTCCCTGCGGGAACTGCGGCACCGCCGAGCGCACGTGCTCCGACGACTGCGACTGGGGCGAGCCCGGCGCCTGCCTGGGCGAAGGCGATTGCGTGACTGCGACGCTGGAGTACCGCGACTGCGGCAACTGCGGGGAACAGGTCCGGGCATGCCTCGACGATTGCTCCTGGGAGGACTGGAGCGGCTGCATCGACGAGGGCGTGTGCGCCCCCGGCCAGGTCGAGGTGGGGGGGGCCTGCGGAAACTGCGGAACGGAGAACCGGACCTGCAGCGACGCCTGCGAGTGGCAGCGGGCATGCGGAGACGAGGGCGCCTGCGCCCCCGGCGCGACCGAGAACCGCTCCTGCGGCAACTGTGGCACCGAGACGAGAACCTGCGGTGCAGACTGCCGCTGGGGAGCCTGGGGCGGCTGTCAGGGGCAGGGGGCGTGTCAGCCGGGGACGGTCCGCAACCAGGCGTGCGATGGCTGCGGCACCCAGCAGCAGACCTGCACGGGCGCCTGCTCCTGGGGCGCGCCGACCGAGTGCGTGCTGCCCTGCGAGTGCTGCATCTGGTGGGTCTGCGAGCCCTGCTGCTGCTGACGACGACCAGGATGTCGCCCCCGACCAGACTATTGACAGGAGTCACGTGGAAGTCAGACACTCCTGCCGCTTCGTTGGATTCCACCAAGAACGTTCACCACCGTCCGTCCGCGCGTGACGCCTCTGGGGGCACGCACCGCACCTGACCAAAAGGAGATCGAGAGCATGGCTTGTACCCGGCAATGGCTGTACCTCTTCGTGTTGTGTACCTTGGCGGTTGCTGCTGGTTGCGGCGACGATACTGGCGATGACGACGACGATACTAATTGCGGTCCCGGCCAGGTGGCCTGCGACGGCGAGTGCACGGACACCGACACGGACCCGGACAACTGCGGCGCATGCGGGACCGCCTGCGACGACGACCAGGTCTGCAACGCCGGCGACTGCTCCTCCGAGGGCTGCGGGGATCTGACCGACTGCGACGGCGGGTGCGTGGACACCGCCACGGATCCGGACAACTGCGGCGAGTGCGGGACCGCTTGCGGCGACGGCACCTCGTGCGTGGACGGCGAGTGCGAGTGCGACGCCGGCGAAACGCTCTGCGGCGACGCCTGCGTGAACACGGACGCCGATCCCGAGCACTGCGGCGACTGCGAGACCGAGTGTGATCCGGAGGCCGTGTGCAGCGAAGGCGCGTGCTCCGAGGAGTGCGACCCCGGCCTGACGGACTGCGACGGGTCGTGCGTCGACACCGACACCGACGACGCGAACTGCGGGGATTGCGGCACCGAGTGTGACGACTCCGAGGTCTGCAACGAGGGCGACTGCACCCCCGAGGGCTGCGACCCCGAGCTGACCGACTGCGACGGCTCCTGCGTGGACACGCAGAGCGACGACGACAACTGCGGGGACTGCGGGACGGCCTGCGACGAGGACCAGACCTGCACCGAGGGCGAGTGCATCTGCGACGACGGCCTCACCGGCTGCGACAGCGGCTGCACCGACACCGACACGGATCCCGACAACTGCGGGGCCTGCGAGAACGCCTGCGACGAGGGCGAGGTGTGCAGCAACGGTGATTGCAACGCCGAGGGCTGCGACGAGGGGCTGACCGACTGCGACGGCTCCTGCGTGGACACGGACGTCGACGAGGACAACTGCGGGGACTGCGGGACCGAGTGCGCCTCGGACCAGACCTGCACCGACGGCCAGTGCATCTGCAACGGCGACCTCACGGACTGCGTGGGCGGCTGCACCGACACCGACACCGATCCCGACAACTGCGGGGGCTGCGGCGACGCCTGCGACCCCGGCGAGTCCTGCGCGGCGGGGGACTGCGTCCTCGAGTGCCCCGGCCAGCAGACGGCGTGTGACGGGGCCTGCGTGACGCTCGAGACCGACGATCAGAACTGCGGGGACTGCGGCAACGCCTGCTCGGGCCTCCAGGACTGCGTCGCCGGCGACTGCACCTGCATCAACGACCTGACCGACTGCGACGGCGCCTGCGTGAACCTCCAGCAGGATCACGACGACTGCGGGACCTGCGGCAACGCCTGCGGCGTCCTGCAGGTGTGCTCGGCCGGCGACTGCGTCGACGACTGCCCCGATGGCCAGGTGGTCTGCGACGGAGCCTGCGTCGTCCTGGACGAGGACCCGCAGCACTGCGGGAACTGCGAGACCGAGTGCAACATCGACGGCGTGTGCGACCTCGGTGTCTGCACGTGTCCCGAGGGCGAGGTGACGTGCGGCGGCGCCTGCGTGAACCTCGAGACCGACGAGGGCAACTGCGGCGAGTGCGAAGTGACCTGCTCCATCGGCGGGCTCTGCCTGGGTGGCGATTGCGCCTGTCCGGAGGGCACGGTCGACTGCGACGGCGTTTGCGTGAACCTCGACACCGACCACGGGAACTGCGGCTCGTGCGGGAACACCTGCGCGGACGACAGGACCTGCGTGGGCGGAGACTGCGACTGCAACCCGGGGCTGACGGACTGCGACGGCGAGTGCGTGAACACCGAGTCGGACGCCGACAACTGCTCGGCCTGCGGGACCGAGTGTCCCCTGGGCGCGAGCTGCGTGAGCAGCGCCTGCGTCTGTCCGGACACGAGCCCCGACGTCTGCAGCGACGAGTGCGTGAACGTCGATTCGGACGAGCGGTTCTGCGGGACCTGCGACATCGCCTGCCCGGTCGGCAAGCAGTGCAACGCCGGCGTGTGCGAGTGTCCGGAGGGCCTCGCCGACTGCGGCGGCCTCTGCGCCGACCTCGACGCGAACCCGTTCAACTGCGGAACATGCGGGACGGTCTGCTTCGGCACCGCGAACCCGTATTGCATCAACGGGGTCTGCGACGACCTGTGCGACGCTCCATACATCCTGTGCGCCGGCCTCTGCGTGAACCCGTACACGGACGAGGCGCACTGCGGAGCCTGCGGCAACGGCTGCGGGCCCGACGCGACCTGCACGACGGGCGATTGCGGCTGCAATCCCGGCTTCGATCAGTGCGACGTGAACGGCGACCCGCTCGACTGCCGGGACACGTCGTCGAGCGACGTGGACAACTGCGGTGGTTGCGACGTGGACTGCCGCGTCGATCAGGTGTGCTCGGTCGACACCTGCGAGTGCCCGGAGGGGCTCGCCGAGTGCGGCGGCGCGTGCGTCGACACGTCATCGGACGACGAGAACTGCGGATCGTGCGGGTTCGAGTGCAGCGTCCTGGCGTCGTGCCAGGGCTCGGACTGCATCTGCGCGCCGGGGCTCACCGACTGCGATCCCGCTGTCGGGGACACCGACTGCGTGGACTTCCTGACCGACGACTTCAACTGCGGTGCCTGCGACAACGACTGCGGCGGCGGCCAGTTCTGCGACGCCGGCACCTGCGTGTGTCCGCCGGGCGAGACGTTCTGCGACGGCGTGTGCGTCAACCTCGTGACGGACGAGGGCCACTGCGGAAGCTGTGACATCGAGTGCCTCGGCGGCGAGTCCTGCGAGGCCGGGGTCTGCGACGCGCCGTCCTCGTGCGACAACCCCGAGGCCATCCTGGGCACCGGGGATGGCGTGGCGGTGGGCGACACCTGCCCCGCGGCCGCGGGCTTCGCGCTTTCGTGCGGCTCGTCCGGGGCGGCACCCGACACGGTGTACGCGTTCGTGCCCCCCGGCAGCGGAGACTACGTGTTCGACACGATCGGCGCCGGGACCTCGTACGACACGGTCATCGCGGTCGGCACGACCTGCGGCGGCTCGCAGCTCGGGTGCGACGACGATGCGCCGGGATACTGTAATGGCGCCAACGGCGCTCTCGGCTTCTCGGAGGTGACCGTCACGGACATGGAAGCCGGGACGACGTACTACATCGTCATCGACGGCTTCGGCCCGGGCAACGTCTGCGGCGCCAACTGCGGCGACTTCCAGCTCAACATCACCGCTCTCTAGTCCTCGCGCTCCCTGCAGCGCCCAGCAACTCGAGCCCCACCCTCTGCTAGCATCGCGGGTACGCGATGAGGCGCACCTCTTCGTCCGCTGCCTTGCTCCTCCTGCTCCTCGTCGGCGGCTCGTCCGCCCAGTGCGGCGGGTCGTCGGGCGCCGACGCGGGAGCAGGCGCCGACGCCATGGACGAGCGCTGCGCGCAGGTGAGCTGCGCCCCCGGCACGGCGTGCACCGCCGGCGTTTGCGTTCCGGTCGATCCCTGCTCCGGCGTCGTCTGCGAGAACGTCGGCGACGTCTGCTCGGGAGGGCTGTGCGTCTCGGGCGTGGCGGACACCGACGGGGACGGCTTCGTCGCCCGCGACGACTGCGATGACGGCGATCCGATCGCGTACCCGGGCGCGACCGAGAGGTGCGACGGCAAGGACGACGACTGCGACGGCGCGATCGACGAGTGGCAGGACGCGGACGGCGACGGCTTCCTCGCCGAGTGCGGCGGCACGACGCCCGCCGACTGCGACGACGGCGACTCGCGCGCTCACCCCGGCGCGGACGAGGTCTGCAACGGCAAGGACGACGACTGCGACGGCGAGAGCGACGACGGGATGGCCGGCTGCTGCCACGGGTTGCCCGCCGATCTCGAGCGCGACGACTCGAGCTGCGGCGAGTGCGGCACGAGCTGTCTCGACTTCGCGGCCTGCACGAACGGCGCCTGCACCTGCGGCCAGTCTGGCTGCCAGGACGGCTTTGCGTGCTGCCTGTGGGGCTGCGCCGACACGGCGAGCGACGAGTGGAACTGCGGTGGCTGCGGCAACCGCTGCGGGTTCCTCGAGAGCTGCGTGGGCGGCCGCTGCACCTGCTCGGAGGACGGCGAGTGCGGCGCCTGGGGCGAGCCGGGCGATTGCTGCGGCGGCACCTGCGCCGACACCCAGAGCGACGCTTTCGACTGCGGCGGCTGCGGCATCGAGTGCCAGGCGGGTCAGGAGTGCTGCGGCGGAGCCTGCGTCGAGGTGGGGGTCGATGCGGCCAACTGCGGGGGTTGTGGACACCCCTGCGCTCCGGGCGAGACGTGCGAGTCCGGCGCCTGCGTCTGCGTAGACGGCCGGGCCTGCGAGGCGAGCCTGGGCGAGGCCTGCTGCGGGGACGCCTGCGTCCGGACGAGCGGCTCGACGGAGCACTGCGGCGGCTGCGATCGTGCCTGCCAGCCGGGCGACGTGTGCTGCTCGGGCGTCTGCCTGCGCCTGGAGGACTTCAGGACCGAAGCCTGCGGAGACTGCGAGACCGCCTGCGATCCGGGCGAAAACTGTTTCTCGGGCGACTGCCGCTGCGGCGAGGGCGGGCCTGATTGCGAGGGAACGCTCGCCAGCACCTGCTGCGATGGCGAGTGCAAGAACCTCGAATCGGACGAGTCGAGCTGCGGCGCGTGCGACCGCGCATGCCGCTGGGGAATGACCTGCTGCGACGCGGACTGCACCTCGCTGGCGAACGACGTGGAGAACTGCGGCCAGTGCGGCAAGCGCTGCCCCTCCGGCCACACCTGCAGCGCCGGACGGTGCCAGGCTCCGCCGGACGGGGGTGCGTGACGGGATCAGAGCTCCGGCACGCGAACCGCGTAGATGCGCCCGGGCGAGTTGCCGCCGGGCTCACCGACCACGACCGTCAGGTACAGCGCCTGCTCGCCGGGATGCATCGCGGTCGGATACGACCAGCGCTTCTCTTCGACCTCGGGGCCGTTCAGGTCGGTCAGCCGAACGGCCGCTCCGGCACGATCCTGCCGGACGATCCAGGTCTCGAGCGCGAACGTGTCGGAGCTCGACCAGGGTGGGTCGAGATCGGCGCTCGAGGCGAAGGCGATCCACGGCACGTCCACATCCGGCCGCGAGAACACCGTCGGCTCCTCCCAGTGTCCGTACTCCCGGTATTCCCCTCCGAACCCGTTGTTCTCGTAGGCGTAGACCTCCGCGTCGAAGCGCGTGAGGTTCGAGAGCGAAGGTGGGTCGGCATTCCAGGCCCACACGCACGAGTCGGTGAACGCCTGGGTCGCCGAACGGGGCACCTGATTGGAGGTCGAGAGGAACGCGTCCGAGGCGAACGCGAACAGCGAGTCGTCATGGGAGAAGTCCCAGCTCTCGTATCCCGCGCCGATCGTCGTGACACCGCCGGGGTTGCTCCACAGCCCGCGTCCGTCAGGATGCTCGGGCGTCGGGGTCAAGTGCTGCTCGTAGCCGACCAGCGCCGGCAGCCCGTCCTCGAAGACGAGGTCGGCCATCGCGAGCTGGAGGACGCCTGCCCAGACGTAGTCAGGCGACAAGCCCACGCGCTCCGCCCAGATCACCTTGGCCGATCCCGGAGTCGATCCCGCGGCGCCGTTCGACGCCCGCGGTCGCATCGTGCCGGCAGCAGGCGGCGGCTCGCCCTCGGAGCTGCAGAAATACGCGTCGTACGGGCCGGGAACCTCCTGGGTCGAGTACTGGCAGCCGGCGGCGCAGCGCCCGACCTGACCACATGCGTACGGGACCGCGGCGACCGAGTCCGCGTGCTCCCAGGTGCTCTGGTAGTCCGTGAGCTGGACCCACGTCAGCCCGTCGGCGGAGATTGCCCAGAGGTCATTGAACATGCCTATCTCGGAGGCGCCGAGCGAATGCCTCAGAGGGTGGCGTGGCATCTCCACGCCGGCCAGGATCCACTCGCCGTCGGGGAGCCATGCCGCGAGGTCCTTGTTCTGGTTCGCGTAGACCGCGGCCCCCTCCTGCCGCTCGACCTCGCCGGCGCCGGCGCCTTCCGACGGACGGACCCGATGAATGCTCACGCCGTCCACGCCATCGACCGCGTCGATGCAGCCGATGCAGACCGGATCGCCTCCATCCTCGTTCGCGACGTACAGGACCGAGGTACCGGACTCCTCGACCGTGCCGGTCTCCGGCCCGGCGACGTAGACGGACGCAATGCCCCAGGCAGTGATCCCTGCAGGTCGGATCGACCCGCCCAGTATGTCCTCGCGGTGGGTCTCGAACACGAGCTTGCCAGTGGCCGCGTGGTAGCTGGCGCCCTTCGCGTTCCACGCGCCCGCGTCGTCCGGCCAGTCAGCGGGGGCATTCGCGACGTTCCCCTCGAGATCGGTGCCGGAGATCAAGACCAGCTCCCCGGGCGCGGAATCGAGCCACCCACCCGCATCCTCGGCCGCGTCGGGCGGCTCGGCGGCGTCGGTGGCCCCGTCGAGCCCGGCGGCGTCCGTGGCTCCAGCGTCGTCGGTGCTCGGCGTCGGCGAGGCCCCCTCATCGCCGCACGCGGCGATCACCAGCCAGACCACCGCGACGTCCCTTGCGCTCGTTCGACTGCGTTTTCTCATGGTGGCACTCCGCGGCCCGGACCGCGTGCAAGCAGTGTACCCGGCCCGTCATGTGAAACTGGCCGTTCTGAGCCGCGAGATCTCCATCCGCCGAGACGACTGGTCCTCGGCGCGCGTCTCGGGCGTGGGCCTCGGGCGTTTGACGTCCGGCGCCCGGCGGATATCCTCCGGCCGTGTCGCCGTTCACGCGCGCACCGCTGGTCGCCGTCTCGCTCGCCGCGCTCGCCGCGGCGTGCGGTATCGGAGTCCGTCGTGACCTCTCGGCGGTTCGCATCGGCAGGATCGGCTACGACGACATGTGCGAGCTGCAGGCTCACTTCGACGCCATCGACTCGCAGCAGCGCGGCGCGAAAGGGCCGCGGCTCGTCCTGTCCTCGGCGGCGGGCAGGGGCAGGGCCACTGGCGGGCGCGATCTGTGGGCCTTCGAGAGCCCCTTCGCGGTCGCGAGGCTGAAGCGGGTGCTCCGGCGGAACTGGAAGCGTCTTCCGGCCGAGGTGCGCCGCGCCAGGCGGCTCGCGATCGAGGTGGAGTGGGTCGACCGCGCCGGCATCCAGCGCGTCGTGACGGGGAAGAACGCGGAGCTGCGAGCCGGCGGCGAGAGCTGGGCCTTGCCCTATCACCCGTGCCTGTCCGAGCTCTTGTACGGCGCCCCGCTCTACCGGCAGCGCCGCGTCACGCTGGGTCTGCCCGAGCCGCCACTGCGCCTCCGCTCGGACACGCCCCACGGCAGACCGCACTCGAGCGCGGCCGACGCCGGCACAGCCCGAGACTAGTGCCGCACGGCAGAGGTCCGGCCAGAGGTTGGGGCCGGTGGGGCCCAGGCTGGCGGTCCTAGTCGTCGTTCTCTTCGATGCCGTCGCACTGGGAGAACGTCGTGCCGGCCTGGGCCCGCTTGTCCATCCCCTCCCAGGACGTGTTCTTGAAGTCGCACTGGGAGAACGTCGCGCCCTTGCGGCTGGTGTCCTCCAGCTTCGCCGAGAAGAAGTCGCACTGCTCGAACGTGGCGCCATCGAGGTCGGTGCCGCTCAGGTCGGCGTACTTGAAGTCGCACTGAGAGAACCTCGACTTCGTCAGCTTCGCTCCCTTCAGGTTGGCCTGGTTGAACTCGTTCTGCGAGAACGCGATCCCGGATAGATCGAGACCGGCGAGCTCGGCCTTGGTGAAGTCGGCGAAGTTCCCCCTGGCCATCTCCATGACCCTTTCGCGGGTCATCTTCTTGCTGCCGAAGAGCGAATCGAAGAGCCCCATCAGGCCCCCTCCTTCCCTTCCTCGCGCGCGCTCCCTGCGCGGCGAACCTCGATCCGCTACCACCGGCGCCGCGCGTCACGCAACGGAAAACGTGCGACCGCGAGCTCACCGGTCGTGACGTGACCGGGTACAATCGTGCGGGTGTCGCCAGCACGGAGGTTGAACAGGAAGGCGGGAAGGAAGGAAGACCGGATCGAGGGTTTCCCTTCCTGTCCTCAGGTCTTCCTCTTGATTCCCTTCGGGCGCCTCCTGGCCATCGCGATGCTGGCCCCCGCCGCGACCTCCTGCGCCTCGATCTTCCCCCTCGAGACCGTGACCGACGGCGACGCGGATTCCGACACCGACTCGGACTCGGGCTCGGACGCGGACTCGGGCTCGGATGCGGACTCGGGCTCGGATGCGGACTCGGGCTCGGATGCGGACTCGGATACGGACTCGGACTCGGACTCGGATGCGGACTCGGACTCGGATGCGGATGCCGACGGCGATGCTGATTGCGACGGCTGGCCGCGCGCAGACTGCGACCGAAACGGGAGCTGCGAGACCGACCTCGAATCCGACCCGGACAACTGCGTCGCGTGCGGCGCCAGGTGCATCGGCGGCCGATGCGTAGGCGGAGGCTGCGTGTGCGATGCTCCCCTCGTGGGCTGCCCACATCTAGGCGACACCAAGTGTGTGGACCTGGACAGCGATCACGATCACTGCGGATTCTGCGAGTGCGAGTGCGAGACGCCCGCGTGCCTCGACGGCCTCTGCCCCTGCATGTAGCCGAACCTGGATCCGCCGCCCAGGCCAGGGTGCTCGCGGCCACGAATCGCGACCTCGCCCTTGCCGCGAGGGAGGGTCGGTTCCGTCAGGACCTGCTGTTTCGCCTGAGCGTCCTGTGCATCGGAGTCCCGCCGCTGCGCGAGCGCAGGCAGGACGTCGAGCCGATCGCCACGGTGCTGCTCGAGCGGCTGTGCGCCACACGCGGTCGTCACGTCGGTCTCGGGCCCGATGCGATGGGCGAGCTGGTCGCCTACGACTGGCCCGGCAACGTCCGCGAGCTGCTCAACGTCCTCGAGCGAGCGGTCGTCTTCGCCGCGACGGATCGGCTCGGCGCCGAACAGATTCGCGAGGCCATCGGCTCGTCGATCTTCGGCCACCCCGAGGCCCGCTCGGCCTCCGGCGCGACGCCAGGCGCGGACCTCACGCTGGCCGAGGCCGAGCGCGACCACATCCTGGCCACCTTCGAACGACTGGGCGGGAACGTCACCAGGGCCGCCGGGGCCCTGGGCGTCGACCGCCGCACGCTCCAGCGCAAGCTGCGCAGCTTCGGACGGGACGTGGGCGAGGACTGACCGGGGCTGCCGTGGCTGAGCCCGCGGGTCCAAGGAGCCGCTCCTCATCCCCATGAACGGGATCAACGAGGCCACATTCAACCTCGCCGTCGGGCGGGTGCCCGAGTGCTCCGTAATCGCTGCCCGGGTGCCACCGGAATCGGTGCCCAGGTCACGTCGGAACGGGTGCCCGAGTCCAGCCCGGAACACGCACCAAGCGCTCATCACGGCTCGGCGATGGCGAGATGGATGGCGAGCGCCCGATCGATCGCCCGCAACGCCTCGGCGCCCACTCGGCCGGCCCGGGAGACGACGCGCATCCGATCGTAGGTCATGATGCACGACGCGTTCGCGACCCGAGCGGCCTTCAGCGTCGAACGCGGCCGTCGCAGGTCGATCAGGAACGGGCGTTCGGCCCGGGTGGCGCTGTAGGAGAGCGTCGGGATGACGGTCACGCCGGCGGCGTGGCGGTTCGCCAGATTGTTCGAGACGACGACGCAGGTACGAACCTTCCTCGGCTCCGATCCGACGGACGGGTCGCACTCGATCCAGAGGATGTCGCCCCTGTGGACCTCGACCGGCTCAGTCATCCTCGTTCTCCAGGAGATCGAGCTCGCCGGCCTCCATTTCCGCGAGGAGCTTCTTGGCGTCCTCGCGATCGGCCCGGTAGGCCTCCGCCCAGCGGAGCCTCCTTTCTCGGCGGGCGTGCTCCTCGAGCGCCTCGCGAAGCAGCCGGCGGGCGTGGGTCGCCGTCCGCACGTGCGCCTTCCTGGCGTCACGTTCCAGCGCCTGAAGAGTGACGTCATCTAGTGTCAGATTTAGCCTTGCCATGACACGTACAATAGCACCTCCCCGGTTGCGTCGGACGGCATGAACGCCTTTCTCACCGAGCACGGGCTCGACGCGCGCGGGTGCGTGGACATGGTGCGCCTGACCGTCCTCGCCCACCGTGCGAGCCACGACCTTCTTCACCCGCGACGCCGACGAGCGCTCGCAGTGGCTCGAGGAGGCGCTGCGCGAAACGGGCCACCACAACGCCGCGGAACGGAT
Organism: Deltaproteobacteria bacterium; assembly: GCA_016190375.1. Lineage (GTDB taxonomy): Bacteria > Myxococcota_A > Polyangia > JACPQR01 > JACPQR01 > JACPQR01. The sequence goes on from JACPQR010000056.1 coordinate 33,679, forward strand.
CCTTTTCGTTACGCGGGAAGGCCCAACTCGCGAGCGGCGATTGCCTGGGCGTCATCGAGGGTGACGAATCTGGCGAGCGGAGCCTCGTCGTGGAACCAGAGCGCCGTCCTGAGGTGCGCGAGGTCGAGGGAACGCGGCGTGGAGAGCGCCGGCATCTGCACGGCGGTGCACAGGTCGAATGTGAGATCGCGCAGCGAGAACTGGCGGAAGTCCTCGGTAGAGCGGTCAAGCGCGGCCTGCATCTGGGCGGCAGACAGCTTGCCCTGCCGGGCGATTCGTACGAGGTTGCGCCGTGTCTCCAGGACGAGCAGCACGCTGGAGACCAGAGCGCCTCCGCGCAGGTCGCGGGCGAGCGCGGCGGACCCGGACTCGCCGAGCAAGATGCAGAGGTACACCGAGGTGTCAACGTAGAAGCGGGGCCCCATTCAGAGCCGCTCCTCGCGGTCCTCGCGGAGCGTCCGCAGGTAACCGCCGCGGGTCGGCGCTTTGAGCATCGGAACGAGCGCTGCGCGGCCGAACCGGTCTCCCACGTGCACGTGAAGAGCCTCGACCGGCCCCAGGGTCGCGACGGGGCGCGCGTGGCGCGTCACCAACGTGCGTTCGCCCTGCGCGGCAGCCGCGACCAGCGCAGAAAGGTTGCGTTTGAGGTCCTGAATGGAGACCCGTTTCATGGTCGAATAGTACCACAGATGGGCCATGATACGCCGTAGAAGTGTGCGCATCTGTCCCGGCGGCACCGTCCTCTGGGCGAAGGTCGTTGCCGGGGCCAACCTCCGATCCGTCGCCACGACGGACGTCGGGATCGTCGCGGTCGGGGGGCTGTTCGGCGAGGCCACGCTCGGTCCCGGTGAGCCCGGCGAGGCGCGTCTGGCGCCCGTGGGCGGTGACGATGTCCTCATGGTCGCGTACCGGAACGACGGATCGGGTGTCGCCCCCTCGAACGCGGCCGCGCCAACCGGCGACCCTGGGAAGTTCCCGACGGGTGGCACGGCGCGCAGGCGCACGACCGCCAGGATCGCCTCCGCGACGCGGAGCCGATCCCCGACGGCTCGGGCCGCTGCCTCGTCGGCCGCGTGCTCCTGCGCGGCGGCGAGCCCGCGGGCAATCTACCGTAGAGCCTTGACGATGTCAGAGCGCGACGAAGACGAGTCCTGCGCCTCCGCCTTCAGTCGGCGAACGCGCTGCGTGCGTCCCCGGCCCCCCCCGCCTCTTCGCGGTGGCAGGCCTGCCTCCGGACGGGAGGCGGTAGACCGGAAAGGCCGGCGATTTCGCTGATTGCGGTGATGGTATCAGCGGCACCGCGCTTGCTCTGACGCAGCGCGGGGCGTTCGACGCGGCCCCACCGACAGTCAACGAGTACGGGAACTGGAGAACGAAGATGGTAGACAAGGGCCTTGGAAGGAAGAGCTGGCGGGGCTACGGACCAGGCGCGGCGGTCCTGCCGATCGTGCTCGCGACCGGTCTGGCGATCCTCGGGATCCGCCCCGGTGAGGTCGACGCGCAGCAGACCGGGACCGTGCAAGGCACCATCAGGGTCGCACGGCCCCCGGCGGCGCCCGCGGCGCACCGGGTCACCCAGAACGCCGACGTTTGCGGGCAGTCCGTGCCGAACGACACGGTCTCGACCGGGGCGGGCGGGGCGCTCGCCGGCGCGGTGGTCTGGCTCGATGGCGCTCCCGCGCCGGCGGGCGGCGCACCGCGCGCGGTCGACGTCACGCTCGATCAGCGCCGCTGCCGCTTCGAGCCGCACGTCCAGACGGCTACGGTCGGGGCCAGCCTGGGCCTGACCAGCCGCGACCCCATCCTGCACAACATCCACGCGTACCTCGGCACCCGCACGCTCTTCAACGTCGCGATCCCGGTGGCCGGCATGGTGGTGCGCCGCCCGCTGGCCGAGGCGGGTCGCGTGCAGATCAAGTGCGACGTCCATGCCTGGATGGCCTCGTGGGTCGTCGTCTTCCCGCACCCGTATCACGCGGTGACCGGGCGCGACGGGAGCTTCAGGATCGCGGGCGTCCCGGCCGGCACGTACCCCGTCAAGGTCTGGCACGAGACGCTCGGCGAGAGGAGCGGCAGCGCGACGGTGGCGGCAGGTGGGTCCGCGACGGTCAACCTCTCGTACTGAGCATCATGCGCCGGGTCCTCCTCGCAGTCCTTTCCCTCCTGGCGCCCGCGGGATGCTCCTGCGGAAGTGAGGCAGAGGTCTGCGCCCGGGACGCAGACTGCGGGGAGGGCCAGGTGTGCTTCATCGACGATCGCTGCTTGCCGCGGGGAGCCGTGCTGCGCGCGGGGGGGACCATCGGCGAGGAGTGCACGGCCCAGGGGCACACCGAGTTCGGTTGCAGGGACGACGAGGTCTGCCGCATGGGCTATTGCGTCGGCGGCGAGGCGGACGGCGACGCCGACTCGGACGGCGACGGCGCCGCCGATTCCGACGGCGACGTCGACTCTGACGGCGACGGCGACGGCGATGGCGACGGCGATGGCGACGCCGACGCGGACGGCGACGGCGACGCCGAGCCCTGCACCTCGGGCTCGCTCGAGAACATGGCACCTCTCTTTGGTGGCGTGACGAGCGCCGTCGCCGACGGCGAGACGGCCGTGATCCTGAGCTGGCTCGACGCGGCCGACGAGACGCTGCCCGAGCAGATCGACTACCTCGTCTTCGTCGCAGCCGGTCCGGGCGGGCAGGACTTCAACCGGCCGGAGCTCGTCCTCACCGGCGCGACCGAGGGGCGAGTAGAGGGCCTGACCTCCGGCACCACGTACTACTTCGTCGTCCGCGCGCGCGACGAGGACGGGCAGATCGAGTGCAACCAGGTCGAGCTCGCGGCGACTCCGGAGCCGCCGCCAGATTGCATCGACTACCAGACGATGGTGCAGACGATATTCGACGGCCACTGCATCGCGTGCCACAGCGGCGCGGACGCGCCCCGAAACCTCCACCTCGACTCCTACGACGGCGTGCTGACCGGCGGGTTGACGGGCAACGAGATCGTGCCATGCCAGCCGGACGCGAGCCTCCTTTACATGAAGATCTCGATGAACAGCCCTCCGGTCGGCGAGCGGATGCCGCGCGGAGGGCCGTACCTCACCGATCCCGAGATCGCGACCATTCGAAGCTGGATCGAGCAGGGTGCGTCGAACGCCTGCCCGACGGACGCCCAGCGCTGCAGCGACACGACGCCACCCCAGTTCGGGGGCGTCGAGACGGCAACGCTCACGCAGTCGGGCGTGTCGGCGGACCTCTGCTGGAGCCCCGCCACCGACGACACATCGGCCCAGGCGGAGATCGTCTACGACGTTTACCGGGCCACGGCGCCCGGCTTCGAGGACTTCGCCGGACCACCCGAGCTGACGACGTCCGCGGGCGCCGCCTGCGTCTCGGCAGAAGGCCTGACGCCTGGGCAGCGCTACTGCTGGGTCGTTCGGGCGAGGGACGCTGCCGGCAACCGCGACGCCAATGTCGTCGAGACCTGCGTGGACGTCCCGCTGGCCGACTGCACCGATTTCGACACGATGGTCCGGCCGCTGTTCGACGCGAACTGCACGCGCTGCCACAGCGGCCCCGACGCTCCGCAGGAGTTGCGGCTCGACTCGTACGAAGGTGTCATGGCCGGCGGGCTCACGGGCAACGAGATCGTGGCCTGCCAGCCTGGCTCGAGCCTCCTGTACCAGAAGATCTCGATGGACGATCCGCCGGTCGGCGTCCGGATGCCGCGCGACGGGCCCCCGTACCTCTCGGCGGCCGAGATCGACCTCGTCTGGTCATGGATCGACGAGGGCGCGCAGGCCGCGTGTCCGGGCGACCCCGGCGCCTGCAGCGACTCGACGCCGCCGGCGTTCGGCGGGCTCCAGGGCGCCGCGCTCTCGGCGACCGGTCTGGGAGCGGACCTCTGCTGGAACGCCGCCGCGGACGAGACGACCACGGCGGACGCCATCGTCTACGACGTCTACCAGTCGCTGGGGCCGGGGGCCGAGGACTACGCCGCGCCCCCGACCCTCACGAGCCTGCCAGGGGCGGAATGCGTGAGCCACGAGGGTCTGACGCCCGGCCAGGAGTACTGCTGGGTCGTCCGCGCGCGCGACGCCGCCGGGAACCGCGACGCCAACGCGGTCGAAGAGTGCCTCACCGTGCCAGCCGCCGACTGCACCGACTACGCGTCCATGGTCCAGCCCATCTTCGACGCCAACTGCACGAGATGCCACAGCGGCCCGAACGCGCCACGCGACCTCCACCTCGACGGCTACGCGGGCGTCATGGCGGGAGGAATGACGGGGAGCGAGGTAGTGGCCTGCCAGTCCGGCTCGAGCCTCCTTTACCAGAAGGTCTCGATGGACGACCCGCCGGTTGGCGTGAGGATGCCCCGCGACGGGCCGCCGTACATGTCGCTGGCGCAGATCTCGACCATCCAGGCGTGGATCGACGAGGGCGCGCAGCAGGCGTGCCCCGGCAATCCAGGGGCATGCAACGATGCGACGCCGCCCAGCTTCCTCGGGCTCGTGAGCGCCGACGTGTCGGCCTCGGGCCTGGGCGCCGACCTCTGCTGGGATCCGGCGACCGACGAGTCGACGCCCGAGGACGAGCTCGTCTACGACGTGTTCCTCGCGACGGCGCCGGGCGACGAGGACTTCGCCGGGTCCGCGCGCGTCACGAGCGCCGCCGGCGCGACCTGCGTCGGCGTCGAGGGGCTGACCCCGACCCAGGAGTATTGCTTCGTCGTCCGCGCGCGTGACGCGGCGGGCAACCGGGACGCCAACATCGTCGAGATGTGCCTCGAGATCCCCGACGTGGCGTGCGTGGACTACGAGACCATGGTCCAGTCGATCTTCGACGCCGAGTGCATCCACTGCCACAGCGGCAACAGCCCGCCGAAGGGCGTCCACCTCGACACGTACCAGGGCGCCATGGACGACGACACGGAGCCGTGCCGATCCGACAACAGCAAGATCTACAGGCGGATCACCGAGGAGGACCCCGATGACCGCATGCCATACGACGGCCCACCGTGGCTGCTCGGCTCGCAGATCGACCTGATTCGCCGCTGGATCGATGATGGCGCGTGGCCCTCCTGTCCGAACGGAGGATGCTGAGCATGAAGGCGGCCCCGTCGATCCTCCTCTGGCTCCTGGTCGGCTGCGTCGACTTCGGCCACCCGATCCGGATGGAGCCGGACGCATCGGTCGATGGGGACGCGGATGCCGACTCGGACGCCGATGCGGACTCGGACTCGGACTCCGACACCGATGCCGACGCGGACTCCGATGCCGATGCCGACGCCGACGCCGATTCCGACGGGGACGGCGATGGCGATGACTGCGTCGAAGAGGACCTGGCGCCTCCACCCGAGGGCGGCGTCTCGATCCGGATCGTCACACTTGGCCTCGACACGCCGAGCGCCACGATCCAGTCCGGCGACGTCGTCGTCTGGACGAACGGCGACACGTCCAGCCACAGGCTGGTCGCCGGAGCTCCGAACGCCGAGACGCCGCTCGATCAGGGCGGCTGGTCGAGCCCGGAGCTCGTGACGGGCGCCGAGTACGCGAGGCGCTTCTGCACGCCGCGGCTCGTCTTCTACTTCTGCGCCAACCACGCCCAGCAGATGAACGGCTACCGGATCCAGGTGCAGGGAGCCGAGTGACGTGAGGGTCTTCGTACTGCTCTTCCTCCTCTCCTCCTCCGAGGGCGCCGCCCTCGCGCTCCCGCGGTTCGCCGCGCGGAATGCCGGCGAGTGCATCCAGTGCCACGTCAATCCCACGGGAGGCGGGATGCGCAACGAGTACGGGCGCAACGTCTTCGAGCAGGCGATCCTCCCCTGGTCGACCTCGGCGGATCCGGGATCGTGGATGGCTCCGCGATCGCTGTCCGGCGACCCGGCTGCGGACGACGGCGTGCGGGCGCCCTTCGGAGGGGAGGTGACCGACTGGCTGGCGGTCGGAGGCGATCTGCGGGCCGCCTACATCTACATCCGCCCCGACCGCGGGCTGGAGCCAGGCGCTGACCCGGAGGTGACGAGCTCCTTCTTCCTGATGCAGGCGGACCTCTATCACGCCGCGACGCTCAACCCGTGGGTGAGCCTGGTCCTCGACGTCGGCATCTACTCCGGCTTCGAGGCCTGGGGCCTGTTGCGCTTCTTCCGCGAGCCGGGTGACCTCGACCTCATGCTCAAGGTCGGGCATTTCATGCCGGCGTTCGGCATCCGCGAGGTCGAGCACCAGCTCTTCACCCGAGAGGGCATCGGCCTGGGCGCGCAAGACCGCGACACGGGGCTGGAGCTCACGACCTTCGCGGGCCCGGTGACACTGAACCTGTCGGTGCTCAACGGGACGTTGGGCGACACCGCCTTCGACGTGAACGGCTCCGAGCGCCGCACCTTCGAGAAGGCCGTGGCGGCTCGGCTGGCGGCCCGCGCGCAGATCGGGTGGCTCCGTGGCCAGCTCGGGCTGTCGCTCTACTGGAACGACGGCTACAGCCAGCCGAACCCGCTCTTCGGCGGTCGCCTGCCGGCCGCCTCCGTCGGAGAGGCGAGCCGCGGCGTCACCGAGGTCCGAAAGGGCGCGTTCCTCACCCTCAACCTGGGGCGCCTGACGTACCTCGGCGACCTCGCCCTCGTCGACGACGACTTCGCGAGCGACCAGCTCGACGACATCGGCGGCTACGCCAGCTATCAGGAGCTCAGCTTCGTCCTGAGGCAGGGCCTCGAGCTCGTCGGCACCTTCGAGTTCATGGAGCCCGATCTCGAGATCCTGGACGACAGCTCCACCCGCGCCGCCGTTGTCGTCGAGTTCTTCCCGTGGCCGCTGACGGAGCTCAGGGCGATGGTCAGGCGCCGCTGGAACGACGATTCGCCGACCGGCGGGACCACGGACCTCGTCTTGTTCCTGCACCTGTTCATGTGAGGGAGCGATGAACCTCGGAGCTCGACTGGCCCTGACGACCTCGACCCTTCTGGTCCTCCTGGACCCGGCGGCGGTCGTGGCGCAGGAGGGGGCCGCGCCGGGGAGCATCGCGGGCCGCGTCGTCTTCACGGGAGCCCCGCCTGCCCGCACGCGGATCGAGCCCGTCCACGCGGAGCACGTCTGCGGCGTCCGCCGCCCGGTCCTCTCGGAGAACGTCGTCGTCTCGCAGGGAGGAGGGCTCGCGAACGTGGCGCTCTTCCTCAAGGGGGTGACGAGCGCACCCTTGCCCGCCCCGCGCACGGCGCACCTTCGCCAGCACGATTGCGCCTTCGTACCGCACGTCCAGACGGTCGAGGCCGGCACCACTCTCGAGATCACGAACGACGATCGGCTCCTGCACAACGTGCACGCCCTGCTCGACGACCAGGTGGTCTTCAACCTGGCGATGCCCGTGCGCGGGCTCCGTTCGGAGCGCGTCCTCCGGGACCCGGGCATCGTGTCGATCCGCTGCGATCTGCACGGCTGGATGCACGCCTGGGTGATGGTCGTCCCGCATCCCTACCACGCGACCAGCGACGCGGACGGGCGCTTCGAAGTGGGTGGGGTGCCGCCGGGGACGTACACGCTCGTGGCCTGGCACGAGGAGTACGGCACGCGCGAGATCGCGGTGACGGTCGAGCCCGGACAGGCCGCCCGCGCGGACGTCGCTTACGAGCCCCCCGCCGCTCCCGCACCGGAGGTGGCCGCGGCAGGGGCCCCCGACGTGTCGGCCGAGCTGCAGGGCGCGGTGGCTCAGGTGCGCTCGCAGATCGACGCGATGGCCGCCCGCCTCCGGCAGGAGCGCCGAGCGCGCGTCGCCAGGCAGGGCCGGCCGCTCTTCCTGCGCTACTGCGCGAGCTGCCACGGGGCAACAGGCGACGGCGCCGGTCCGTCCGCGCGCTTCATCGGCGCGGTGCCGCGGGACTTTCGCCGAGGCGAGTACGAGTTCCGGATGACCCCGTCGGGGGCGATCGCGCGCGTCGAGGACATCTACAGGACGATCACGACTGGTGTCCTCGGCACGCCGATGCCCTCGTGGCGCCGCGTCCTCGACCGATCGCAGCGGATGCTGCTCGCGGAGTACCTGACGACGCTCGCCAGCCGTTACGCGACGGAGGAGCCGGGTACGCCGATCGCGATCCCGCGAGAACCGCCGAACGACACCGCGTCGGTCACCCGGGGGCGGGCGCTGTTCGAGCGCATGCAGTGCGAGCAGTGCCACGGGCGGACCGGCCGAGGCGACGGTCCCGCGTCGGCGACGCTGAAGGACGACTGGGGAAACCCCTTGCTTCCGTACGACTTCACGGAAGGGCACTTCCAGGGAGGCCGCGGCGGGATCGTGATCTACCGCGCGTTCTCGACCGGGCTGTCCGGGACGCCGATGCCGTCGTTCGCCGACTTCCTCGAGCCGCAGCAGCGCTGGGATCTCGTCCACTTCGTGCAGTCGCTGGGCCGGCCACGGTCCTTCTTCGAGAGGCTCTTCGGCGATCCGGCGGGAAGGATGCGCGTGCCATGAAACACCTCGCCTCGTGCGTGGTCCTCGCGGTGATGTCGTGCGTCGGGGCAGACGACGCCGCCGAGCCTGTCGGCGCGGGAGTCGTCCGCGGCGTCGTGCGCTACGACGGTTCGATGCAGGGGCCCCTTCGCGTCGGTGTCTTCACCTCGTTCCCGCCGCGTGGGGCGCCGATCGCCTCCGTCGAGATCTCGTCGCCGACCTACCCCGAGACCTACGAGGTCCCGGGCGTCCCTCCGGGACGCTACTTCGTGCTCGCCATCGTGGACACGGACCCGAGCGACGGCGATCGCTACCACCCCACCAGGGATCCCGGGGGGGCCGTGGGTCGATACGACGATCCGTGGAGCGTCGTCGTGGATCCCGCCGGGACCCCGGCACAGGACATCGAGCTCGTCGATCCACGCGCGCTGTCGCCGTGGGGTTCCCGTTACCGTTGAGGTCGTCGAGGTGCCCGCGAAGCCACCGCCTATCCCCGGCACGTCGGCGTTCCAGAGCGACGCCGCGGGGGGGTCCGGACCGCAGCCGGTAGCTCGCGCCCTGACGCCCCAGGTGAACCGATCGCCCCTGGTCTCGTCGGAGGTCCGGGCGGCCTTCGACCGTGGCGTGCGGCACTTCACGGCCGGGCGCATCGAGCAGGCGCTCGAGGCCTTTCGTGAGACCTACGAGCGGCGGCCTCACCCTGCCGTCGCGGTGACGATCGCCACCTGCCTGGACCGGCTCGGCCGCGCGCCGGAGGCCTACGCCGAGTACGGCCGCTATCTGCGCCTGGGCGCGGACGAGGTCGACCCCGGCCGGCGGCGCGCCGTCGAGTCCGCGATGGAGCGCCTCCGGCCACGGGTCGGATTCCTCGTGATCGCGCCACCGGGTCCCGGCGTCCCGGTGACCGTGGACGGAGCACACGTCGATCTCGGGGCGGCCCCGGTCGTCGTCGAGCCCGGGCGCCACGTCGTCGCTCCGGAGATGCTCGACGGCCACCTCGCGGGAGTGACGGTGGACCTGGCCGGCGGCGAGAGCCGCGACGTGAAGCTCCGGTTTCCACCGGCAGTCCCGCCCGGGAAGATCGGTGTGGACGATCCGACCCCGAGGGCAGTGCCAGTGGCCCTACTCGAGGCGCGGCCGGAGCACGAGCGCGCCATCGACATGATGCTCTCGGCTCCGCTCGCCGAGTGGGTGCCCAAGCGTGGCCGCTGGCTCGCCCCCGTCGTCCTCGCGCTGGTCTTCGGCACGGGTGCGCTCGCGGGAGCCACGTGGGCCTTCTGGCACGTGACGCACACGGGCGTGGTCGGCGCGCCCGCGCCGGAGGTCAGGCGCGTGGAGGTCCAGGATCGCGAGCCGGAACCGGACGCGGAGCGGCCCAGGGTGGCAGCGCAAGAGCCCGTGCCTGCTCCCGCCAATCCCTCGGGCCAGCCTCCGAGCTCCGAAGGGCCGGCCCCCGGTCCGGCGCCGGGATCCGACCGGGAGCCCGCGCCACACCGAACGCCGCCCCGGCAGCCTCCCGAGACTCCCGCAACGCTCGTGGAGGTCGAGGTGAGCTCCGATCCGCCCGGCGCGCTCGTGACGAGCGGCGGCCAGGCGCAGGGCACGACGCCGATCACGCTGTTCCTGTCGACGGGCCGCGCTTCGATCGTGTCGTTCGAGCTCCAGGGCCACGCGCGACGCACCGTGCGGTGGTCGTCGGCGGGCGGCAGGCGCGCCATCCACGTCGTCCTCGAGAGGAGCGAGCCCGTCGATCCATGAGGCCCCGCGCGATCGACCTGGGGCGGTTCCTCCTCGTCTGGCACGTGGCGGCGGCGATCGTGCTGGTCGTCGGGGTCTCGACGAGCTTCTACCTCATCGACCGGAGCCTCTTCGTGGCCGCGTGGGAGACCAGGGCAGTCGCGCTCGCCCGCCACATGCAGGCCGAGTCGGAGCGCTCCGGGCTCGACCTTCCCCCGTCGGAGTCGAGCCGCGCGGACACGGACCGACTGCTCCGGGCCGAGCTCGCCGACTTCGGCGCGAGCGCGATCCGGATCTTCGACAGGCGCGGCCGGCTGACCCATGCCTCGGGCTCGGCGATCGCGGGACGCCGGCCCCGCTCCCCGGGAGTCAGCGCCGCTCTCGAGGGCCGAGCCACCACCCAGATCCTGCGAGGCGAGACGGGTCGAGACGTCCTCGTCACGTGGGTGCCGCTTCGCTCGGGGCGCCGCATGGTCGGCGTCTTCGAGATCGACCAGCGGGTCGACGATCTGTATGCGCTCCTCGACATGCTCAGGACGATCGTGATTGGCGGCTCCGCCCTGATCGCCCTCGCGCTCGTGGCGGCCGTGTTCCTCATCGGGCGCAAGGCGGACGCGCTCCTCGGCGAGGAACGCGTCATTCGCCGCCGCTACGAGGATCGCCTGCGCGGAATCGCGGACGAGCTCGAGCAGGAGATCGCGCGCCGCACCGCCGAGCTCCGCGAGGAGCGGGATCGGCTCCAGGCGATCACGGACCATGTGCCCAGCGCGTTCCTCTTGCTCGACGGCGAGCGGCGGATCCAGCTCGCGACCAGGAGCTTCGAGGACTTGCTCGGCGCGCCGCCGCCGCTCGGGCAGCCCTGCGACGCCGGGGGGACGCGCCGCTTCGGGTGCCCGGACTGCCTGGCGACGCGCGCCATGGCCACCGGGAAGGTCGAGCGCGCCGAGTGGTCCACCGAGACCGCGGGCGGCGGCAAGCGGTGGATCGAGCAGATCGCCCTGCCGATCGAGCCTGGGCCGGCCGGCGCGGCCGTGATCGAGGTCTTCTCGGACGTCACGCAGCGCAAGGCGATCGAGGAGGGGATGATCCGTTCGGCGAAGCTCGCCACGCTCGGTGAGATGGCGGCCGTCGTCGCGCACGAGGTCCGTAACTCGCTCAACTCGACGAAGCTGCTCTTGCAGCTCATGGCGGACAACCCCGAGGAGCCGCCGGGCAAGGAGCCGGTCGCCGTGGCGCTCGGCTCGATGGGACGCGCGGAGCGGCTGATCACGAACCTCTTGCGCTTCGCGCGCCCGATGCCGATGCGCCTCGCCGAGGCCGACGCGGTGATGGCCGCGCAGGAGGCGATCGCGCTCGTGGGCCACCAGTTCGATCGCACGCGAGTCGCGCTCGAGCTCGATGCGGACGGCCCTCTCGTGGCGACGTTCGATCCGGACCAGGTGCGAGAGTCGCTCGTCAACCTGCTCCTGAACGCGGTCCTCGCGACGCCCGCGGGCGGCCACGTCCTCCTGTCGGTGAAGCGAGAGCGCGCGGCCCGCGATCTGGGCGAGAACGGCTCGGTCGCGATCGCCCGCGGAGCGCCGGCGCTCCTGTACAGCGTGCGCGACGACGGCTGCGGCATGACGCCGGAGCAGGCATCGCGCGCCTTCGACCCGTTCTTCACGACGCGGCAGGAGGGAACGGGCCTGGGTCTGCCTACCGTGCGCCGGATCGTCTCCGATCACGGAGGGATCGTGACCCTCGAGACTGCGCCCCAGCGGGGCACGAGCGTCTCGATGTGGCTGCCGCTGCGAGGGTGTGATGATGGGTAGCCGCGCTCTGGTGATCGACGACGACCGAGCGACGCGGTTCGCGCTGCGTCTGCTCCTCGAGCGAGAGGAGTTCATCGTGGCGGAGGCGGCCACGGGCGAGGAAGGGCTGACCGCGGCGCTCCAGGAGCGACCGGACGTGGTGTTCCTCGACATGGCCATGCCCGGAATAGGCGGCCTCGACGTCCTCGAGACGCTGACCGGCCGTCCGGATGCGCCGCCCGTCGTGATGATCACGGGCGTCGGTACGCCCGAGTCGGCGATCCGTGCCGTGCAGCTCGGGGCGTACGAGTACCTCACCAAGCCCCTCGACGCGTCGCGAGTGCGCCTCCTCGCCCGTCGCGCGGTCGAGCTGCACGGACTGAAGAGGGAGCTCGACGTGCTTCGAAGGCCGAGCATGAAGGAGGAGGAGCCACGCCTGGTGGGCTCGCACCCGTCCATGCAGGAGGTCTACAAGGCCATCGGGCGGGTCACCGCCACGCCCGAGCGGACCACGGTGCTCGTCCTGGGCGAGACCGGCACCGGCAAGGAGCTCGTGTCGCGCGCGATCCATCGCGCGAGCCGGGACCGTGACCGGCCCTTCGTGGTCGTCAACTGCGCCGCGCTGCCGGAGGCGCTGATCGAATCGGAGCTGTTCGGGCACGAGCGCGGCGCGTTCACCGGCGCGTCCGAGCGGCGGATCGGCAAGGTGGAGCTGGCGGGTGAGGGGACGCTGTTCGCCGACGAGGTGTCGAGCCTGACGCCCGCGCTCCAGCAGCGGTTCCTGAGGCTCCTTCAGGCCCGAGAGTTCGAGCGCGTCGGGGGCCGGGAGGTCCTGCCGGCGCGAGCGCGGTTCGTGGCCGCCTGCAACGTCGACCTCGAGGCGGAGGTGCGGGCAGTCCGTTTCCGGGAGGACCTGTACTTCCGCCTGTCGGTCTTTCCGATCGTCCTGCCCCCGCTGAGGGAGCGGTTCTCGGACCTGCCCCTCCTGGTCGAGGAATCGATCCGCCGGTTCAACGCGCGCCTCGAGCGGCAGGTCGCCGGCCTCGGGCCGGGCACGCTCGCGGTGCTCCACGCGCACCGCTGGCCGGGCAACGTGCGCGAGCTGGAGAACGTCATCCACCATGCGATGCTCCGCGCCACGGGCGACTTCATCACGGTCGATGCGCTCCCGGGCTACCTGAGGACGGACGGCGCCGCGAGCCACCCGGCGCCGCAATCAGCCACGCCAGGGACGCGCCCCAAGTTCGAGCAGGCGCGCCGCGAGGCAATCGAGGCCTTCGAACGCGCGTACCTGGCGAGCGTCCTCGAGGAGTGCGGCGGAAACGTCACGGAGGCCGCGCGTCGAACGGGCATGCGGCGAACGAGCCTGCAGCGCCTGCTCAAGCGCCACGGCCTCACCGCGGCCGCGTTCCGCCAGAGCGATCCGCCAGGGGCCGGAACCGCAGCGCCTTCTCCTGCGGTCCGCGGCGCCGGCTGAGATGGCCCACTCGCAGTACACCAGGACCTTCCAGGCGAATCTACGGCCGAGTCCAGGGCCGAGTCCGAGGTCGGGGCCGAGGCCGCGGCCGAGTCCGCCCTTCGCGGGTACCTACCTTCTTCGGCGCCGACGGCCGCTCGCACCGGCTGTGCCCCTCACTCGCAGTACGCCACGACCTCCAGCGACATCGCCAGATCGACCGAGAAGTCGTCCTGGTCGGTCAGGTCCGTGCTGCCACGAACGCCAACGTGGAAGTCCCCTCCAAGGAGGCGCTGGTGCAGCGCGGCCAGGTCGTCGCGACCGCCGACGCCGTCGAGGTCGACGGGGCCCGATCCGGTCGGCGCGGCCGAGCTCGCGACCACGACCGTCTCGGCGTCCTCGTCGCTGCCCTGGGTGCTCCTGAACAAGAGGTCGACGCCTCGAGGGAACAGCTCCTCGAAGCCATCGACGCCCTGGGCGTCCACGATGGACAGGGTCCCCCGCGAGACCGAGAAGGCAGCCGGATCGCCGCCACAGCGATCCGTCATCTCGTCGATGAACTCGCCCCATGGATCTCCAGTGTGATTGCCGATGTTCTCGTCCTTCTCGAGGAAACCGTCATCGACGTCCGACGAGTTGAGGCTGCTGAGCTGGAGGTCGAGCGCCCCCTCGGGAAGCGTCCCGTCTCCGGGCCCGTCGTCCCCGCCGCATGCTCCGAGCAGCGCGGCGAGCGCCATCGCGCGAGCACTGCCTCGTCGTCCGATCGTCGTCGTCATGCTCATCAGTTCACTCCTCTTGTTGTTCGTGATCTCGGTCGAGCGGGCGCACGCGGTCGTTCGTCGATCGCATGGGCGTGCTAGTGTTCCGCGTCCTTGCGAACGCCAACGGCAAAGCCCGGACCGGGGCCGATCGGCACGGCTGCCGAAGACCACCGCCCTGAGCGTTCCAACTCCCCCCGGGGCTCGCGCCCCGGGTTCGACCTCGGGCGCTTCTTGTTGGCCCGTACGGTCCTCATCCTGCCGCTCTTCGTCCTGGCGACGAGCGGCACGTTCTACGCGATCGTCAGGGCCCAGTACGTTCGCGACTGGGAGCGCCACGCGGCCGATACGGCAGGCGATCTGAACGCGGACCTGGTCTCGGCGCTCGCGGAGCCCGGTGGGCGGCTGCCGGATCCGGCCACCTGGAGCCAGGCGGGCCTGATCCCCGAGGCCGACGCGGTTGCCCGGCGCTACCTGCGTGTTCTGGATGTGGTGCGCATCAACGTCTTCGCGAGGGACGGCGCCCTCGTCTACTCGACCCAGCAGGGCCTCGCGCCACGATCGCCCCGACCGAACGAGAAGCTCGAGGCGGCCCTCGGGGGCCAAAAGGTCTCGAGCGTGGAGTTCGGCCGCGACGAGCAGGACTTCGAGGAGGGTCGCCACCTCGCCGACTGGATGGAGACCTACCTTCCCATGAGGCTGCCGGCTGGCAGGGATCGCAGGTCGGGCCCGGTGATCGGGGCGTTCGAGGTCTACCAGGACGTGGGGACGATGCGCGCCGGGCTGGACTTCTTGGGAGGCGTGATCGTGCTCGGCTCGCTCGCCGTGCTCGGGCTTCTGGCCGCGGTGCTCGTCACGGTGGACAGGCGCGCAACCAGGGCCGTCCGGCGCGAGCGCGACGCTCAGGACACGCTCGCCCGTGGGCTCGAGGACATGGTGGCGCAGCGCACGGCCGACCTGCGTCAGGAGCGGGAGATCCTCGCGAGCGTCCTCGACGGCGCGCCGGTCGCATTCGCCCTCCTCGACAAGGACCTGCGGGTGCTCTACGTCAGCAGGCAGCTCACGCAGATCGCCGGAACCGTCGCCCGCCCACTCGCGGGACCGGCCGATTGTTCCGACCACTGGGGGCCAGGCCGGCGTTGCGACCGGTGCGTGGCGGAGAGGGCGCTCGCGACGGGACGCGTGGCGACCCAGATCCGAAGTGTCCCCGACGACAGGGGCGAGGCGCGGTGGCTCGAGCACGTGGCCGTGCCGGTCCGCGCCAGAGACGCCGCGGTCCGGGTGGTCGAGATGGTCACCGACGTGACGGAGCGGCGGGTCGACGAGGAACGACTGGCGCGTGCCGGCCGACTCGCCACCGCGGGCGAGATCGCGGCGACCGTTGCCCACGAGGTCCGCAATGCCGCGACGACGACCCGGCTCCTGCTGCAGCTCTGGCGGGAGCAGGGTGGGCCTGGTCCCGAGGACCTCGGCTCCATCGACGTCGCGCTCGTCGCCTTGCAGCGAATGGAGGCTCTGGTCGAGAACCTCCTCAGGCTCGCGAGCCCCCGTCCGTCGTTCGCGCTCATCGACTGCGGGGCGCTCTTGCGCCAGGCGGTGGACCTCGTGCGGGCAGACGCGCACCGCCGCAGAGTCCAGCTCGTCGAGGACGGCGACGGCGGCGACGCGGCGCTGTGCCACGGCGACGCCGGCCTGCTGACCGAGGCCATCGTCAACCTCCTGCTCAACGGCATCCAGGCCTGTGACCGCTTGCCGCCCCAGGCGCCGCGTCAGGTCTCGGCCAGGGTGCACGTGGACGGGCCGAACCTCGTCGTGCAGATCGCCGACACCGGGCCCGGGATCTCGTCCGATGCCGCCCCGCGGTTGTTCGAGCCCTTCTTCACCACGCGCGACGGTGGCACCGGTCTCGGGTTGCCGATCGCGCGCCGGGTCGTCGAGGGTCACGGTGGAACGCTCACGGTGGACAACGCCCCGCAGGGCGGAGTCCAGGCGATCCTGGCGCTGCCTCTGGCCAAGGCCGAGGTGGCCGCGTGACGAGCGAGAAGCCGAAGGTCCTGATCGTCGACGACGACCCGACGGTCCGCCACGCCCTCGGGCGCGCGCTCGAGGCCTCCGGCTTTGCCTGCGTCGCCTGCGAGAGCGGCGAGGAGGCCCTCCAGGCCGCCGCGGACGAGCCCCCCGAGCTGGCGCTCGTGGACCTCGCGATGCCGGGCATGGACGGCATCGCGGTCCTCAGGGGCCTTCGAGCAATCGATGCCGCGATGCCGGTCGTCGTGATCACCGCCTTCGGCGGTCTCGACTCCGCCGTGCAGGCGATGCAGGAGGGAGCGCACGACTACGTCGCCAAGCCGCTCGATCTCGTGCGGCTGCGCCTCTTGGCCAGGCACGCCGTGGAGGTCAGGAGGCTGGCGCGGCGGGTCAAGGCGCTCGAGCGAGGCGAGATGGACGACGGCATGCGCACGCGTCTCGTCGGCCGCCATCCCGCGATGGTGGAGGTCTTCAAGACGATCGGCGCCCTCGCCGCGAGCGGCAGCCGGAGCACGGTCCTGGTGACAGGCGAGACAGGTACCGGCAAGTCCCTCGTGGCGCGCGCGCTGCACGACACCGGTCCCTCGCGTGGCAGACAGTTCGTGGTCATGGCTTGCGCGGGAGTACCCGAGACCCTGGTGGACGCCGAGCTGTTCGGTCACTCTCGCGGCGCCTTCACGGGTGCCGACCGCGTGCGCGCGGGCCGGCTCGAGGCGGCGGGCGAGGGTACGGTGTTTCTCGACGAGATCGGCGACCTGTCTCCCGCGGTCCAGCAGAAGCTCCTGCGCGTCCTGGAGACCGGCGAGTTCGAGCGGCTGGGCGAGAACGCGACGCTGCGGTGCGAGGCGCGCTTCATCGCTGCGACGCACAGGGAGCTCGCTGCACCAGGCGGGAGCTTCCGCCAGGACCTGTACTACCGGCTCCAGGTCGTGAGGATTCACCTCCCCAGCCTTCGCGAGCGCCGCGAGGACATCCCGCTGCTCGTCGACCATCTGCTCGCCCGCCTCTCGGCGGAGCGCGAGGGACCGACCCTGGCTGTCAGCCCTTCGGCCCTCTCGCTGCTCTCCTCCTACGCCTGGCCCGGCAACGTCCGGGAGCTCGAGCACGTCCTCGAGCGATCCGTGGCGCTCGTTCGTGGACCGGTCCTGTTGCCCGAGCACCTGCCCGAGCAACTTCGCGAGCGGCAGGAGGTGCAGCCGCAGAGGTTGCCGCTCGTCTCCCACCGGCTGGACGTCGCTCGCCGGCACGTGCTGGAGCTGTTCGAACGTCAGTTCGTGGAGGACGCGCTCAGGGCGACGGAGGGCAACGTCACTGCGGCCGCCGAGCGAGCCGGAATCCAGAGGCAGAGCTTTCAGCGGCTCATGCAGCGCCATGAGCTCAGCTCGGAGGAGTTCCGCCCCCGAAAGCTGGGCGCACTGCTCGATCCCGACCCGGCCTTGGAGACCCCCCAGGGCGGTTCGGGCGGAACGGATCCCGCGAGCTGATTCGCTCACCGCGCACGCGACACGAGCGGGTCGGCGAAGAGCCAGTCGAAGAACGACGGACGGCGCCCGAGCGACTGGACGTATGCGACGAGCGCCCACCGTGCACGTTCGTCGGCGAGCGTGTCCATGTAAGACGGCATCGGCGTCCCGTCGAGGCCAGTCATGAAAGTGCGGTAGACATCGCGCGGCGAGGAGCCGCCCTTGTAGATCCCGACCGTGAAGTCCCGAGGACGGATCGGCAGGCCATCGGAGTCGCGCAGGCCCGGGACCGACGGGCCGTCGCCGCGGCCGCGCGGGCCGTGGCAGCTCGCGCACTGGAAGAGCTTCCAGGTGCGGCGACCTTCCCGGACCAGGCGCGCGTCGAACCGCGGCGGTCGCGGTATCTGGAGCCGCGACGGCGCGGGCTCGTCCGCGAAGCGTCGGGAGAACGACTTGACGACCCGCACGACGTCCCCGATCTCCTCCTCCGAAAGCGCGCCTCGCCACGCAGGCATCGGAGTACCCGGCAGCCCGCGCCTGATGGTGCGCGCCAGGTCGGAGTCCAGGGGCAAGGAGCCCGACGGCGTGGACCGGAACTTGTACTCCCCGCGCGTGAAGTCGCGAGGGCGAAGCGGGAGGTAACCCGCGGCGGGGCCGAGACCGTCTCCCCGCTGGCCGTGGCAGGGGCCGCAGATTCGACGGTACCGGACGGCTGCGTCGGAGCCGACGGCCGTCGACGGCACGACCGCGAGCACCCACAAGATGAGCCCGCCTGCCACGCTCCGCCCTTCCCTCTGCATACTCGTGCGCATCCGATTCCCTCTCCATGGCCTCAGAGGAACAGGTGAAGAAAGGCGAGGATCTCGTGCTGTCCGTCCTCGGGCTGCCCGGACCTCGCGAGGTAGCGCCGGTACAGCACGTGGACCTCGGTCATCGGCAGCGGGAAGACCTGAAGGCTCAGACCGGCGCGGTGCAAGACGTCGGCCGGCTCGACGGCCAGGTCCACGTCGCGGTCCATGTACTCCCATGTGCCGCCGATCTCGAGGCCGCGCGCCATCAGGAACGTGAGCTCGTGGTAAGCCACGAGCTGGCCTCCGTCCTCCAGCCGGCGCAGCGCGGCCTCTCCGACGTAGGTCAGCCTGCCCAGGTTGGCCCAGAGGAACGGTCCCGCTCTCCACTCGACGGTCTCGTCGGGCTCCTCGTCGGGCGCTCGGGCCGGGAGCTCGCCGTGCGCACGGTAGTAGGAGCCACCGAGCGTGAGACGCAGCGGGCCGAGCCCGAGGCGAAGCTCGGCTCGAGTGCTGAGCGCCAGCCCCTCCACCATGTCCATGGGCGATCCGCCTTGCTCGCCGTTGACGACTGCCGCCTGAAGCGACAGCGGCCCGAAGATCATGCCCGCCTCTAGCCCGGCGTCCTTCGCGCGAGGGTCGAAGCCTATCGGCTGGCGGATCGCCGCTGTGTGGTTGGGCAGCCGCGTTCCGTATGGAGGTACGAAGAAGCCTGCCTTGAGATAAAGGCCCGCCACAGGCGCCTGGAGCATGCCGAACACCTCGTAGCTGCCGCCAGCGCCAACGTCCGAGTAGAAGGTCACCGCCGGGATCGGCGTCGCAGCGAGGTAGAGGTCGGCCTGCATCGGAAAGGCCGTCAGCTCGGTGGGCGTGGCGATGAGGAGCGTCGATGCGGGCAAGGGCTCGGTCGAGCGGTCCGGTTGCCCGATGACGGCGAGACGGAAGTCTCCTCCAAGCGCGAGCTGCTCGCCGAGCTGTGGATCGATCGGCGCGAACGCCCACCAGCCCAGCTCGCGGGCCTCGAAGACGTTTCGCCCGAACGCGGTCCGCATCCCGCCGCCGCTCGGGTTGACGTGACACAGGGTGCATGGCGCGCCGTAGCGCGCAGCGAAGCGCGGCTCCGCCGTCGCCACCGCGGACTCGGCGAACGCTGCCGCCGCCGCGGCGACGGCGACGGCGATGGCAGTGCGACTACTCGACTGTGATGGTCGCATCGCGCATCACGTCTGGATGAATGGCGCAGTGGTAGACGAAGCTCCCCGCCGTCTCGAACGTGTGAGTGAAGGTGTCGCCGTTTCGAAGATCGCCGCTCGAGAACGTGTCCGTGGGCAGCTCGGGCGTCCCCGAGGTCACATCATGGGCGTTGGTCCCGTCACGGTTCGTCCAGAGCACCGGGCATCCGACCTGGACGGTCACGTCGCCGGGCACGAACCGCATGTACGACATCTCGACGCTCACGGGCTCGTCGGGGCAGACGGGCGAGTCAGGCATGGCATCCGGCGAGCCGTCTTCCGATCGGGCGTCGCCCTGCGCGTCGAGGTCTGGCGCCGCGTCGACGCCCACTGCAGCCGCATCGAGCGATGCGTCGGCTGCGCGCGCGTCCGAGCCTGCGTCCGCCGGCGGATCCCCGAGGTCGGGACAGCCGGCGAGCGCAAGCAGCGCCAGCATTACTCTCAGTCGACCGTCCACGCGCGGAACTGGTAGTCGTCCCCGTGGCCCGTGTCGCGCAGGCGCGCCTGTTCCACTGTCCAGGTGCTCGTCGCCGCGTCGAACTTGCCGACGCCCTGGATGTCGCCGCGACTGCCCGCGGGAACCTGCACGAAGACGCCCGGGATCGTGTTGCCGTCGGCCCAGGCGAGGCCCGGGTCGAAGAGGTCGAGCTCGAAGATCGGCGAGGGCGCCGCCCGGTCGGCCACCCCCTGGACGCGCATGAAGGTCGGCACGCCCGCGGCGAGAGGGTTCTCGACGTAGGGCGCGTCGCCGTTGTCGCCGTACCGGCCGTTCCACCCCCCGTTGGTGGCGTCGGCGAAGCCGAAGTGCTGGTCGTCGGTGTAGCCGAGCGCTCCGCCTCGCGCGGCCTTCCAGTGCCAGACGTCCGTCATGTCGAGGGGGTCGTCCGTGCGCATTCGGCCGTGAGACCCGTCGCTCGCGTACTCCGACGTGTGGCACAAGAGCGTGCACCCCTGCTCCTGCCACGCGTCCATGAAGCCGTCCGTTCCCGAGACCGGGAACATCATGTACCAGCGGTCCTCGTTCTTGTCGGTGTCACCGTCGACCGCGGCGTCGCGTCCGTTGATCCACGCGCCGCCGGATCTCTTCAGCCTCTTGAACTCCCTGTTCTCGCCGATTCCCTTGTTGGGCACCGTCGTCCCATCCTCGGTCCACGAGGCGCGGAAGTAGATGTACTGATCGTCGTACGCGCACTTGAAATCGACCTCGGCCACGCCGCCGTCGTAGGCCGGGTCCTCGATGTAGGTCGCCGTGTCGGCGTCCCAGTAAGAGAACGGCAGGTCTTCGAGATCGATCGCCGTCTCGAACCCCCCCCATTCCCACTCCCGCTCGATGCCGTCGATCTCCGGTGGGGACGCCACGCGCTCGCAGACCACGACCGCGTCCTCGCCGCCGTCGACAGGGTCGAGACCCTCGTCGAACGTGAGGAGGATCCCGTACTGGCCGGTCTGCATGTCCCCCGAGTTGTTGGTCACGGCCGTGGAGAAGTAGACGTCGGAGGGCGGCAGGAAGCGCAGATCCTCGCCGTCCTCTCCGGGCGTGCCCTGGTCCCCCGGATCTCCCTGGTCCCCCGGATCTCCCTGGTCCCCCGGATCTCCCTGGTCCCCTGGATCTCCCTGGTCCCCCG
The DNA here is from genome assembly GCA_016190375.1 of Deltaproteobacteria bacterium. GTDB lineage: Bacteria > Myxococcota_A > Polyangia > JACPQR01 > JACPQR01 > JACPQR01. Next base: position 54,990 of record JACPQR010000056.1, read on the forward strand.
GATCCCCCGGCGCGCCCGGATCCCCGGGCTGTCCATCTGCGCCAGCCGGTCCCTGGCTGCCCTCGCAGCCTGCGAGCCCGGCGAACAGAGTGATTGAGAAGACGATCTCGAGCACGTGCATGTAGAGCCCTCCAAGAGCGCGACGACGTCGGCGAGAATTGCGGGTCCCCTGGCGAGCGAAGCTCGCCTGGGGTGCAATCGCGCGCTCGGCACTAGCAACAACCGTGCGACGCAGCGCGCGGGGCCGGACCGGTGTTTCTCGCGTGGATACGCGTCGCGCCGCCTCCGATGACGAGGCAGCCGCGCCACGCGCCCGGTGGCGGTCGTGCTTTCGGCGGTCAGGTCACGACGCGCGCGGGCAGCTCCACCGCGCGCCGCAGCCGGGCCGCGAGCTGCTCGAGGCGCTCCGCTGGAACCGCGCGGGTGCTCGTTGGGCGAGACCGGCACCGGCAAGGACCATGAGCGGCAGGCTGAAGGCCGCCTGTGCGAGTACGAGGCCCCAGCTGACGGGGATCGACCTCCGCGGATCGAGCCCGGGCAGCGTCGGGGTCGCGGCGCCCGCGCCCATCCGACGAGATCAACTGTGGAGCATGCGGAGTCGCTTGTTCGGGAGGCACGTGCATCGGCTACGCGTGCTCGTGTGGCGGATTCCCCTCCATGGCGTGCCCCGAGAACGGTTCATTCAAGTGCGTGAACACCCACCTCGATCCCGAGCACTGCGGCGGCTGCGAATGCCAGTGCAACCTCACGCCGTGCGTCGACGGAATCTGCGTCTGCCTGTAGCTCCAGGACATCGCGGTCAGCCTGGGACCATCGCCGCGGCCCGTCGCTGCTTCGTCCGGTGCGGTGGCCTCGTGGAGGGCTTCGCACGTGCGATCGCGCCGCGTCCCGCAAGCATCGTGTCGCGCACCACCTCAGATCTCGTGCGTCCGCTCACCCTCCAAGCCGCCAGGCTGGCTCCCGGCGGCCAGCCACCCCCTTCATGCCACCTGTCCACATCCCCAGCGTTCTCACTCCCACGGGTCGATCACTTCGACGCCGCAGCCCCCGAAGTCTGCCGTGTTGCGCGTGGCGACGGCGGCGCCATGGGCGCGCGCGATGGCGGCGATCTGGGCGTCGAAGTGCGAGATCGGTCGGCCGGCACGGCGCCGGTCAACCGCGATCCGCGCGTACTGGAGCGCCGCATCCGTGTCGAAGGGAAGAATTCGGCCGCCGAGGTCTACCTCGAACATCGCGATGGCAGCGGCCTGGAGGAGGTCCTGCCGCTTGCCCTTCGGGAGCAGCAGGACTCCGTGGAGGATCTCGGCCTGTGTGATGCTCGTGACGCACAGGCTCGCAGTCGGCTGGGTCCTGGTCCAGCGTGAAACCCGATCTTCGGGGACCGGTCTCATGAGCTCCGAGATGACGTTGGTGTCGAGGACGATCATCGCCGGGGCGCGGGCGGTTCCCGGATCGGGCCGCGAGGAGGTAGTTCGAGCTCGACGCCCCCGATCGCCTGGAACCGCCGCCGCACCAGAGCGGCCAGGTCGTCCCTCGGCCCGTCCGGACGAGCGAGCGCCGACCGGAGGATGTCACGCGCCTCCTCCTCCATGGATCGGCGATGTCGCGCCGCGCGCTGGCGCAGGCGTTCCTTCGTGGTCTGGTCCAGGTTCCGGATGGTGATCGCGGGCATGTGCTAGCGATGATTGCACTGCTAGCGTCGCTGTCAAGTCGCCTCTCTCATGGCCGATTGCGACGACGATGGGACGTGCGCTCAGCCTGCCGGGACCATCGCCGCGGCCCGTCGCTGCAGGAGGCCCAGCGACGCGGGGTCGTCGCCGCGAAGCTCGCAGAGGACGCCGGTGAGGTACGCACGGGCGACTCGCTTGCGCCAGTGCAGGTCGAAGTCCGTGTTGTCGAGGGGCCTGGCGAAGCGGGCGGCCTTCTCCTCGAAGGCGTCGATCGCGTCGTCCGTCAGAGCGCCGCCCACGAGGAGGGACGTGGCGTCGACCACGACCGGCTTCGAGGCGACCGCACCCAGGACGATGCGCGCCGCCTCGACCGTGCCGTCATCGGCGACTCGAAGCGCCCCGGCGACGCCGAGCACGGGGAAGTCGAACGCACCGCGCCTGCGCAGCTTCCAGTACGTCGACCTCGTCCGCGCGGCTGGCGGGGGCACGTGAATGGCGGTCAGGAGCTCGTCGTGACGCCTCGTCGTGAACGCCATCCCGTCGTCCGCGTACAGCTCCTCGAGCGGGATTCGCCGCTCGCCTCCGGTGCTCGCGAGCGTCACGCGCGCGCCGAGGGCGATCAGCGCGGGCGCGAGGTCGGTCGAGGAGACCGCCTTGCACTTCGGGCTCGAGAGCGCCACCCAGCAGACGCCGCCGGCCTTCTCGGTCCGCGCCGTTCCGCCCGGCCCGGGCGCCTTCATGCAGAAGCCGATCGCGCGCCTCCATTCGATGCTCTGGTCGTAGTAGTTGCAGCGCGTGTCGAGGCAGAGGTTCCCGCCGACCGTGCCCGCGTTTCGGATCTGCGGTGTCGCGACCTGCGCGGCGGCTCGCCACAGCGCGGCATGGGACTGGGCGACGCGTCCGTCCTCGACGATCTCGGAGAGCGTGACGCAGGCGCCGAGCTCGAGGCCCCCGTCGTCGCCCCACCGGATGCCGCGCAGCTCGGGGACGCGGCGCAGGCTGACGAGGAGCGACGGCGCGTGCTGGCGGCGCTTGATGCCGGGCACGACGTCGGTCCCCCCCGCGAGGAGCATCGCCCCGGGGTCGTCCGCGAGCGCTCGCGCCGCCTCCCCGACGCTCCGGGCCGCGACGTAGCGGAACCGAGGCGCCCTCATCATGGCCGCACACCCCCGCCGGGCCCGGCGCCGCCGTCCCCGATCCGCGTGCCGTCGGCTGCCGCTCTCGACTTGCGCGGCTTCTCGTTGACGGCGTTGCCGTCGCCGCCTTCCCAGGGCGGTGGGACGCGCAGCGGCTCGGGCCACGCCACCTCGGGGAACGACCGCGGCCCCACTCGCTTCGACGGATCCTTCATCGCGCGGAGGATCTTCTCGGGCGTGATCGGCACCTCGTCGACGCGGACGCCGACGGCATCGAAGACCGCGTTCGCGACCGCGGGCATGATCGGCAACAGCGGCCCCTGCCCGACCTCCTTCGCGCCGAAGGGGCCCGCGTCGTCCGGGTCCTCGACGAGGTACGTGACCACCTCGGGCATCTCCAGCGTCGTCGGGCTCTTGTACTC
>JACPQR010000057.1 GCA_016190375.1 Deltaproteobacteria bacterium
CTACGGCGAAGTGAATACGCCTTCGCTCGCCTCCGTTGCGCCATCACGTCCATGAACGCACCAGGAGCCCGTGCCCGCGCGGCTTGGCGTGGCGCAACAGGTCCCTGACGTTCACGAGGAGCGCCGTCACGTCCATGAACGCACCAGGAGCCCGTGCCCGCGCGGCTTGGCGTGGCGCAACAGGTCCCTCACGTTCACGAGGAGCGCGGCGAACTCCCCCTCGATGACGTGGGTGGTCAGCTCGCTGCCGAGGAAGAGCGGGTCGTCGCGGAGCCACGCGTCTATCTCCGACCTCTTGTAGCGCTTGGTCACCGTCTCGATCGCGGCGGCCACGAGATGGCGCTTGTGCCCGAGCTCGCGGATCACGCGCCGCAGCACGCGCTCGCGATTGCGGACCTTGAGCGGAGTGAGCAGCGCGGCGCCGAGGGTCAAGAACCTCCAGCTCTTGCTGGTCCGTTCTTCGAGGATGGCACGGTAGGCGAACATCGCCCGCCCGCCGCGGCTGTACATGGAGCGCCGCGCGCCTCCGATCTCCACGCAGGCATCGAACTGCCGATCGAGGTCCCACGGCCGGGCAGGGTTGACGCGCGGTTGGATCTCCTCGATCAGATCCTCGGGGACGGTGACCAACTCGATGAAGCGATCTACGGGCGCCATTCGGAACCTCGATCTGGAAATCGCAAAGAGGGCCGACCTCGTGCGAGGCTCGCCCGCACCCGATGTCGCGGTCCAACGCACCGCTCCTTCCGGGCGTCGAGCGGGCCGTGTCCGAGGGAGTCCAAGTAGACCCACCCATCGCCCCAAGACTGCGCGGTGTCAAGGATTTGCTGCATGCGAGGGCTTTTGCCGCGCAGCCGCTGGTGGCAGAAATCGGATCACAGTAGCAGTCATCATAACTTGACCCGCCCAGAAACCCTCCGATAGCGTGGCCCAATGCGGTCCTCCGGCGCGACGATCGCCTTGGTGGCCCTCCTCGCGTCGGTCGCGAGGGCCGACCAGGTCACGCAGGAGCTTCCGCTGACGACGGACGCGCGCGCGCGCTCGGCCATCGCCGGCGAGGCGATCGAGCCCGACGGAGCGGCCAGCGAGAGCGAGGAGCTGAGGATCCTGCGCGAGTGGGAGAGCCGGACGTTCGGGCCGCTCGGTGCCGGTTCTCGGCGGCCCGAGCTTCCCGCCGAGCTTGCCTTCCCGCCCAGGCTCGACGAGCTGCGCCGGCAGGAGGACCAGCCGGATGCGCTGACGAGCCGGACGCCGCCGCTCCCCGAAGGCCGGGCCGCCGGCTCCCCGTCGGACGCGGCCTGGCTGCAGGGGCTGCAGATGCCGGATCTCCCGTTCCGGTGGGACGAGAACGTCCTCTATTACCTCGACTTCTGGAAGAACGACCCACGCGGCCACGCCATCATGGCGGGCTGGTTGCGGCGGATCGGTCGGTACGGTCCGATGATCCGCCGGATCTTGCGAGCCGAGAGGCTGCCCGAGGACCTCTTGTACGTGGCGATGATCGAGAGCTCGTTCGATCCGAGCGCGCGCTCGCCCGTGGGCGCGATGGGGCTCTGGCAGCTCATGCCTCGCGGCGGCGAGGTCTACGGCCTGGCCCAGAACCACTGGATCGACGAGCGCCGCGACCCCGAGCGCTCCACTCGCGCAGCGGCGGCCTTCCTGTCGGACCTGTACCGGCGCTTCGGGACCTGGGACCTGGCGCTGGCCGGGTATCACATGGGGTACGCCGCGCTGCTCAAGGCGATCCGCAAGTACAACAGCAACGACTACTGGGCACTGGCGCGAATGGAAGCCGGGCTCCCGTACGAGACGACCTACTACGTGCCGAAGATCCTGGCGGCGGCCCTCGTGGGCCGGAACCCCGAGCGGTTCGGCCTCGACCAGGTTCAGCTCGACGCGGAGCGTGGCGCCGACGTCGTGGAGCTGCCCGCGTCATGCGACTTCGGGACGCTGGCCCGCGCGGTCGGATGCGGCCGCGACGAGATCGCCGAGCTCAACCCGCACCTCTTGCGAGGCCGCACACCACCCGTGCAGGGCGTCTACCGCGCGCGCATTCCCGCGGGCAAGCGTGCGACGTTCGAGGCGGCGCTGTCGAGGCTTCGCCCGGAGCTCCGCCGCTATGGCCGCTACGTTCCCCGCTTCGGCGACACGCTCGAGATCATCGCCCGTCGCCATCGCGTCACCCGCCGCGCCCTCGCCGAGTTGAACGGGCTGGCGGAGGACGCCAGGGTTCCCGCCGAGCTGGTGCTCGTGGTCCCGGCGGTCCCGCAGCTCGCGCCCGACCCGAGCGCCGAGGAGCCTCCGGTCGCGACGGTCCCGGCGCAGCGCTTCACCTACACCGGTCGCCGCCGGGTCTTCTACACGGTCGTCCCGGGCGACACGGCGTCGGCCGTGGCGGCCTTCTTCGGCGCGAGCGCCGAGGAGCTGCGGCAGTGGAACGCCATCGAGCCCGAGGCGCGGCTGCAGCCGGGAATGGTCCTGCAGCTCTTCGTCCCGACGCGCGTCGATCTGACCCGCGCCGTCGTGCTCACGGAACGCCAGGTGAGGGTCCTCGTCCAGGGCACGGACGAGTTCTTCGACTACCACGAGCGTCTTCGAGGCCGGCGGCGCATCCGCTACACCGTCCGCGAAGGCGACACGCTGCAGTCGATCGGCCAGCGCTTCGAGCTCTCGGTGGGCTCGCTCGCGCGGATCAACCGGGTGGAGCGAAACGCCGCTCTGGAGGCGGGCCGGACGCTGATCGTCTACGCGCCCGCGCGCCTCGCGACGGCACCCGAGAACGCTGGCTCGCCGGTCGCAGCACCGCCGAGTGGCGCGCCGGCCGAGCCGCGACCGCCCGAAGCTCCGCCGGGCGCGGCTCCCGTGCCGGAGCCCGAGCCGGCTGCGAGCCAGCCGCCCGATGCTCCGCCGGGCGCGGCTCCGCCGAGCCCGCCGGCCGCTGCGCCGTCGAGTGAGGGTGACGCGGCGCCTGGCGAGTAGCGGGGGTACTCCGGGCTCGGGACCTCGGGGCCGCCTTGGGCGGCCGCGGGCCCTGGCATGCGCCTGCAGGGTGAGCGGTGTGGGCGGCGCATCGAGCGCGTTGCCCCCCTTTGCGTTCTGGGAGAATTGAGCGAGTCTTCGCGGGATGCTGACCGTCATCGAAGCACAGCAACGAATCCTCGGACAGATCGCCCGGATGAGCCCCGAGAGGGTGCCGCTGACCGAGGCGGTCGGTCGCGTGCTCGCGCGGCGCGTCGTCGCGAAGCGTCCGCTCCCGCCGTTCGACAACTCGGCGATGGACGGCTACGCAGTGCGCGGGGCCGACCTGTCGACGACCGGCGTGACGCGACTGCGACTCGTCGGCGAGTCGCGCGCGGGGACGCTCGAGCCAGTGCGGGTCGGCGAGGGCGAGGCCGCCCGCGTGCTGACGGGCGCCCCCATGCCCCCGGGCACGGACACCGTGGCGATGCAGGAGCACGCTCGCGTCGAGGGGGACTGCGTCGTCATCGAGCGCGCTCCCGCGTTCGGGTCGCACGTCCGGCACGCCGGCGAGGACGTCGAGTGCGGCGCCACCACGCTGACGGAAGGCGCCGCCCTCGGTCCCGGAGAAGTGGGCCTGCTCGCGGCGCTCGGCGTCCCCTTCGTCGAGACGTACGCGCGGCCGCGGGTCGCGATCCTGGCGACGGGTGACGAGCTGCGCGAGGTGGACGAGCCGCTCGAGCACGGGCAGATCGTGACGTCCAACAGCTACGCGCTCGCGGCGCAGGTCGTCGAGGCGGGCGGCGTGCCGGTCCCCCTGGGGATCGCGAGGGATGACGAGGACGATCTCGTGGCCCGGATCCGGCGCGGAATGCGCAGCGACCTCCTCATCACGTCGGGCGGCGTCTCCGTCGGCGATTACGACCTGGTCCGCAAGGTGCTCGAGACCCTGGGGTGGAGGAGCGAGTTCTGGAAGGTCGCCATGCGGCCGGGCAAGCCGCTCGCCTTCGGTGTCCTCGAGCGCGTGCCGGTGATCGGCCTTCCGGGCAACCCCGCGTCGTCGATGGTCACGTTCGAGCTCTTCGTTCGACCCGCGATCCGCGCGATGGCGGGCCACCGCCGTCCCTTCCGCCCCGTCGTGACGGGTCGACTGGTCACCGCGTACCACAAGAGCGACGACCGGACCCACTTCGTCCGCTGCGGCGCGAGCGATCAGCGCGGCGAGATCTACCTGCAACTCCTGGACAAGCAGGGATCGGGGATGCTCTCGTCGATGGTCGGCGTCTCGGCGCTCGCCGTGATCCACGGTCCAAGGGCGGAGGTTCCTGCCGGCGGGCTGGTCCCGGCGATCCTGCTCGACCGGACCTTCGCGGACCGGGAGCTGGCGGGCTTCGGGCCATAGAGCGTGCCTCCGGTAGTCGTCATCGACTTCGACGGCACGTTGACCGAGATCGACGTCGGTGACGCGATCTGCGACCGCTTCGCTCCGCCGTCCTGGCGCGGGATCGACGAGCGGTGGCTGCGCCACGAGATCCCGCTGCCCGACGCACAGCGGCAGATGTGGGCGCTCGTCGGCGCAGGCCCCGACGAGATCCGGGCGTTCGCCGACTCCGTGGGCAGGCTCCGGGCGGGCGCGGCGGAGCTGCTCGAGGAGGCCGCACAGGGCAGGCTCGAGGTCGTCCTCGCGTCGGGAGGATTCGACCTGTACATCGATCGGATCCTCGGGCCGTGGATCGCTCGGGGGGCGCTCCCGCTCAGGTTCGCGAACCGACTCGTCTGGAAGCACGGCCGCACGGTCGCGACCTTCCCGCACCCCGATCTGAGCTGCGCGACGTGCGCGGTATGCAAGGGAGAGGTCGTCCGCCGGCAGCGGCGACCCGGGCGACAGGTCGTGTTCGTCGGAGACGGCGCGAGCGATTCTTGCGCCGCCCCCGTCGCCGACCGGGTCTTCACCGTGAAAGGCGGCCTCTTCGAGCAGACCTGCAGGGAGCGGGCAATCCCACACACGGCGATCGTGGACCTGCGGGAGGTGCTCGCTATACTCGACGGCTCATGACGATCCTCGCGCTCGATGCGATGGGCGGCGATCACGCGCCGGACGCGGTGGTCGCCGGGGCCGCTAGCCTGACGCTGGAGACGTCGGGCCCACGGGTGGTCCTCGTGGGAGACGGGGCGCGGATCGAAGCCGTGCTTCGCGAGCTGCCACACGACCGCGCCAGGCTCGAGGTCGTCGATGCCCCGGAGCACGTCGCCATGGACGCCGAGCCGCGAGCGGCGCTCGAGGCGCATCCGCGTGCCTCGGTCATCGTCGCCGCCGAGCTGGTTCGCGACGGCAGGGCGGACGCGCTCGTCTCGGCCGGGAACACCGGCGCCTTCACCCTGGCCTGCGCGCGGACCTTCGCCCGCATCCCCGGAGTCAGCCGCTGTGCGCTGGGCGCCGTCTACCCGACCGAGCGCCGTCGCGGCGAGAAGGAGGACCCGTTCAGCTTGATCCTCGACGCGGGCCTGACGCTCGACCCCACGGCGGACGACCTCGTCGGCTTCGCCGTCATGGGAGCGGCGTACTCGGCACGGATCTCGAGGAACCCCGAGCCGACGGTCGCTCTCCTGTCGAACGGGAGCGAGCCGACGAAGGGACCGGCGGCGATCGTTCGCGCGCACGAGCGGCTCCTCGCGACAGCCGGGCTGCACTTCATCGGCAACGTCGAGGGCACGGACATCCCCAAGGGCACGGCGGACGTCGTCGTGACGGGGGGCTTCACCGGGAACGTGGTCCTCAAGATGCTCGAGGGAATCGCGGAGACCGTGATGAACCTCGGCCGCTACGCGTACCGCAAGAGCCTGCGGAACAAGGCCGGCCTGGCGCTCCTCGCGCCCGCGGTCAAGCAGCTCAAGGAGGTCACCGACTGGGAGGAGTACGGGGGCGCGCCGATCCTCGGCTTCGACCGGGTCTGCATCAAGGCGCACGGACGATCGAGCCCGCGCGCCGTCAGGAACGCGCTGAAGGTCGCGCAGAAGGCGGTTCGGTCGGGACTGTGCGAGGCCATCCGGCTCGGCCTGCAGGGCGGGCAGGGATCCTTGCCACCCGATTGATCCGCCTTACACCAGGGGACAAGGAGGTCGGAGATGACGGTCGAGAAGAAGTACGCGGCGAAGGACTTCTCGAAGCTCGGGGGCTTGAACGGGATCTCGGACGGACAGATCGCCGAGCACCTCGAGCTGTACAAGGGCTACGTGAAGCGCACGAACGCCCTGACCGAGCGCCTTTACGCGATGTGCTCGGAGGGGAAGGCGTCGGGCGCCGATCCCGTTTACGCCGAGCTGACCCGCCGGCTGGGTTTCGAGTACAACGGGATGATCCTCCACGAGCAGTACTTCGCGAGCCTGCGCCCCGGGGCGACCGCGGAGCCGGCGAGCGGCTCGGCGCTGCAGCAGGCGATCGTGAAGTCGTTCGGCAGCTTCAAGGTCTGGTCGGACGATTTCCGCGCGATAGCGACGATGCCGGGCGTCGGGTGGGCCGTGACCTACCAGGATCCGACCACGCTGTGGCTCTCGAACCACTGGATAACGCTGCACAACGACGGTAACCCTTCGGGCTTCACGCCGATCGTCGTGATGGACGGCTGGGAGCACGCGTTCATGCGCGATTACAAGGCCTTCGAGCGCGGCAAGTACGTCGAGGCGTTCTTCCGCAACATCGACTGGGACGCCTGCGGCAGGCGCCTGCGGTAGCGACTCGTACGCTCAGAAGCCCGGCGGCGCGCAGTACCCCTGGCCGTCGTCGCAGCACATGTTCTCCTCCGGGTCGTAGACCCAGTCGCGGACGCAGGGGAAGACGTTGCCCGTGTCGATGTCCATCGCGAGGGGCTCGGTGATGCCTTCCTCGCCGACGGTCACCTCGCCGCACTCCTCGAAGGCGATGCCTCCGTTGACCAGCTCCGCCTCGACGCAGACCGTGTACGTGCCGGCCGTTGCCAGCCGCACCGACGACTCTTCGCAGGCATCGCCGAGGTCGCAATCGCGGTCGATCGCGCCACCGCACGCGCCGCAAGCTTCCGAGACGCTCTCGCAGAGCGGGTCGGCGGCCTCGCCGCAGACGCGGATGTTCAGGCGCCAGTAGAGGGTGCAGGTCCGCACTCGGTTTCCGTCGACGAGGAGGTCCAGCTCGAGCGTGCGCGCATCCGACGGCAGCGCGCAGAGCGCGTCGGCGTCGGCGTCCGTGTCCGAGTCGGCGTCCGAGTCGGCATCGGCGTCGCCATCGGCCTCGGCTCCGTCGTCACCTCCCCCGCAACCCATGAACAGGAAACACACCGCCAGCAGATCGACCAGTCGCATCGAAAACTGCCTGATCAATGTTCGTGCCGCTTCGCCGCTCCACGAGCGATCGTGGAAAACCGGTCCGTCTCACGCCGGGTGGCCGATACTCCTGCCACCGGCTGGGATCGCGGAGACCGGGCCCCGCCCGCTCAGGGGCAGAGGGTGAAGACGCATGCGCCGTTGCAGCAGTGGCCTCCACCGCTGCAGGCCGTCCAGTCCGGAGCCTCCGTCGTCGAGCAGACGCCACCGTCCCCCGGCCCACCAGCAAGGATGCAGTTGCGGACCTTGCAGTCAGCCGGAGGTGGGCAGTCCTCGGCGACGCAGCACTGGAAGCAGCCGTTCGCGCAGCAGCTCGGCGTTCCGCCGCCGCAGCTCACGTATGCGCAACTGCCGCCGGCGCAGTCGTCGCTCGTGCAAGGATCGCCGTCATCGCAGTCGTCGATGTCGCAGCATTCTCGGCACTCGGCCTCGTCCACACAGCAAACCTGGCCGCGGTCGCAGCCGACGGTGGAGCAGCTTCCCCCGAGGCCGCAGGTGTCCGTGCTGCAGGGATCCCCGTCGTCGCAGTCTGCGTTCTCGCAGCACTCGCGGCAGCCGACGAGGTTGCCGCAGCAGTTGGGCGTCTCGCCGCCACAGCCGGAGAAGGAGCAGACACCAGAATCCGAGCACGAGCCTGTCTCGCAGAGATTCGGGCTCATGCACTGCCCGTCGTTGCAGCACTCCCGACAGCCGACGCCTGGACAGCAGCTGGGCGTCTCGCCGCCGCAGCCCGAGGATGAGCAGACGCCGGCGTTGCAGGCGTTCGTGGTGCAGGGATCGCCGTCGTCGGCGCACTGGACGGCGTTGCAGCACGCGCTCCAGCCGACCCCGGGACAGCAGTCGGGCGTGCCGCCGCCGCAGCCAGTGTGAGAGCAGACGCCGCCGCTGCAGGTGTCCGTGGTGCAGGGATCGCCGTCGGCGCACTGCCCGTCGTTGCAGCACTCGCGACACCCGGTCCCGGGGCAGCAGTTGGGCGTGCCGCCGCCGCAGCCCGCGTTCAGGCAGTCGCCGCTCCCGTCGCAGGAGTCGATCGTGCACGGATCCGCGTCGTCACAGGAGCGCGCCGGGTCGTTGTCGCAGGTGCCGAAGCTCTCCCACTCGCAGCTCCCGTTGCATCGTTCTTCCTGGTTGCCGCATTCCCCGCAGGCAATCTGCTGGACATCGGTGGGGTTGCATGCCCCCTCGTCGGCGCACTGCTCCCACTGGCCCCACTCGCAATCGGCCCCGCAGGCCCGGGACTGCGTCCCGCAGTTGCCGCAGATTCGCGTGTCCGGCGCGCCGGGAGTGCAGCTCCCCTCCCCGCCGCACTCACCCCATTCGCCCCAGACGCACTCCTGGCCGCAGGTGCGCTCCTCGGTGCCGCAGTCGCCGCACTCGCGCTCGCCCGTCTCGTCGGGCGTGCACTCGCCGGCCCCGCAGGCGCTCCAGTCCCCCCAGGTGCATCCGTCGCCGCACTCGCGCGACCGCGACCCGCAGTCGCCGCACGGCTCGACCTGGGGCGTTCCGGGCGCGCAGTCCCCCTCGTCCGCGCAAGCGCTCCACTCGCCCCAGAGGCAGTCGTCCTGGCACTGGCGCTCCTCGGTGCCGCAGTTGCCGCACTCCTCTTGGCCCCACTCGTCGGGCACGCATTGCCCGTCGCCGCACCCGCTCCAGTCGCCCCAGGTGCAGCCGTCCCCGCAGGTGCGCGTGCGAGACCCGCAGTCGCCGCAGCCCTCGACTCCTTCGGTGCCAGGCGCGCACTCGCCTTCGTCGCCGCACTCGCTCCACTCGCCCCAGGAGCAGTCGTCGCCACAGATGCGAAGCTGGGTCCCGCAGTCGCCGCATTCACGCGACTCCTCGGCCGATGGATTGCACTGCCCCTGGTCGCCGCAGGTGCCCCACTTGCCCCACTGGCACACCTCACTGCAGGTCCTGTAGCGAGTCCCGCATGCTCCGCAGTCGGAGGGCTCCTCTCCTTCCGCAGCACATGCCCCCTCGCCCGAGCACTCGCCCCAGCTCGGCCACGTGCAGTCGGCGCCGCAGGTCCTCAGCCGTGCGCCACAGTTGCCGCATTCGTCTACCTCGATCGTTCCGGAAGCGCAGTCGCCCGTGCCGGAGCAATCGGCACCGCCGTCCGCATCGCCGTCGCCGTCGCCGTCGCCGTCGCCGTCGCCGTCGCCGTCGCCGTCGCCACCGCCGCCGTCCGGCTCGCACCCGCATTCCGGCACGCAGATCGTCCCGCCGCCGCCGCTCCAGGGAACCGAGCCGTCGGTACAGGAGCCATCGGCCTTCCCGCAGCTCCGGGAGCAGACGTCCTCGAGCTGCACCTCGATCCGTCCGTCCGAGTCGTCGTCGCATCCCCAGCGACGCACCACGCCGTCCTCGCCACGGCACTGCGCGACGACCGCGACCGGTCCGCGCGCTGGGACGTGAAGGCTGGGTGCATCGGCGCCCGCCTGCCACTCGGCTTCGGAGATCGGCTCGAGCGAGCCGCCGTCGGCGCGAGGGTCCTGGCTCGAGCACGCATCCGGGTCGGCGAAGACGAGCAGTCGGAGCGTCCCTTCGCACTCGCCCACCGGAAACGTCGTGACCTCGGGATCCCTGGTCCCGCAACCAACCAGCGTGGAGGCAACGGCGAAGCAGACGGTGAATCTCGCGCTCATCCCCGAGCGCAGATGATACCTGACGAACGCCTCGGGCCGAAGAGGTCCTACCTCTCGACCGCACCCAGCGTGCAGGGCGAGCCGCGAGGCCGCCCGGTCTGGTCGGTCGCCGGGCAGTCCTCGCCGACCTGCACGACCTCGGCCGGAGCGCCGGGCCTCATGGTCAGGGTCGGGCCGCCGTTGTCGGCGAGGTCGCCGAGCTGGGGATCGGCGAAGGTCGTGGCCTCGGTGCACGCGGAGTGGCCCTCGGGCCACTGCAGGTTGTTGCCGCCCGCGTGGCCCACGTCGTTGCAGGTCTCCTGCGTCCCGCCACCGGCGCCGCTGTTGCCCGACAGGATGCTGTTCCGGATCGTCGATCCGAAGCCGAAGAGCGCACCGGCGAACAGACCGTCGCCGCCGTCGGCGTGGTTGTCGGCGAGCGTGCAGAACTCGAGGGTCGTCGTCTGGAAGTCGCAGATCGCCCCGCCGACTCCGTCGAGCGCGGCGTTCCCCGCGAACGTCGAGCTCACGACGTCGAGCGTCCCCGTGTCGGCCTGGATCGCCGCGCAGCCCGTCGCCGAGGAGTTGCCCGCGAAGGTCGTCGCGGTGATCTGGGCCTCCTGGCGATGCAGGTACAGGCCCGCCGGTCCGCCGGCCGCCTCGTTCCGGTCGAGGCTGCGGTTGTCCCGGACGGTGACACGGTCCATGCCGAAGGGCGCGGGGGACACGTTGTCGGTGCGGAAGAACGCGCCGCCCATCGCGCCGGCCGCGTTGCGCTCGAACACGTCGCCGCAGAAGCTCACGGTCCCCTGGTCGCCGCCGTCGAACGAGACGGCGCCGCCGTTCCCTCCGGAGCCGATCTGCCGCTGCCCGTTCTCGACGATCGGGCAGCCGGTCTCGTTGGCGGCGTCGTTGGAGTTGGCGCCCCACCCGGTCGCCTCGTTTTCGGCGAAGAGGTTGTTCACGAACGTCACCTCGCCTCCGAAAAGACCCGCGACAGCGCCGCCGTTCGAGCCGCGGTTCGCGACGAACCGGTTGCCCACGAGGATCGCCGACGAGGTGCCGAGCAGGCGAATCGCGCCGCCCCCTGTGTCCGGGCCGACCTCGGCAGCCTGGTTGTTCGAGAAGGAACAGTCGATGACGCGGACGTGGACGTCTCGGAAGAGGAGCGCCCCGCCGTCGCCGTCCACGAAGCCCTGCGAGCAGTTGTTCGGGTTCGGATCGACGACGCCGAGCGCCTCGCTGCCGGTCGCCCGGAAGTTCTGGATCGCGATCCGCTGCACGGTCACGACCGTCGCCGTCTGTTGCCACCACATGCCGTCGACGGTCAGCAGGCGCGTCGCCCCGCCCCCGTCCAGCGTGATCGCGCCGCCACCGTCGAGCACGGTGTCGACGTCATTGGGCAGCGCCGTCGCCGCCGTCACGGTGATCGTCGCCGGACCGCCGCAGTCGAACGTGATGATCCCGCCCTGGGCGAGCGCCTCGCGGAGCTGGGTGTCGCTCGCGCAGTCGGCGATCACGTGGTCGGGCGACGACGTGTCGGCCGGCTCGATCGGCGCCTCGCAGACCACCGGAACATCCCCATCCCCATCCCCATCCCCATCCCCGTCCGTGTCCGAGTCGCCGTCGGAGTCCGAGTCCGAGTCCGAGTCCGAGTCGGCATCGGCGTCCGCGTCTGCGTCGCCGCTGCTGTCGTCGTCGGAGCAACCGGCGAGGCCGTTCGAGAAGCACACGCACAACGCGAGCATCCGCCTTGGCATCGTCGAGGAGTGTACTCCTGCCATGCGGAGGGCGATCGGATCTGACGGCAGCTCGAGACGTGTCGATGAATCGCGTCGGAGCCCATCACCGGCCGGTAATCAATTGGGTGCAGATCCCTGTTTACAATCAACATGTTGGCGCAGCCATGTCAGCCGCATGCGTCGGCGTCGGCTTCGGCGTCGGCGTTGACGTTGACGTTGACGTTGACCTTGACGGCGACGACGACCTGGACGTGGGCGTAGACCTCGTTGACGGCCTCAGATCATCTTCGTCAGCATTGCCACAACGCCCTCGAGCAACTGGGTGCCCTGTTCGTAGCGCTGCTGCGCGATCAGCTTCCTCAACTTCAGTACGTCCAGCGAGGCCGCACACTCCATCGCCTCGC
>JACPQR010000050.1 GCA_016190375.1 Deltaproteobacteria bacterium
CGTCGCCGGCGCGGGAGACTCTGGGCGGCCTCGTGGGGCTCGGCGCGGGCGCTTGCGGCGCAGCGCCGGGAAGGTTCTCGACCGCAGGCGGTTCCGGAGGCGCCGCGGTCTCGACCTGGGGACCCGCGGGACCTGCACCGGAGATCCCGCGAACGTCTCCGGGATCGGCAATGGGACCGAAGCCCCCGGGCGGCGCCACGACCTCGACCTTGATGGACGCCGTGATCGGGGCCCGAGCGCCTTCGCTCGGCGCCGGAGGCGCAGGCGGAGGCTCGGGCGGGGCGGCGTCTTTCTCGACCAGCTCGAGCTCTCGCAGGAACGCCTCGGCCGGGTCCTCGAAGACCACGCGCGTGGCGCCGAAGAGGATCTCGTCGCGATCCTTGAGCCGCCTGTCACCCCGGACCCGCTCCTCGTTCACGAGGGTACCGTTCTTGCTGCCGAGGTCCGTGACGAACGTGCCCTCCCAGCTCCGCCGGACCACGGCGTGCCGGCGCGAGGAGTCGGAGTCGTCCAGGCGGACCTCGCAGTCGACATCCCGTCCGACGGTCAGTCCCTCGGGGTGATCCGGGATGGGAACCCGATCGCCTGCGCGACTCCCGTTGAGGAAGGTGAGATGCGGCGGCTCGCCACCGGGACCGAGCGTGTCGAGCGCCTCGCGGACCATCCGGCGCGCGAGCGCGGCCGTGCGATCGGCCGTGTGAATGCCCTCCATCGCAAGGCCCGCCCGGAAGCAGATCTGGAAGCCCACGACCTCGATCACGTCGCCGGATCGCAGGAGCTTGCGTCTGCCCTCGACGAGGGGCTGTCCGTTGTGCTTCGTGCCGTTGGTGCTCCCGGGGTCGAAGATGACGTAGTCCTGTCCCTCGAGCCGGATCACGCAGTGCGTGTCGCTCACGGACGCGGAGGGGAGGAGGACGTCGGCGCTGGCGCCCCGGCCTACGACGATCTTCTCCTGGTCGAAGGTGAACGAGAACTCCGGTGCGCCGGGACCGGCGCCCGGGGGTGTGACCGTGAGCTTGACCGCCATCGAGCTCCGGTTACTGCGTGATCTCGATCGGGATGTCCTGCGTGGCGCCCTCCATGAAGGTGATCCCGGTCACGTGAATCACCTGGGTGCCCATCTTGACGTCCGCCTCGTAGCGGCCCGCGGAGATGGGAATGTGCGCCGCGCCGGGGCGAAACCGGAACACGGGCTCGGTCGAGCCCGGGCGCATCAGCGTGATCTCGGGATTTCGAACGGCTCGTCCGCCGCGCACGACCGTCAAGCGGACCTGCGCGCGGGGGACGTCGACCACGATCTCGTGCGGGCCCCCGGGTCGCACCTCCACTCCCTCGCTTCGGTGGGTCGGTCGATCGACGAGGATCGACTCGTCGCTGATCTGCGCTGTGAGCGTGTACGTCCCCGATGCGATCCGGGCCGAGTAGGGCGAGTCACCTTCCGAGACCATGGCGTCGGACTCGTCCAGGATCCGGACATGGCCGGAGACCTCCGACCCGCCGACCTTGATCCTCACCATCACACTCGCGGGACCCGCTTCCGGCTGCGCGGGCGTGGCCTCGTTCGCCTGCCCTTCGGCCGGCGGTGCTGGCGTCTCGCCACCCTCCGCGTACGGGTCCCCCGCCTGGTCGTTCGCCGTCGCCGGGGGAGGAGATCCCCCTCCACCGCAGGCCGAGATCGACATGACCAGAGTTGCCCAGATGAGAGTTCTCATGAGCCGCCCTCCGCGCTTCGGGCGGAACCTAGCACGTACCAGCCGGCCCCAGTACCCCTCCCGTCGCCAGGCGGTAGATGAGACCGAACAGCCCGCCGTCACTCGGACTCCAGGTCCGCACGGACGCGGTGGATCTCGGAGCGCATGCCGGTCGGCGCTGCCGCCAGGAAACGCTCGAAGTATGGGCGCGCCTCCGCGGCCCGACCTCGGGCGGCCAGCGAGCGAGCGAGCTCGAGCTCGGCCTCCCAGAAGCCCGGCGCCGACGCAACCGCCCGACGCAGTAGCGACTCCGCACGCCCCAGCTCGCCCTGGGCCTTCCGGATGGACGCCAGCGCGAACAACGCCCGGGCGTGGCGAGGCCTCGCCTGCAGGACGCCCTCGATGAGCGCGACCGACCGCACCTCGTCTCCGGTGAGCGCGAGGGCGACCGCGAGCTGCACGCGAACGTCGAGCTCCCGCGGGCCGAGCGCCATTGCACGCTCCAGCTCCTGTGCGGCTCCCGGCCAGTCGCCGCGCCGGAGCCGTACCATGCCGCGCACGACGAGGGCCTCGCTGCAGCCCGGGTCGAGCTCCACGGCGCGGTTCGCCTCGTCGATTGCCTCGTCGTCACGGCCCACCAGGTAGTCCGCGTTCGCCAGGGCCGCTCGCGCGAGCGGCATGACCGGCGCGATCTCGACGAGCCGGAGCAAGTGCGCTCGCGCGGCCTCGGGGTCGCCGAGCTGGATCTGGACTCGCGCCAGGTTGAACCGGGCGTCGGCGAAGCCCGGATCGACGTCGATCGCCCTCTGGAACCGCGACCTGGCCGCCATGAGGTCGCCAGCCCGCAGCGCAAGGACGCCACGTGCGCTCCAGGCCTCCGCAAAGTCCTCGTTCAGAGACGTTGCGCGGATGAGCTGACGATCTGCCAGCCGGAGCTCGCCCCGGCGCATCGAGATGATCCCGAGGTTCGCCCAGGGCTCCGAGAACCTGGGGTTGTACTCGAGCGCCAGCCTGAAGCGGGCCTCCGCCTGGTCCAGCCGACCGGCCGCGAGGTGTGACGCGCCTTCACGATTGTGCTGGATGGCCAGCCTGTGAAGGGGGGCGGCTCCGCAGCCGGCGAGGAGGGGGAAGAGGATCAGAGCCTTTCGCATGGCCCGTTATCGGGCGGGGCCGCGTCCGGTTGCTTCCAGGCGCAGCCGGGCCCCATCAGACCGGAAGATCAGGCCACCATCCACGTCCGTCCTGAGCACTCGCGCCCCGGCGGCCCGCCAGGATGCGACCACGGAGTCGGCGGGATGGGAGAAGCGGTTGCGGGCGCCCACCGAGATCACGGCGAATTCCGGCCGCGCGGCCGCGACCAGCTCGGGCCCGCTCGACGTCCCGCTCCCGTGGTGGGGCACCTTGACGAGGTCGGACTGAAGGTCGCGGCCGCCCGCGACGAGCGCTCTTTCGCCGGAGGCCTCGATGTCGCCGGCCAGAAGGAGTCGGACCTTGCCATGGGTGACGCGGAGCACGATCGAGTTGTCGTTGACGTCCAGATCCGGCGAGTGAGCCGGACACGGCGCGATGACCTCCAGCGTCACGCCGGCCTGGAGGACTGGCCGGCCGCAGAGATCGGCGGGTCGCATCACCGGAGCGTGGCGGCGTCTCATCGCCCCGAGCAGGCGGCCGTATTCCCCGGCCAAGCCCTCCTGCCGGCCCTGGTCGTTGTCCCAGAAGCGGCCGACCCGCAGGCCGGCCACGGCCTTCCTGAGGCCGCCGAAGTGATCCGGATGCGGGTGACTCAGGATCAATTCGCGGATCGTCCGGATCCCGCGCATGCGCAGGTACGGCCCGACGATCCGTTCTCCGGTGTCGAACGAGGAGCCCGGCAGGCCGCCTCCATCGATCAGGACGGCGTCGCCGCCCGGCAGCTCGAGGATCGAGGAGTCGCCCTGGCCCACGTCGAGCACGGTGAGGCGAAGCTCGGGAAACAATCGCTGGTCCACCCATCGGGTGAAGCTGGGCGCCAGCGCCAGCACGGCGATGGCGAGGATCCTGGGCCAGCGAGCCCGCTTCGGTCCGAACGGCAGCGTGACGATGAGCGCCACGAGCGCGACCGCGACCCATCCGGGCATCGCGGGGATCTCGAGACTCGCACCCGGGACCTTCGAGATCGCGCGAAGGCAGACGGTGAGCGCGTCGCAGGACCACTGAGCAGGGATGCACAGGAGCCTCGCGAGCGGCGGGTAGATGAGGGTCGCGGCCGCGATGGCGAGCCCGAGAGGCAGGACGACGAAGCCCGAGGCTGGCACCGCGAGCAAGTTCGCCACGAGGGAGGCGGGCGTGACCTGGCCGAAGTGGACGGCGATCACGGGCGCCGTGGCGATGGAGGCGGCGATGTTCGTCGCAACGAGACCGGCGATCGCACGCCGGATCCCGTGAAGCGCGGGGGGACGACCGGGTTCCGCCATGGTGTCCTCGATCGGACGGGGAGCCAGCCGATCTCGGAGCGGCGGGGCCAGGACGAGGAGCGCGAGAACCGCGATGTAGGAGAGCTGCAGCCCGGGGTCGTGGAGACGCTCGGGCCACCAGGCGAGCTGGGCCATGACGGCCAGGGCCATCGCCGCGGACGTCACGCCCGCCCTGCCCGTCGCACGGGCCACAAGGAACGCGACGGCCATCAGCGTGGCGCGCACCGCCGAGGGCTGGCCGCCCGCGAACACGGCGTAGGCCGCGATTAGCGGCATCGCGACGAGGGCCGCGGGCCGCCTGACGTCGATGCGCTCGGCGAGCCTTCGCCACCTCCTGAGCACGAAACCAAGGAGCCCATCGAGGGCGGCGGCGACGAACACGAGGTGGAGGCCCGAGACGGCGAGGACGTGAAGCGTCCCCGTGCGGCGGTACGATTCCTTGGCCTCGCGCTCGAGAGCCGCACCCTCGCCCAGGACCATGGCCCTCATCACGCCACGCGCCGGCTCGCGCAGGTTGGCGTCGAGGCAGTCGCGCACGCGATCCCGCGCGGACTCGATCCATCTCCGTACGCTCGCGCGCGCGCCGCCTGCGATCACCAGCGCCTCGGGATCGACGACCGTGGCCGATCCTCGTATCGCGAGGAGCGAGGCCCGGCTTTCCATGTCGGGCAGGCCCGGGTTGGCGAAGCCGCGAACCGCACGGACCGCCACCGCGGCCAGAACCCGATCGCCGACCTGCAACCTTCGCGGAGGCCCGGCACCCGATTGTCTCGCCCCGCCCCGTCCCACTTGGCTGGAGGTCGCCAGCGACACGCGGATCCTCGCGCCCGTGGAGGCGTCGAGGGTGACGACGGTGTGGTCCTCCAGGCTCTCGGGCGCATCGACGACCGTGCCTTCGGCCCACCTCGGTAGGGGCCGTCTCGGCACCGGGGCGACGACAGCTACTCCGGCGCCGAGCAGGCATGCGGTGAAGCCGGCCAGCTTCGCCCGGCCACCCACGAGAGCAGCGAGGCCCACAGGAGCGATGGCGAGCCCGGCCCACCACGCCGGGCCAGATCCCAGCCCCAGCCAGACCCCGAGGGCGAAGGCGGCAGCCCCCACCGCGATGACAGGCATCCCGAACGGCCAAGCGAGCGGCGTGCCACGTTGAACACACCGAAATCACGCGAGTTCAAAGGCCGCGGGAGGTGGCGCCACTGGCGCCGGGGTGGCGAACCGCCAGGGCGCGAGGCGCTGGCCGAGCTTGGGTAGTGGTCGGTCTTGGGGCTCCGGGCTATTGTCTCCAGGCTACGGGTCGGAGAAGAATCCAGGTCTTCCCGCTCCGTCCCGACGCCCGTAGTCCGTAGCCCGAAGCCGAACCGATCAAGACCGACCACTATACCGAGCCCTGGCGGTGCCAGAAGGTCGCTCCGGCCCCGCGAAGGCCGCTTGACAGCTCCACTGCCCGGGGCTATCAAGTGCTCATCCCTAACTCGTACGTGTAGGTTAGGGTCTGGGGACAAGATGACGAGCTTGGTCAGGTTGCAGGTCGTGGAAGAAGAGGAAGGTGGAGCGTTCCTGCGCGTCGGCGACCTTGCCCGCGAGGTCGGCAAGACCGTCCGCGCCATGCATCTATATGAGGAGCTCGGCCTGCTCAAGCCCGCGGCGCGATCGAAGGGTGGGTTCCGGCTCTACCGTGAGGAGGCAGTCGTTCGCGTGCGCTGGATCGGAAAGCTGCAGGACATGGGCTTCTCGCTCCAGCAGATCTCCGAGATCCTCCACGGCTGGGAGGAATCGAAGAGCGCTCCTCGCGCGATGTGCCGCGTCAGCGAGATCTACGGTGAGAAGCTGAAGGAGACGCAGGACCAGATCTCGCGGCTCGCCGCGCTCGAGAGGGAGCTCGTCAAGAGCCTCGGGTATCTCGACACCTGCGGGACCTGCGACCCCGTGAGGCTGATCTCCTCCTGCTGCTGCTGCGACGTTCACGAAGGCGATGAAGGGCAGCCCGACCTCGTGGCCGGCCTGCACAGGCACTAGGGATGGCACCGAAGCTACCGATCTACATGGACTACCACGCGACGACGCCCGTCGACCCGCGTGTCCTCGAGGCGATGCTGCCGTGGTTCACCGAGCGCTTCGGCAACGCGGCGAGCCGGAACCACTCGTTCGGGTGGGCTGCGGAGAAGGCGGTCGAGATCGCTCGCCAGCGGATCGCCTCGCTCATCGGCGCCGAGACGCCCGGCGAGATCATCTTCACGAGCGGCGCCACCGAGAGCGACAACCTCGCGCTCAAAGGCGTGGCCGACTTCCATCGCGACGAGGGGAACCACATCATCACGGCCCGGACCGAGCACAAGGCCGTGCTCGACGCGTGCAAGAGGCTCGAGCGTCAGGGCTGCGCCGTCACGTACCTCGACGTCGAGCGCGACGGGCGGGTGGATCCGGCGGCGGTCCGCGCGGCGATCACGGACCGGACCGTCCTCGTGAGCATCATGCTCGCGAACAACGAGATCGGCACCGTGCAGCCGATCGCGGAGATCGGCGAGGTCTGCCGCGAGAAGGGTGTGCTCTTCCACACGGACGCGGTTCAGGGCGTCGGCAAGGTGGAGCTCGACGTCGAATCGATGAAGGTCGATCTCGCCTCCCTGAGCGCTCACAAGATCTACGGCCCGAAGGGGATCGGCGCGCTCTACGTGCGCCGAAAGAAGCCGCGCGTCCGCCTGGCTCCGATCATCGACGGCGGCGGCCACGAGCGGGGGATGCGCTCGGGCACGCTGAACGTCCCGGGCATCGTGGGATTCGGCGAGGCCTGCGCGATCCTCGCGGCCGAATGGCGGGGGGAGTCCGCGCGGGTGGGCTCCCTGCGTGACAGGCTCCTGGCGAAGCTCCAGGCGTCGCTCGACGAGGTCCACGTCAACGGGTCGCTCGAGCATCGGCTGCCCGGCAACCTCAACGTCTCGTTCGCTTACGTCGAGGGCGAGGCTCTGATGATGGCGATCAAGGACGTGGCGGTCTCCTCGGGGAGCGCGTGCACGAGCGCGAGCCTCGAGCCCTCGTACGTCCTGCGCGCGCTGGGCATCGGCGAGGAGCTGGCTCACTCGTCGATCCGGTTCGGCCTGGGACGCTTCAACACGGAGGAGGAGGTCGACTGGGTGGCCGACCTCGTCGTCGACAAGGTCCGCAAGCTCCGCGAGATGTCGCCCCTGTACGAGATGGCGAAGGCGGGCATCGATCTGGGCTCCGTGGACTGGAGTCAGAACGCTCACTGAGAGAAGCGAGATGGCATACTCGAACAAGGTCATCGACCACTACGAGAACCCACGCAACGTCGGCAGTCTCGACAAGGACGACCCCAACGTCGGCACGGGCCTCGTCGGCGCCCCCGCGTGCGGGGACGTGATGAAGCTGCAGCTCAAGATCGGCGACGACGGGATCATCGAGGACGCGAAGTTCAAGACGTTCGGCTGCGGAAGCGCGATCGCGTCGAGCTCGCTCATCACCGAGTGGGTGAAGGGCAAGACCGTGGACGAGGCGATGACGATCAAGAACAGCGAGATCGTCGAGGAGCTCTCCCTGCCGCCCGTGAAGATCCACTGTTCGGTCCTGGCCGAGGACGCCATCAAGGCCGCCATAGCCGACTTCCGCAAGAAGCAGGCGGCGCGGGCGGCCACGGGCCAGGCCGCCGACGCACGGCAGCCGAGAGCCGCCACCGGGAAGTGAGACGAACGCAATGACCGCCCAGGACAACCCGGCTCGGACCCCCGCAACGGGCGCGGGAATCGGGCCATTCGCCGAGGACGATCCGAGGCGCCCC
Source organism: Deltaproteobacteria bacterium (assembly GCA_016190375.1). Taxonomy (GTDB): domain Bacteria; phylum Myxococcota_A; class Polyangia; order JACPQR01; family JACPQR01; genus JACPQR01. The sequence continues at coordinate 7,938 of JACPQR010000050.1, forward strand.
GACGAAGCGTCGCTCCGGCCGGAGATGAGGATCACGATCACCGAGAAGGCCGCGAAGACGGGCAAGGAGCTCCTCGCCAAGCGCGGGACGCCCGAGAGCGTCGTGCGCCTCGGGATCAAGGGCGGCGGCTGCAGCGGACTCGCCTACGTGATCGAGTTCGAGGACCGGCCGCCACGCAAGACCGACCTCGTCTTCGAGCGCGACGGCTTCCGCGTCGTCGTCGATCCCAAGAGCCTCGTGTACCTGAACGGTACGGAGCTCGACTACGTCAAGACCCTCATGAAGACCGGCTTTCAGCTCAATAACCCCAACGAGAAGAAGGCGTGCGGGTGCGGCGAGAGCTTCTCGGTCTGACGGAAACCCCGTGTCCACCACCATGACCTGCTGGAGCTGCGGCAAGCCGCCGGGCGCGGGCGCCTTCTGCGAGGCGTGCGGGAAGGTGCAGCCTGCCGCGCCGGGATCGGACCACTTCGCGGCCCTCGGTCTCGAGCGGCGCTTCGCGATCGAGGCGGCAGAGATCGAGCGGCGGTACCGCAACGTGCAGAGGCGGCTGCACCCCGACCGCTTCGTCACCAAGAGCGTCCCGGAGCGACGCCTGAGCCTCCAGCGAGCGACGGCGGTGAACGACGCATACCGGACGCTCAAGGATCCGCTGAAGCGGGCGGAGTACATGCTCGCGCTCGAGGGCATGCCGGCGGACGGCGAGGCGAGCCCGGACCTCCTCGCCGAGATCCTGGAGCTGCGCGAGGAGCTCGACGCGGCCAAGAGCGCCGGCGACGCCGCGCGGATCGGCGAGCTGCGTGCCCACGTCCGTCGGCAGCAGGATGACACCATGTCCGCGATCGCGCGCGCGTTCGAGGGATCGGCGCCGGCACAGGCCGCGGCGCTCGTGCACCGCTTGCGTTTCATCGCACGCTTCCTCGAGGATGCGAGCGGAACCGTGGAGGCGAGAGTCCAGTGCCCGCGATCCTGACGATCCACGATCCGCTCAGGCCCACCGCGCGGCCGGTCGGCATCGACCTCGGGACGACCAACTCCCTCGTGGCCTGGGTCGACCACTGCGCGCCGAAGACGATTGCAGTCGAGGGCGCCTCGGCGCTGTTGCCCTCGGTCGTCCACTACGCCGCCGACTGCTCCATCATCGTCGGGGACCGGGCCAAGGCGCTCGCCCCGGATCACCCGCGCGACACCATCGTGAGCGTCAAGCGATTCATGGGGCGAGGCGGCGACGACGAGGAGACCCGCCGATTGGGACCGTACGATCTCGTCCCCGGTGGCAGCGTCGTCCGGTTCCGCGTGACCGGCCGCGAGATCACGCCCGTCGAGGTCTCGGCGGAGATCCTCCGGGTCCTCAAGGCGCGCGCCGAACAGACTCTCGGGACGACGGTCACGCAGGCGGTCGTCACCGTGCCCGCGTACTTCGACGACGCGCAGCGGCAGGCGACGAAGGACGCCGGGCGTCTCGCGGGGCTCGAGGTCTTGCGCCTCCTCAACGAGCCCACCGCCGCTGCGCTCGCGTACGGGCTCGACAGGGCAGCGCCCGACCGGCGCCCGAACGGGCTCTACGCCGTCTTCGACCTCGGCGGCGGCACCTTCGACGTCACGATCCTCGTCCTCGACGACGGTGTCTTCCAGGTGAAGAGCACCGGCGGCGACACCGCGCTCGGGGGCGACGACATGGACCGGGCGATCGCGCGGCTGCTGTTCGAGCGAATCGGCGTGGACCCGACCGGCGCGTCGCCGTCACTCACCCGGCGAGCGCTGGACGCCGCACGGGAGGCAAAGCACGAGCTGACCGAGGCGGGCTCGACGATCGTCCGGTTGGAAGGCCGAGAGATCCCGCTCGAACGTGGCGAGGTCGATGCGACCGTGGCCCCGATCGTGGCCCGGACCACCGCTCCGGTCCGGCGCGCCCTGGCGGACGCGGGAGTCGGACCGGCCGAGCTCGACGGGGTCATCCTCGTCGGCGGTGCGACGCGAATGCCGATCGTCCGCCGCCATTGCGAGGAGCTGTTCGGTCAGAAGCCGCTGGCCGACATCGATCCCGATCAGGTCGTCGCGCTCGGCGCGGCGATCCAGGCGGATCTCCTCGCCGGCGAGGGCAGACCCGATGACGTCCTGCTGCTCGACGTCAACCCCCTGTCGCTAGGGATCGAGACGATGGGCGGCGTCGTCGAGAGGATCATCGGCCGCAACAGCTCGATCCCGACGGCCGCGGCCCAGGTGTTCACGACCTACGCCGAGAACCAGACGGGATTCAAGATCCACGTCGTGCAGGGCGAGAGGGAGCTCGTGGACGATTGCCGGAGCCTCGCCCGGTTCGAGCTCCGTGGCATTCCGCCCATGCCCGCGGGATTGGCGCGGCTCGAGGTCGAGCTCGTGATCGACGCGGATGGCCTGCTCCGCGTGACGGCCAAGGAGCTGACGACGGGCATCGAGCAACAGGTCGAGGTCAAGCCGTCGTACGGGCTGACGGACGAGGAGGTCGAGCGGATGCTCCTCGAGTCGTTCGAGCACGGCTCGGCGGACGTCGGCGAGCGGCTGCTCCGCGAGGTTCGCGTCGAGGCCGATCGGATCCTCGCCGCGATCCGGCTGGCCATCGGGCGCGACGCGGACCTCCTGGACGACGCCGGGAAGGCGGCGATCGATGCCGCGATGGAGGCCCTCGAGGCAGCGAAGACCAGCCGCGACCACCGTGCCGTGCAGGAGCTGGTCGAGGCTCTCGACGCGGCTTCGCGCGAGTTCGCGGGGAAGATCATGAACCGCTCGATCGCCCGCGCGCTCGAGGGCAAGAGCGTCGACGAGGTCGGGTGACGAGATGCCGCGGGTGACGTTTCTGCCCGATGACGTCTCGGCCGAGGTCGCCGAGGGCGACACGATCCTCGACGCGTCGAAGGCGTGCGGCGCTCCGGAGGGCGACGCTTGCGGAGGCAACTGCGCCTGCTCGACCTGCCACGTCCACGTGCTCGAGGGCATCGAGAACCTGAGCGAGATGCAGGATGACGAGGCGGATCGCCTGGACATGGCGTTCGACGTGCGTCCGAGCTCGCGGCTCGGCTGCCAGGCGAGGCTCGTCGGCAAGGGCGACGTGGTCGTCGAGATCACCCAGGAGAGCCGCGACGCGTACTACAACGAGCACCCCACCGAACGTCGCGCTGGGTGACCGCTACTCCGAGGATCGCGCCGCAGGCACCCGTGCTGTCCTATTCCGTCTTGCTTGCCGTGACGCGCCGCGTTGGCGCGGTGCGCAACGAATTACGCGGGGGATCGCGGGCTGAGAAACGCTTTACGCGCAGATCCTTCGCGCCGGATGTGCTACGGAGGCGCTCCGCACGGAGAAGCAGGATGCAAAGCCACGGTCTCGACCACGAAACCCTCCAGATGCTCCTCGCGACCCTGGAGAGCTTTGGAAAGCGGCGGCTCCCGCTCGAGGTGCGTCTCGCGCTCGACGAGAAGAGCGAGTTCCCCGAACAGCTCGTCCGCGAGCTGCTCGGGCCCGAGATCGGGCTGCACCTGCTGTTCATTCCCGAGGAGCACGGCGGGCTTGGCGGCGGAGCGTACGACGTCTACCGCGTCTCGGAGCTGATGGCGCGGATGGACCTCGGGGTCGCGACGGCCTTCCTCGCGATATTCCTCGGGTCCGACCCGATCATCGTCGGCGCGACGCCGGAGCAGAAGGCGAAGTGGATGCGGCGGATCGCCGAGGAGGGGCTGATCGTCGCTTACGGGGTGACCGAGCCCCTCGCGGGCAGCGAGGTCTCCGCGATCCGGACCCGCGCGGAACGGATCGAGGAGAACGGCGTCGTCAGCGCCTACAAGCTGAACGGCGCCAAGCAGTTCATCACGAATGGAGGGCACGCCCAGCTCCTCTCGATCCTCGCCTCCGCCCCCGAGGGACCATCCTTCTTCCTGGTCGAGGGCGGCACGCCTGGCCTGAAGGCCGGCCGCCACGAGGACAAGCACGGTATCCGGTCCTCGGACACGTCGCCGTTGACGCTCGAGGACGTGATCGTCCCGGCCGAGAACCTGATCGGCGGCGTCGAGGGCAAGGGGCTCTTGCACGCCCAGTCGGTGTTCGGGTTCACGCGGCTGATGGTCGCCGCGTTCGGGCTGGGCTGCGGGGTCGCGGCGATGCTGCGCGCGATCCGCTACTCGCGCGAGCGAATCCAGGCCGGCTCGCCGCTCTGCGAGAAGCAGGGCTACACCCACAAGCTCCTCGTCCCCCCTGTCGTCAGGCTCGAGGCCGCCAGGGCGTACATCGCCCAGACCGCCCGCCGGCTCGACTCGGGCGAGCCGGAGCTCCAGACCGAGGGCGCAATCGCGAAGCTCGTCGCGACCGAAGCCGGAAACGCCGCGGCGGACGCGGCCGTCCAGGCGCACGGCGGCTACGGCTACTGCCGCGAGTACGAGGTCGAGAAGATCCGCCGGGACGTGCGGATCACGACCATCTACGAGGGCACGAGCGAGATCATGCAGTGGACGATCGCCCGCGACCGCTGGCGCGCCCACCTTCAGGGCAAGGGCGAGGAGTACCGCAAGCTCGCGGCGAGCCTCGACGGCCTGCACCGAGAGGCTCCCGACGTGGGCGCCGATACCGCGGCGATCGCGGTCAGAGCGGTTCTCGAGACGGTCGAGCGGGCACGCGTAGGCCGCCTGACCCGCCACCAGCACGTGCTCTTCCGGCTGGGCGAGATCATGGCCCGCGCGGAGGTCGCCGCGAACTTCTGCCGTCACGCGGCCGGCCGCGGGCGCGAGGACTACGCTCCGTTCTTCGCGCCCACCGCTGCGAAGCCGATGGCGCGGATCTGCGCCCGCGAGGCGGCCCTCGACATCGTCGGCGAGGCCGTCAGATGGCTGCGCGGCACGGACAGCGTGGGCGACGCCGACCTCGCCGATCTCGCGCGCTCTCTCGGAGTCGAGCGCGCGCAGGCCGCGGCGAAGGGGCTCGTCGCGGACATGGACGCAGTCGCACGAGCCCTGGTCGAGCAGGACGCGCAGAGGCCCTAGCAGGAGGAAGTCATGTCGAGCTCCCCTCGCGATCCCGTGGGACGTGCCGTCGCCGTCATCGGCGTCGGGGCGATCTTGCCCGATGCACCCACCGCCCCGGACTTCTGGAAGAACGTCGTCGAGGCGAAGGACTCGATCACCGAGGTCCCGCCCGAGCGCTGGAGCGCGGCCGACTACTACGACCCGGACCGTACGGCGCCCGGGAAGACCTACTCGAAGATCGGCGGCTGGGTGCGCGGCGTGAAGTTCGACTCCGTGAAGTTCCGCATCCCGCCCCGCGTGGCGGTGGCCATGGACGACGGCCAGAAGTGGGGCGTCCTCGCGGCGGCCGAGGCGCTCCGCGACGCGGGCCACCCGGACCGTCCCCTCGATCTCGAGTCGACGGGCGTGATCCTGGGCAGCGCCATGGGTGGCGAGCTCCACTACATGACGACGCTCCGGCTCTCCTCGCCCGAGATCGTCCACGCGCTCGAGGCGTCGCCTGCCTTCGCCGGGCTGCCCGCTGCGACGCGGGCGGCCGTCGTCCGCGAGCTCGACGTCGAGATCGGCCGCCGGATCCCGGACACCACCGAGGACACGATGCCGGGCGAGCTCACCAACATCATGGCGGGCCGCGTCGCCGCCGTGCTCGACCTGCACGGACCGAACTACACGACCGACGCGGCCTGCGCGTCCTCGCTGGCCGCGGTCGAGGCAGCGGTCCTCGGGCTCGTGGATCACCACTACGACGTCGTCCTGACCGGCGGGATGGACCGCAACATGGGCGCGTCGTCCTTCATCAAGTTCTGCAAGATCGGCGCGCTGTCGCCGGACGGCTCGCGGCCGTACGCCAAGGGCGCGAACGGCTTCATCATGGGCGAGGGCGGCGCCGTGCTCGTCCTCAAGCGCCTCGCCGACGCCGAGGCGGCCGGTGACAGGATCTACGCGGTCATCAGGGCGATCGGAGGGTCGAGCGACGGCAAGGGCAAGGCGATCACGGCGCCGAATCCCGTCGGCCAGATCTTCGCCGTCCGCCGCGCGTGGGCACGCGCGGGCCTGCAGGCGTCGACCATGACGCTCCTCGAAGGCCACGGCACCTCGACCCCCGTCGGCGACGTCGCCGAGATCCAGAGCATCGCAACGGTCGTGACCGAGTCGGGGATGCCCCCGAGCCCGATCGCGCTCGGGTCGGTCAAGTCGCAGATCGGGCACCTCAAGGCCGGTGCCGGCGCGGCGGGTCTCTTGAAGGCGGTCCTCGCGCTCCATCACAAGGTCCTGCCGCCATCGATCAACTGGAACGAGCCCAACCCGGGCATCGACTTCGAGAACGGACCGTTCCTCGTCAACACGAAGGCGCGCCCGTGGGAGCGCCCCGCGTGCGGCGTCAGGCGCGCGGGCGTCTCGGCGTTCGGCTTCGGTGGCACGAACTTCCACGTCGTCGTCGAGGAGCACGTGCCGGGCATGCTGAAGGCACGCACGCCCACCGTCCAGGTCCCCGGCGACATCGGCGGAGGCGGATCCGGCGGGCCCGCGTCCCGAAGCGCGAAGGCGCCGCTCGGCGAGGTGCTCGCTCTCGGTGCGGCCGACGCGCAGGGTCTGCGCACGAAGCTCCAGCGAGCGCTGGCCGAGGCGCAGGAGGGCAGGACGCCGCCCAGGCGCGCGCCGGGCGCCGAGGTGCTGTCGGCGCCCGAGAGGCTGGTCATCGCCTTCGAGGACGCGAAGGATCTCGCGAAGAAGGCCGAGCAGGCGCTCGGCGCGCTGGAGTCTGGCCGCGAGCGGGCCTGGCGGGTCCTGCAGAGCCGCGGCGTCCACAGGGGCCGCGGGCGCTCGGGCAAGGTCGCGTTCATGTTCCCGGGCCAGGGATCCCAGTACGTCGGGATGCTCGGCGCGCTCCGCGCGGTCGAGCCCGTCGTGGCGCGGACCTTCGCCGAGGCCGACGAGGTGATGACGCCGATCCTCGGCCGCCCCCTGACCTCGTTCCTCTTCCCCTCGGAGGCCGACCCCGGGAAGTCCCCGACGGGGGACTCTTCCTCTGCCGCCGAGGAAGCGCTGCGCGACACGACCGTCTGCCAGCCGGCGGTCCTGACGTGCGACGTGGCGCTCATGCTTCTCCTGGGCGAGTACGGCATCCGGCCGGACGTCGTGATGGGCCACAGCCTGGGCGAGTGGGCGGCGGTGGTCGCCGCAGGGATGCTCGCGTTCCGCGACGCGCTCGTCGCCGTGAGCGCGCGCGCGGAGGGCATGTCGAGCGTATCGCTGTCCGACCCGGGGAAGATGGCGTCGGTGCTCGGGCCGTACGAGCAGGTGGCGAAGAAGCTCACGGAGATGACGGGGTACGTCGTCGCCGCGAACATGAACAGCAAGAAGCAGACGGTGATCGCGGGCGAATCGGAGGCGGTGGAGCGCGCCGTCGAGGCCTTCAACGAGGCCGGGATGACCTCGCAGGTCGTGCCCGTCTCGCACGCGTTCCACACGAAGATCGTGGCCCCCGCGGCCGCCGTGATGCGGGACGTGCTGCACCGGGTGACGGTGAGCTCGCCCCGGCTCCCGATCGTGTCGAACATCGACGGCCGGCTCTACCCGACACGGGACATGGAGGACATCCGCGACCGCATGGCCCGCCAGCTCGCCTCGCCCGTTCAGTGGGTGACCGGCCTGGGCACGGCGTACGGGCAGGGCGCCCGCGTCTTCGTCGAGGTCGGGCCGAAGCGAGTCCTGCAAGGATTCGCCGAGGACGTCCTTCCCGAAGGCGTGCTGTGCCTGTCGACGAACCACCCGAAGCGCGGCGACGTGGCGTCGCTGCACGAGGCGCTCTGCGGGCTCTGGGCGGCCGGACTGCCCACGTACGAGGCCGAGGTCGAGGAGGTCGCCGCGCCGGCTCCCCGCGAGCTGCGGGCCTCCGCGCCCAGAGCGGCGCTCGAGGCGCGCGCGCCCGCGGCGCCAGGCGGCCCGGACTACCAGGCGCTCGGCCAGCTCTTCGCCTCCTTCCTCGAGAAGGGGATGGAGCTGTACCAGGGCGGCCGGGCCGAGCCCCTGCGGCCGGCGGAGCCCGAGATGCGCGTCGAGAAGTCGGCGCCCGCCCTGCCCGCCTCGATCGTCGTCAGCGGCGCGGGGATGGGGCTCCCGGGAGGCACGCACCCCGTCTTCGACGACGCGAACCTCGACCGGCTGTTCTCCGGCGAGACCTTCCTCGAGCCGGTGCCCGACGCATACCGGGCGGCGATGGTGGAGAAGAACATCGTCCGGCTCGTCAAGCGTGAGGTCGGCGAGCCGAGCATGGACCCGATCCGCGACACCTCTCAGGTGATCCGCCTCGCGGCGCGCAAGGGCCCCTTCGACCTGGCGCGCGAGTTCGGGATCGCGAAGGAGCGCGTGGAGTCGTTCGACATCACGACCTGCCTCGCGATCGGGGCGGGGCTCGAGGCGCTGCGCGACGCGGGGATTCCGCTCGTCCGGCACTACCGCAGGACGACCACGGGAAGCCACCTCCCGGATCGCTGGCTCCTGCCGCCGGCCCTGGCCGCCGAGACGGGCGTGATCTTCGCGTCCGCCTTCCCCGGCGTGGACCGGCTCATCGATCACCTCGAGCGCTACCACGACGACCGGCACCTGAGGCTCCTCATCGAGGAGCTCGGTGCGCTGAGGGGCGAGGCGGGCGACGGCCGCAGCGCCGTGGAGCGGCGAATCGCCGAGATCGAGCGCGCCCTCGCCGCGGCACGTTACTCGTTCGACCGGCGCTTCCTCTTCCAGATCCTCTCGATGGGGCACTCGCAGTTCGCCGAGCTCGTAGGGGCGCAGGGTCCGAACACGCAGATCAACTCCGCCTGCGCCTCGACGACGCAGGCAGTCGCGCTCGCGGAGGACTGGATCCGCGCCGGGCGCTGCCGTCGGGTGGTCGTGGTGGCCGCCGACGACGTGACGAGCGATCGGATGCTCGGCTGGATCGGCTCGGGGTTCCTCGCGACCGGCGCCGCGACGACGGAGGCAGAGGTGGAGAAGGCGGCGCTGCCGTTCGATCGGCGGCGCAACGGGCTCCTGCTGGGCATGGGCGCCTCGGGCCTGGTGGTCGAGGCGCAGGACGCGCTCGAGGAGCGCGGCATGCGCGGCATCGCCGAGGTGCTGGGCACCGAGACCGCGAACAGCGCCTTCCACGGGACGCGCCTCGACGTCGAGCACATCTCGAGCGTGATGGAGCGGCTCGTCTCGACGGCCGAGCGGCGGCACGGGCTCGATCGGCGGGCGATGGCGCGCGAGATGGTCTTCCTCTCGCACGAGACGTACACGCCCGCGCGCGGCGGAAGCGCATCGGCCGAGGTGCATGCGCTGCGCAGGGCCTTCGGGTCCGAGCTCGAGTCGATCGTCATCACTAACACGAAGGGCTTCACGGGGCACCCCCAGGGCGTCGGCGTCGAGGACGCGCTGTCGGCGAAGATCCTCGAGAAGGGAATGGTGCCTCCGGTCCCGAACTTCCGCGAAGAGGATCCGGAGCTGGGCAAGCTCAACCTCTCGCGCGGAGGCCGGTTCCCGGCCCGCTACCTGCTCAGGCTCGCGGCCGGCTTCGGATCGCAGATCAGCATGACGCTCGAGCGCCGCGTCGACGGCTGCGAGGAGCGCGTCGCGTCGCACGATCGGTACGAGCGATGGCTCGCGGAGGTGTCGGGCTACCCGCGACCCGTCATCGAGGTGGAGAAGCGGACGCTGAGGATCCACGACGCCGGCGTGCCGGAGCGCGAGCCCGCGCGCTCGACCTGGAGCTTCGGCGATGCGCCGCGGGCCCGGGTCGGCGCGTCGGCCCCGGCCGCCCAGCGGCCCGCCCCGGCGGCCGAAGAGGCCCGGATCGAGGCGCCGGCAGCGCCGCATGCCAGCCTGCCCGCGGCGGCGGATCCGATCGCGGAGCAGGTGCTCGGCCTGGTCGCGTCGAAGACGGGTTACCCGCGCGACATGCTCGCGCTCGACCTCGACCTCGAGGCCGATCTCGGCGTCGACACCGTGAAGCAGGCCGAGGTCTTCGCCGTCGTGCGCGAGACCTTCGGGATCGCCCGGCAGGATGAGCTCAAGCTGCGCGACTATCCGACGCTGGGCCACGTGATCGGCTTCGTGCGCAAGTTCCGCCCCGATCTGGCGGCGGCACCCGCTGTCGCGCCTGCGCCGGTTGCGGCACCGGTCGCTGCGGTGGACCCGGTGGCGGAGAAGGTGCTCGCGCTCGTGAGCGACAAGACGGGGTACCCGCGCGACATGCTCGCGCTCGATCTCGACCTCGAGGCGGACCTCGGGGTCGACACGGTCAAGCAGGCCGAGGTCTTCGCGCTGGTTCGCGAGACGTTCGGCATCCCGCGCCAGGACGACGTGAAGCTCCGCGACTACCCCACGCTGGGTCACGTCATCGGCTTCGTGCGCGAAAAACGCCCGGACCTCGCGGCATCTGCTCCGCCCGCGCCCGCGCCCGCGCCCGCGCCCGCGCCCGCGCCCGCGCCCGTGCCCGTGCCCGCTCCGGCGCCGGGAGTGGCCGCTCCGGCCAGCGCCGCGGCGATTGCGACCCGGTCCACGCCGCCTGCGACCGCGGACGCCGTGACCGAGAAGGTCCTGGCGCTCGTGAGCGAGAAGACCGGCTATCCGCGCGACATGCTCGAGCTCGACCTCGATCTCGAGGCCGATCTCGGAGTCGACACGGTCAAGCAGGCCGAGGTCTTCGCGATGGTGCGCGAGACGTTCGGCATCCCGCGGCAGGACGATCTGAAGCTGCGCGACTATCCGACGCTCGGCCACGTGATCGGCTACGTCCGCACGCTCCGGCCGGACCTCGCCGCGCCTGCTCCTGCCCCGGAGGCGGCGGCTCCACCGTCGAAGCCGGCGCTCGACCCGGTGGCGGACAAGGTCCTGGGGCTGGTCGCGGAGAAGACCGGCTACCCGGTGGAGATGCTGGAGCTCGATCTCGATCTCGAGGCCGACCTCGGGGTCGACACCGTCAAGCAGGCCGAGGTGTTCGCGATGGTCCGCGAGGCGTTCGGCATCCCGAGGCAGGACGACGTGAAGCTGCGCAACTATCCGACGCTGGGCCACGTCATCGGCTTCGTCCGCCAGAACCTGGGCGAGGCGGCGGGCTCGATGGCGGCGCGAGCGGCGGTCGAGACGAGCGCTCCCGGTCCGGGCGAGTCGCCGGGCGGTGCGCTCCGGTTGCGCCGGGCGGTTCCGATGGCTCGTCCGCCCCTTTCTCTGTGCAAGCCCACGGGGGCCCTGCTCGAGCCCGGCAAGCGCGTCCTCGTCGTCTCGGACCGCGGCGGCGCGGGCGAGAAGGTGGCCGGTGCGCTGCGGGCTCGCGGCCTCGAGGTGTTCCGCGTGGACGACCGGGCGGAGCCGTCCGTCTTCGAAGGCCTGGTCGCCGACTGGGCGCGACCCGGCGGCGTGGCGGGCGCGTTCTTCCTGACGGCCCTCGACCCGGACCCGACCGGCCAGATCGATTCGACGCGCTGGCGCGCGCTGCACCGCGAGCGGGTCAAGCTCTGCAGGAGCTGCGCCCGCGCGCTGTACGGTGTCCTGGAGCAGCCTGGCACCTTCCTCGTCGCGGCGACGCGCCTCGGCGGCGTTGGTGGCTGCGACGAGCGCGGCGCGACCAACCCGAGCGGAGGAGCGGTGAGCGGCTTCGTCAAGGCGCTCGCTCGCGAGCGAACGGCGGCGACGATCAAGGTCGTCGACTTCGAGCCGTCGGAGAGCGGTTCGGCGATCGCGCAGAGGATCCTGGAGGAGACGGAGCGCGATCCTGGCGTCGTCGAGGTCGGCTACCGTGCCGCGACGCGCTTCTCGGTCGGCCTCGATGAGGGCGCGGTGGCCCGACGGCCCGTCGTCCTCGACGGCAGCACGGTCTTCCTGGTCACGGGCGGAGCCGGGGACATCACCTCCGCCGTCGTTCGGGACCTCGCCGAGGCGGCACGCGGCGGGACCTTCCACCTCCTCGGCACGCGGCCGATGCCGTCGGACGCGGAGCGCCGCGACGCCGGGCGCCTCGCGTCCGACAGGGACGGGCTGAAGCGCGAGATCTTCGAGCGCCTCAAGGCGTCGGGCGAGCGGGCGACGCCCGCGATGGTCGAGGCGGAGCTGAGACGCCTCGAGCGCGCGGCGAAGATCGTCGAGACCCTGGACGCGGTCTCGCGGCGGGGCGGCAAGGCGAGCTACGAATCGGTCGACGTGTGCGACGAGGCCGCGGTGCGCTCGGCTGTCGGCGCCGCGCGCGCGGCCAGCGGGCGCATCGACGTCGTCGTCCACGCGGCGGGGCTCGAGCGCAGCCGGACGCTCGATCAGAAGCCGGCCGACGAGTTCGACCGGGTGTTCGCGGTCAAGTCCGACGGCCTTCACAACCTGCTCGGCGCAACGGCACCCGACGCGCTCCGCGCGCTCGTGTGCTTCTCCTCGGTCGCGGGTCGCTTCGGCAACGCCGGGCAGACCGACTACAGCGCCGGCAACGACCTGATGTCCAAGGTGGCGTCTGCCTGGGGCGCAGCGCACCCCGAGGCGCTCGCGGTCGTCCTGGACTGGACGGCCTGGAGCGGGAGCGGGATGGCGGCGCGCGGGAGCGTCCCCGAGATGATGAAGCGGGCGGGGATCGAGATGATCGGCGAAGCGGAGGGCGCTCCGGTCGTACGCCAGGTCCTGGCGTCGGGTCGGGGCGGCGAGATCGTCGTCAGCCGCGGCCTCGGGGTCCTCCTGCAATCCGCCGATGAGGACGGCGGGATCGAGCCCGGCGCGATCGCCGCTGCGGGGCCCAGGGGCAAGCGCCCTGCCTTCGAGCTCGGCAAGGCGTCGTTCGATGTCCTTTCCGGCCTGGTCGTCGAGGCGCATGCGGATCCGGGCGTCGAGCCGTTCCTCAAGGACCACGCGATCGACGGCGTTCCCGTGCTTCCGGGCGTCATGGGGCTCGAGGCGTTCGCGGAGGTGGCGGCGCTCATCTGCCCCAACGCTCGCGTCGAGGCGATCGAGGACGTGCAGTTCCTCGCCCCGTTCAAGTACCACCGTCACGCGCCGCGCCCGGCCGTCGTGCGCGCGCGGGCACTCTCGTCCGGCGACGGAAGGCTACGCGTCGAGTCCACGCTCTCGTCCATCCAGACGCTGGTAGGCCAGGCGCCGAGCGAGAAGCTTCACTTCACGGCGACGGTCGTCCTCGCGCCCGGGAGCGGGCCGCCGAGCCCGCCCGTCGTCGAGCCGCGCGCCCCTGACGGCGACCGGCCCGGATCGATCGATCGGGACGCGATCTATCAGGTCTACTTCCACGGCCCGGCGTACCGCGTCCTGTCGGGCGTCGAGCGCAGCCAGGACGGCGGCGCCCTGGGCAGGCTCGAGCGCGATCTGCCGCGCGACACGTCGAGCCCCGACGCGACGTGTCTGTTCGCGCCCCGGCTCGTCGAGCTGGCGTTCCAGACCGCGGGCGTCTGGGAGATCGGCGCGAGCGGGCAGCTCGGCCTGCCCGCGGCGATCGATCGCGTCACCGTCTGGGACGTCTCGCCCAACGGCAAGCCGCTGGTCGCCGAGGCCCGCCCGCGACAGGACCCGAGAGGCGCGTGCTTCGACGTCCTCGTCTGCGACCCCGACGGCCGAGTCCACGTCGAGCTGCAGGGCTACCGGACCTCGCGCCTGCCGAGCAACCTCCCGGAGGACCGCCTCGCCCCCTTCCGACAGGTCGCCCGCCCCTGATCGGGGACACGCACCCGGTCCGCAACCGGACGGAATCGCAGCGCTTTCAGACCATACCGCGCGATCTCTCTCTACCCGTCCCGCCTCGAGCGATGCAGCCCGATCCGGGACACGCACCCGGTCCGCAACCTGACGGAATCGCAGCGCTTTCAGACCATACCGCGCGAGCTGTCTCTACCCGTGCCGCCTCGAGCGAGGCGCGCCGACGAGCCGATCGGATCGGTGA
>JACPQR010000058.1 GCA_016190375.1 Deltaproteobacteria bacterium
GTTGCCTGTTGCCTGTTGCCTGTTGTCCGGCGTCCTCTCCGCCTTTCGCCTCGGCCCAACGCCTGGCCGAACCTGCGCCGCGCCGCACTAGCACTCAGGACGTCAGCCGGCTGAAGTCGAGCGCCGGGGGCTCGTCGGCGACGAGGTAGCCGAACTGCTCGCGGAACTCCTGCAGCGTGAGGCCGGCGGTCGCGGCGAACTTCGCGAGCTCGTGCGGGTCGTCGAAGTCGTCGCGGCGCAGGCGAAGCATGTATCGGCGCGCGATGGCGTAGCGAGTGGATCTGATGTCGACGAGCCGGATGCGCGCTCTGCCGGTCTCGAGGTCGATGAGCTGCCCGAAGGGGATCGGGACGAAGTTGCCGCCCTGGATGGAGATCATGGCCGCGTTGCCGCCGACGAGCAGGTACTTGGCGGCGCAGTAGCCGAGGTCACGGGCGTACTCCATGTCGAGAGGGATGGGATCGGCGCAGCGAAGCTCGTAGCCGATGTTCTTGGCGACGATCGTCGACTTGATCGCGAAGCGCTTCAGGCGCGCGATCACGGCCCGCTTGAGGATCTCGCCCAGGTTCACCTCGTCGAGCCTGACGTTGCCGTGCTCGTCTCGCTCCACTTCGCCGAGCTGCTCGAGGTCGTTGGGGTCTATGTTCAGGACTACGCCCTCGGCGATCACGGCGACGCCGTCGCGACGGCCGTAGCTCAGGCGCTTGATGATCGCGCCGACCAGCGTGTCGACGACCGCCTGCAGCCGTATCGGTCCGGCGCCGAACTCCTCGGGCACGAGCGTGAGCGTGGCGCCGGCGGCCTTGCCGATACCGAGCGCGAGGTGCCCCGCCTTGCGCCCCATGGTGATGATGAAGTACCAGCGCGAGGTCGTCTTGCCGTCGACCATGATGTTCTTGACGAGCTCGACCCCGAAGTGACGGGCGGTCTGGAAGCCGAACGTGTCGACGTGCGGCGGCAGATCGAGGTCGTTGTCGATCGTCTTGGGCACGTGGACGACCCTGATCCGTCCGCCGGCGCGCTCTTCGAGCTTCATGGCCGAGAACGCGGTGTCGTCTCCCCCGATCGTGATGAGCTGGCTGACGTTGAGCCTGAGCAGCGAGGTCACGACGGCCTCGAGGTGCGCGGGATCCGTCGTCGGGTTCGCCCTCGAGATCCCGATGTGCGAGCCGCCGCGGAAGTGGATGCGGCTCACGTCGTCGATCGTCAGCGGACGAACGTGATCGATGTTGCCCCTCATGATCCACTCGAAGCCGTCCTGGATGCCCAGCACCTCGACTCCCTCGAGGACGCTGCGGATCGTCGCGGCGCCGATCACGGCGTTGATCCCCGGGGCCGGCCCGCCGCTCACGAGGATCGCGAGCTTCTTCCTCTGGCTCATTCCTCGTCCTGTAGCACAAGGCGGCAACGTTGGCGTGAGTCGGGCTAGGACGCTCCACGGCCGGCCGCCAGCTCGACCAGCCGGGCGTGGGCGGGGACGCGCTCCAGGAAGCTGCGGCGGAGCTCGGGGTCCGAGATCTTCGCCGCCTTCTCGTGCAGGAGCTCGAGACCCCGACTCAACGCGCCGTCGAGGCCGGCGGCATGGGCGGCGAGGAAGAGGTCGGACTCGAAGCCCTCGAAGCCGCCTATCTCGTCGCGCAGCGCGATGACCCTGCGGGCCTCCGCGCGGGCTTCTTCGCGTAGACCCAGCGCGACGAGGGCGACCACGGAGAGGGTCCCGGTCTCGAGGGCCTGCGGCCCGCGGCCGCGCTCGGGCCGTGCGAGGGCCTCCTCGAGGGCGGCCAGCGCGGCGGCAGGCTGGCCCGCCTCGAGGAGGATGGCCGCCCTGTAGTTGAGGCACCCGAGCTCGAGCCGCGGCTCGTCGACCTCCTTCGCGATCGCGTGGGCCGAGCCCTCAGCCTCGAGGCCCGCCTCCGGCCTCCCGGACCTCGCCAGCGCGAGGCCGAGGTTCTGGAGCGCGTAGCCCTCGGCGGCGCGGAGGCCAGAGGCGCGGCACAGGACCCTCGTCTCGTCCAGGGCGCGCACGGCTTCGTCGTATCGGCCCAGGAGGTAGTCGCAGTAGGCGAGGTTCGTGCCGAGGATCGATCGGGCGAGAGGGTCGCCCGCGTCCTCGAACAGGGAGAGGGCCTCCTGGAAGAGCGGCAACGCGCTCCCGATATCGCCCAGAACCCCGTGGCAGACGGCGAGCGCCCACTGGGCCCGCCCGAGGCCCATCGAATCTCCGGCAACGCGGGCAGCGTGGGCCGCGCCCCGCGCCGCCACGATCCCCTCGGCAGGACTGCCGGAGTGCGCCCTCGTGAGAGCGTCCTCGACCAGGAGCGGGACGCTCTCGGGCGCGAGCCGGAGCCCCTCCGCAACGCACCGGGCCGCCTCGACGTACCGGCCGCGCAGCCGATGCAACCTCGCCTGGCGCCACGACACGGCCGCCTTCTGCGCGTCCGTCTCGGCGAGCGCCGCGAGGGCCTCGAGCTCCGGCTCCTCATCGGCGCGCCTTCCGGCGAAGTGCAGGATCCCAGCCCGCAGCTCGCGGAGGTGGAAGGCATCGCGCCCAGCGGCACCGGCGAGGGCCCGCGCCGAGGCCTCGAGCGCGAGGGGGGCGTCGCCTTGCCTGACGGCGTCGATCGCGGCCCTGCGCCAGTACTGGCCGGCGGCCTCCGGGCGCGCCGCCACCTCGAAGTGTCGCGCGATCTCCACCGCCGGAGCGTCGGGACGCTCGGCGAGCCACTGGCCTGCCACCAGATGCAGGTCCACGCGCTGCACCTCCGTCAACGACTCGTACGCGACCTCCTGCACCAGGCCATGCCTGAAGCGCCACTCGGTCATCCCCGAGAGGCGGGGCTGGTCGGCGACCGCGACGAGGTCCCGATGGGCGAGGCGCGCCAGGATCGCGCCAGGATCGGTCTCGCCCATCGCGAGGAGCGCCTCGGCCCAGAAGCGCCGGCCGAGGACCGAGGCACGCCGCAGCAGGTCCTTGCCTGCCCGGGGAAGGGCGTCGAGGCGCGCCTGGATGACCGCCTCCACCGACGCCGGCAGATCGGTCTGTCCTTCGCGCAGCGCCATGGCGAGCTCCTGCGCGAAGTGCGGATTGCCCCCGCTGCGGTCGTGGATGAGGTCGACCTGGGAGCTCACGAGGGGGTCACCGGAACCGAGGATGGATCGAACGAGCTCCTCCGTGGCCTCCCGCGAGAGGCCGCCGAGCTCGATGCGCCGGAAGTCCTCGAGCGGCGCGGGCAGGTCGGACCGCCCGACGGCGAGGAACAGGATTCGCCGTCTCTCGAGGCGGCGATGGAGAATCGCGATCGTCTCGATGCTGGGCCTGTCCGCCCAGTGGGCGTCCTCCAGGATCAGGACCACCGGGCGGTTCACGGTGAGATCCTCGAAGAGGTCGCCGAGCGCGATGACCACCTGGTTTCGCATGATGCCCGGATCCGAACGGGCCGTCTCGAGATGCGGGCTGTCGGGGAACTGCGCGCCGAGGATCTCTCCGATGAACTCCGCGTTCTCCCGGGTCGGGCAGATCGACAGGAGCCGGTCCTGCACGACCTCGGGCGGAGTTCCTTCGGGCAGCTCCGCGCGAAGCCTCAGGCCGTTGGCGACGGCGTGCCAGCCTTTGAGCTTGCGATGCGCCTCGCCGCGCGCTTCGAGGACGAGGATCGCCTCGGGCATCGCCTCGAGCGCGAGCTCGAAGGCGTGGCGCAACCGGCTCTTGCCGATCCCCGGCGGGCCGGTGAGGAGGACTCCGGCAGCCTGCGACCTCTCGACGACCTTGCGCAGCGTCGCGCGCAGGTCGGCGATCTCCGGGCCCCGGTCGTAGAGGGGCACGTCCGCGCCACCCGGTCCTCTGACGCCGATGACGCGCGCGCCCTCGCGCCGCGACAGCACCCGGCCACCCTCGACCGTGAAGCCGCCGACGATTCGCTTGCGGGTCTCGCCGTCGGCGCCGAGTCCCTCCGCCGACGCGACGGTCTGCGCCACGAGCACGACCTCGCCCGTCACGTCACCCGCTCGGGCGCGCACCGCCCGGCCGGTCGCCACGCCGATCCGCGACGCCATGCCCGCCGCCCGGACCGCGAGCCCCGCCCGCACCGCCCGCTCGGCCTCGTCGCCCTGCCAGGCCTGGCCGCCGAAGACTCCCACGGCGCGTTCGCCGAGCAGTGGAGAGGCGACTCCACGCTCGGCGCGCACCGCGACCGAGAACGCTGCGGCGTCCGCGACGTTCTCGGCGAACAGGACCGAGACGATCCTGACCTCGTCGCCCAGCGTCACCAGTTCGGGCCGCGGGAAGGGAACCGGCGTCGCCCTCGACGTTTGCTCGAACCCGCGCACGAGCGCCCCGGCGAGCTCCGTCATGCTCTGCCAGCGCGCCCCCTTCTCCTTCTGCAGGCAGCGCATGAGGACGGTGGACAGCCACCGCGGGACGGTCGGCGGGATCGGATCCGGCTCGTCGGTCACCACCCGGACGAGCTGCGCGAGCGTCGAGCCTCCGCGAAACGGGGGCTGTCCGACGGCCGCATGGTACAGCGTCGCGCCGAGGCCCCAGACGTCGGTGCGCGCGTCCTCGTCGCGGGTGCCCCTGGCCTGCTCGATCGACATGTAGCCGGGCGTTCCGACGACGCGCTGCTCCTTCGTCATCCGCGTCTCGCCCATCGAGGGCAGCGCGACGGCCAGGCCGAAGTCGAGGACCTTGACCTCTCCGTTCCTGCAGAGGAAGACGTTCCCGGGCTTGACGTCGCGGTGGACCAGCCCGGCCTCGTGGACGGCGTGAAGTCCGGCGGCCGCGGCGCAGCCGATCCGCACGATCTCGACCGGCTCGAGGGGGCCGTCGAAGAGCCGCGTCTCGAGGTCCTCGCCGTCCAGGAGCTCCATCGCGAGGAAGAGCCCGCGCTCGGCCGTCTCGCCGAAATCGAGGACGCGGACGACGTTCGGATGCCTGATCGCGCTCGCGCGGGCTGCTTCGCGCGAGAAGCGGGCCCGCGAGTAGTCGTCGCAGAGCGCGGCAGGCAGTACCTTCAGGGCGACCGGGGAACCGCCGTCGGCCGGCACGGCCCGGTAGACGATTCCCATCCCACCCTTGCCGAGCTCCGCGCCGAGATGGTAGCCGCCGACCTCGTCCACCGCGCCGGGAGTCTACACCAGCCAGCGTCAGGCGCAGCCGGGAGCGCCCGTCGGCTCGCCGGTGAGGGGATTGGTGCAGGGCGCGCAGGTGTAGCCGTCCGGACAGTCGGCTGTGTCGAGCATGAAGGACATCTGGATGTTCAGGCACAGCGGCAGGCAGACGCCGGCGTACTCACCCATCAGCGCGTTTCCCTGACAGGCGGCGCCGGCGAAGTCCGGATCCTGCATGACGTCCGGCACGCAGTATGACGCCGCCTCTTCGCCGCCGGCGCCGCCCCAGTCGTCGCCCCCGCCGCCTCCACCCCAGTCGTCGCCACCTCCATCGGATTCGCCGCACGGGCGCAGGCCCTCCTTCGCCTCCTCGGGCAGCATCTCGGTCGGGATGCAGTGGCCCGAGTCGTCGTCGCAGCAGGTCTCGAAGGCGGGCTCGCCGCAGGCCTCGGCGGGCCCGGTGTCGCACGACTGCGAGCAGGCCCCGGTGTCCTCGCCGGTGAACGGATCGCAGCACGGCACGCACCGCTCCGTCGCCGCGCACGTGTCCTCGGGGAGCATCTCGGCCTGCTCGCCGATGTCCGGGAGGCAGGTCGACATGCAGCGGCCCTCGATGCCGGCGATCGAGGCGCACGTGGGCAGTGTGAACACGCCGAGCGTCTCGATGAAGACATCGGGAACGCACGCGCCGGCTCCCTCGTCGCACTCGGACAGGCGGCCGCGCTGGTCCTCAGGCACCTGATCGGCGGGCACGCAGTGGGCGCCTTCGCAGCACGGGGGGAAGATCGCGGCGTCGATCACGGGCTCGGTGGGCGGATCGTCGCACGTGGGCGGCTCGGGCTCGTCGCCGCCGCCCGGGTCGGTGCCGGGATCGCCGCCGGCGGGGCCGTCGCACTCGAGCACGGCGCCGCAGATGCCGACGTCCTCGCCGGTCAGCGGATTGACGCAGGGCGCGCAGCGCTGATCCGAAGCGCAGGTCGACTGCTCGAGCATGTCGGCGTACTGGCCGACCTCCGGGATGCACACCGACACGCAGGCCCCGGCGCCGAGGTTCGACTCGCAGTCGGGCGCGCGATAGCCGGCGCCGGTCGTGATGATGTCGTCCGGGATGCAGACGCCTCCGGCGTCGCAGGGCGCGGCCGAAGACTCGATCGCCGCCGGGTAGCTCCCGGCGGGCATGCAGTGCGCGGCGCCTTCGGTGCAGCAGCTCTCGAGCGTCCCGAGGTCGGCCGTGGGGCAAACGCCACCGCCGCCACCGGCGGGATCGCTCCCTTGGTCCGCGTCATCGGCGGCCTCGCCGCCTGGGTCGTCGAGGTCGTCGCCGCCCTGTGAGTCGGCAGCGTCCTCGCTGCCCCCGTCACACGCCGAAGACAGAACGAGCATCAGGATCGCGATCGGTCTGGCCATGTTTCGACCCCGAGCACGACCCGGACCGCTCGCTCGCAAATCGCGGATCCGGAAATGGACAGGGGCGCTGGGGTCCGGCGACCAGGAGCCGTGGGAAAGCGCGACGCTGCGGGGTTGTCACCTGTCCTCTGCGGGGACCCGGGCCGCGGGGACGAGCACACCGCGCCGGAGCGCCCAGACGCGCTCGCCGAGGACGAAGTTGCCGTCCACCGAGCGCAGGCCGCCGCTCTCGGGAAGCGGCTCGCTCTCGGGGATACCAAGCGCCGAGGAGGTGCTGATCGGACCGTCCGACCGGGAGTCGCCGACGACGAGGAGCGGCCGCAGCGACGAATCGAGCACGAACAGGTGCCCCGTGTAGTCGGTGCACCGGCAGTCCCCCGATCCGTCCTCGCAGTCGCACGAGTAGCTCAAGTACGAGCTCCGAGGGTACCACCTCGGATGGCGCGCGGAGAGGTGTCGCCTACTCGGCTGGTGCCGCGGGCGCGGCTGCCGCGGCCTTGGCCGCGCTCGCCTCCACCGCCGCGCCGATGCGCATGCCGTAGAAGGAGCGGCGCGCGAAGAAGGCGCTCAGCACGAACAGGACCCCGGCCGCGGCGAGCCGGGTGGTCAGGTTCGCGCCGTCCTCGCCCTCGAGGACCTCCGCGAGCTCGACCGCGAGCACGCCGAACAGCGTCGTGAACTTGATGATGGGGTTCATCGCCACCGACGACGTGTCCTTGAAGGGATCGCCCACGGTGTCGCCCACGACCGTCGCGGCGTGGAGCTCCGTTCCCTTGGCCTTGAGCACCGTCTCGACGATCTTCTTGGCGTTGTCCCAGGCGCCTCCGGCATTTGCGAGGAACAGGGCCTGGAACAGCCCGAACAGCGCGATGGCGACGAGGTAGCCGATGAAGAAGTAGGACTCGGCGAACGCGAACGCAAGCGTGCCGAAGAAGACGGTGAGGAAGATGTTGAGCATCCCCTTCTGGGCATATAGCGTGCAGATCTCGACGACCTTCTTCGAGTCGGTGATGGAAGCCTTCTCGACGCCCTCGAGCTTGATGTTGGCCTTGATGAACTCGACCGCGCGGTAGGCGCCGGTCGACACCGCCTGCGTCGAGGCGCCGGTGAACCAGTAGATCATCGCGCCGCCGGCGACGAGACCGAGGAGGAAGGGCGGGTGCAGGATCGAGAGGTTGGCGATGAGCTCCGACCTCAGGCCCGTCAGCATCACGATGATCGAGAAGATCATCGTCGTCGCGCCCACGACCGCGGTGCCGATGAGCACCGGCTTCGCCGTGGCCTTGAACGTGTTGCCGGCTCCGTCGTTCTCTTCGAGCAGCTCCTTGGCGACCTCGAACTCCGGCTCGAAGCCGAACTCCTTCTTGAAGTCCTCCTTGGAGACGTTCTCGATGAGCGACAGCTCGTAGACCGACTGGGCGTTGTCCGTGACGGGCCCGTAGGAGTCGACGGCGATCGTGACGGGGCCCATGCCGAGGAAGCCGAACGCCACGAGGCCGAAGGCGAACACGGCGCTCACGTCCACGCCGTTCAGCGTCATCATGTCGCCCAGCGCCTCGGGCGAGCCCGCGCCGAGCTGGCTGATGAGGTACGCGGCGCCCATCAGGGCCACGAAGACGAGCCCCATCCAGTAGGCGCTGAAGTTGCCGGCAGTCAGCCCGGACAGCACGTTGAGGGACGCCCCGCCCTCCTTCGACGCGGTAACGACCTCCTTGACGTGCGTGGACTCGACCGAGGTGAAGACCTTGATCAACTCGGGAATGATCGCCCCCGCGAGCGTGCCGAGCGAGACGATGCTCGACAGCTTCCACCACATGTCGGGGTTGCCGTTCAGGTTCGGGATGAGGAAGAAGGAGACGGTGAACGTAGCGAGGACCGAGATCACCGAGGTGAGCCAGACGAGGTAGGTCAGCGGCGCCTCGAAGTTCATCTTCGTCGCGTTGCCGTACCGGCTCTTCGAGATCGCCTCGTTGATGAGGTACGAGGCCCCGCTCGCCAGGACCATCACGATGCGGATCGTGAAGATCCAGACGAGTAGATCCACCCGCATCGCCTCGCTCACCGCGAGCACGATGAACGCGATGAGCGCCACGCCCGTGACGCCGTAGGTCTCGAAGCCGTCGGCGGAGGGACCGACCGAGTCGCCGGCGTTGTCGCCGGTGCAGTCCGCGATGACGCCTGGGTTGCGCGCGTCGTCCTCCTTGATGCGGAAGACGATCTTCATCAGGTCCGATCCGATGTCGGCGATCTTCGTGAAGATGCCGCCGGCGATCCTGAGCACCGACGCGCCGAGCGACTCGCCGATCGCGAAGCCGATGAAGCACGCACCCGCGTACTCCCTCGGGATGAACAGCATGATGCAGAGCATCATGAAGAGCTCCACGCTGATGAGGAGCATGCCGATGCTCATGCCGGCCTTGAGCGGGATGCTGTACAGGGGGAAGGCCTTGCCGCGCAGGCTCGCCATCGCCGTCCGCGAATTGGCGAAGGTGTTCACACGGATGCCGAACCAGGCGACGCCGTAGCTGCCCGCGATGCCGATCAGGCTGAACAGGAGGATGATGGCGACCTCGGACACGCCGAAGCCCACGAAGCCTCCGTAGTAGACGACCATGATGGCCCCGATGCAGGCCGCCAGGTACAGGATGAACTTGCCCTGCGTGATCAGGTACGTCTTGCAGGTCTCGTAGATGAGCTCGGAGACGTCCCTCATCAACTTGTGGACCGGCAACGCCTTGAGCTGCCGGAAGATGACGAGGCCGAAGATCAGCCCGAGGGCGCAGACCACGAGCCCCCAGCTCAGCAGCGTTTGGCCGTCGATTCCGAGGAACGTCGAGCCCTCGAAGTCCGGGAGCTGGATGCGCGCCTCGCCTCCGACCTGGTGTTCTCCTTCCTCGTCGCCCAGGGCGGCAGCGGGAAGGAAGGCAAAGAGTGAGGCGGCCACCGTCGCGGGAAGCCAGAGACGGCGCGCCAGGGTCCTGATCGTCGTGAAGGCAGTGCTGTGCATGGGCGTCGAGACTCGCGTTGTGCCTTGTGGGGTTGCCGTAGGTCCTTCCCGGGAGCCGGGGAGGCGCTCGGTCCAATAGCAGCGAAGAATCGTGATGTCGAGACCTCAGTTGCCGCACTGCGGCATTGCCAAAACGACCGGTTCTTGCCGGTCGCAGGGACGGAAGCCATTGGAACGACAGCGGTTTCCGAGTCTCCAGTGTGGGGCATTGTGGGCACGGCTTCCGCCGTGTTATGGGCCGCGCCATGGACGTAGGAGTGCTCTGCAGGCTCGCCCTTCTCCTTGCCCTGCTCGCGCCTGTCGGTTGCGGCGGCGGAAGGGGCGACGATGACGACGACGACACCGACGGCGACGCCGACTCCGACGGGGACTCGGACTCCGACACGGATGCCGACGGCGACTCGGACGCCGACACGGACGGCGACGCCGACACGGACTCCGACGGGGACACGGACGGCGACGCCGATGCCGAGCCGGCCTGCGAGATGACGGACCCCCGGCGGGTCCCGGTCACGCTCGACGCGCAGCCTGACGAGGGAATGGGCAATCTCGTCGACTTCATCAACGGGGCCGAGTCATCGATCGACGTCGCGATCTACCTGATCGGCGACAACAACGACGTCTTCGACGCGCTCGCGCGCAGGGCCGGGGAGATCGACGTCAGGGTGATCGTCGACGGCGGCGAGACGTGGGACAGCACCCGGGAGACGCTCGAGGACGCCGGCGCCCAGACCAAGATCCAGCCCGACGAGTTCGTCTATCAGGAGTACGGCCCCTTCTATCACATCAAGGTCATGGTCGTGGACCGGGACCGGGCCTGGATCTCGACCGGGAACCTCCTCGAGCCGTACATGTCCAGCGAGCGCAACTTCGACGTGTACGACGAGGATGCGCAGGACGTGGAGGACCTGCAGGAGATCTTCGACGCCGACTGGGATCGCCGATCGCCGGACATCGACTGCACCCGCCTCATCGTCTCGCCGGAGAACGCGCGCGAGCGGATCCTCGCGTTCATCGACGGCGCCGAGGAGTCGCTGTCGATCGAGTCGATGCAGCTCAAGGACCGCGAGGTCCGCTCACACGTCGCGGCCCGGGCCGCGGAGGGCGTGGACGTGCGGATCATCCTCGCCGATGGCTGCTGGGTGTCCGACAACATGGACGCCCGCGACTTCCTCGAGGGCGAAGGAATCTCCCCGCGATGGATGCTCGAGTACTCGGCCCACGTCAAGATGATGCTCGCGGACGATCGGATCGCCTACGTCGGGTCGGTCAACATGAGCCAGAACTCGATCGACCGGAACCGCGAGGTCGGCCTCGCGCTCGACGACGACGCGTCCATCGAGACCCTCTCCGACACCTTCGAGCACGACTGGTCGGTCGCCCGCACCGACTGGGAAATCTTCGACGACCCCGACACCTGCCAGTAAAACTGCTATCTTTCCGTCCGACGCGCGCCGGCGTGGCGAAATGGCAGACGCGGCGGACTCAAAATCCGCTCTCCGCAAGGTGGTGTCGGTTCGACTCCGACCGCCGGCACCAGGTTTTGGCGCGGTTGGTGGTGGTTTTCGGGGGTTCGGCGGTCGTGGTGCCGCTATGGTGCCGTGACGCCGTCAGATCGGGCTCCGCCTCGACCGTGGGCCTCGAGGTCGAGAACGGCGACCGCATCGCGGCGCACCTCCGGGGCCAGGTGGGCGTACCTCATGGTCGTCTTCATGTCATCGTGCCCGAGCAGCTCCTGAACCGCCTTCAGGGAGACGCCGCGCATCACGAGGTGGGAGGCGAAGGAATGACGAGCCACGTGCCACCCGATCGGCCGCATCGGTCGGGTCGGGTCCTTGCGGTCGGCGCGGAGGACGCCCGCCTTGCGCCAGGCCCTCCACAGCGGCCACTTGCACTCGTCCTCGGTCACCGTGAGTCACGTCAGCTCGAAGAACTCGTCGGTGTTGATGTGACGCACGAACCTCTTCACCAGCTCCCGGAGCTTCCCGGTGGCGAGCGGCCACGACCAGCCGCCCTTACCGCGGTACGTCATGCGGAGCACGCGGTAGCCATCG
Source organism: Deltaproteobacteria bacterium (assembly GCA_016190375.1). Lineage (GTDB taxonomy): Bacteria > Myxococcota_A > Polyangia > JACPQR01 > JACPQR01 > JACPQR01. The sequence goes on from JACPQR010000058.1 coordinate 11,575, forward strand.
CCCTCCCGCTCGAACTTCATGACCGGGGCGTACTGCACCCTCTTCATGCGGTTCTCGATGAGGGCCGTGACTCGATCGGCGCCGCCGAGACGCTGCGCGATGTCTCGCAGGTCGTCCGGGCGTGGGTATGGCTCGAACACGACGACCGCGTCGTCGAGCGCACGGACCATGTAGCCCCGCAGATGCGAATGCCGGCCGACCGCCAACTCGACGACCTTCACGTCCTCCTCGGGCACAGCGGAAGCGCCTGCGATCTTTCTCCGGACCGAGACGACGCCGTTGATGCTCTCGCTCACCTCGAAGCCCTTCGGCATCGTGGCGACGGCACCCTCGCCTGTGGTCTTGGCGAAGAAGTAACGAGGCTTGCCGGTCTTCGTCCTGCCTTCGTGGAGGAAGTAGGTGTCGCCCATTCGGTTCTGGTAGGCGAAGCCGCTCCGGGAGGCGCGCTTCACTGATGGTCCTCGCTCGCACTCTCACCATCGGCGAGCGCGCGGTTGCGCCGGGCGTTGCCTTCGTACTCGGTCCGTTGCTTGCCCGGCTTCTCGCGCTCGGCGGCCCGCTCCCACTGGTGGGCGGCATCGCGCAGGGCGCGCACGCGCGATGTTTCGTCGGGCGCGCTGGCCGCCTTCTGTTCCGCCGCCTGCGCCTTCGAGACGTACGGGTTCCTGCCGAAGCTCATGAGGTGACCTCAACCCGGGCTTGTAGCGCAACGGGAGCGCGATTGCTCGACCAGTGGTCGTCTCGACCGGCTCGTGCAGGTTGTTCCTGGCGCCCTGGAGATCCGACCAGGCGCTCTTCGTGTAGCCATGCGGCTCTTCCTGGAACGTCATGGCAGTTGACCGGCGTCGTCAGTCTCGTCGTCCAGCCCGGCCTCGTCGTCCTCCAGGGCATCGAGTTCGTCTTCACCGTCACCCGCGCCGAGAAGCTCGAACCCGTCCCCAGCCAGCGCTACGAATCAGAAGCTGTCGAGCTGGCCTTCCGAGACAGGAGCCGCCACGAACCCGTCCTTCACGCCGAGGCAAGTGCGGTCCACCAGGACGAGGCTCGGGAGAAGTCGCCCGTCCGGCAGCCGGCGGGTCACGACGGCCGAGACCAGATTCGGGACGCCATCCTCATCGTCCCACCCGTGACTGAGGGCGCACGGACCGAAGGGCGAGCGTGAAGCCGTTCCGATGAGGGCCTGGTTGTTACCGGGCTTGCGGGCGGCTCCCGACCGCGTCCGCTTCTTCTCGGTCCTTTTCTTCCGCTTCTTCTCCAGCCTGCGCTGCCTGTGGTTCATGCCGGCGCCTCCCGACCGATGAGTACCAATCGGTGCCATCTTCCGAAACCACATTCCTGCTCGGCGACTCCTTCCTCGGCATCACGACTGCGCGTGGTTCCTCACCGGCCGTCTCCACCGTCCTGCGGGAACCCGAGCTGCCGGGGCTCCGCGACCTCGTCGGCCTCGGAGCTGTCCCGGTGGATCACCTCGGCGACGACCCGGTCGGTGACCTCGTCGAGGTGGCGGCGGAGCGTCGTGAGGATCTCGCCGAACTCGGGCGAGAGCGTCTCCTCGACGAAGCGCCTTGGTGCCTTGACCATCACGGTCGTGTGGCGCTGGCCACGGTAGCGGTAGGGCCGTAGGCCGTACCGGCGGACCAGGGCGAGCAGGACCTTGCGGGACCAGGCGTCGGGGAGGGCGAAGCGAAACTCGACGGCGGGATCGGCGCGCTCCTGCTCCTCGAGCCGCCGCTCGATCCGGCTTCGCGCCTCCCCAGCCGCGACGCGCTCGCCCTCGGTCGTCGCGCCCGCGAAGAGCGCCTCGATGAGCCGGAGCTTCTCGATCAGCCTGGCTTCGTCCATCGGGGTCGATCGAGTAGCACAAGTCGGGCGCGTGCGGACGCTTCCGGCTGCGGGGCGCGGCCCCGCACCCGTTGCCTTGGCTACGCGACGCGCTTCACGATCCGGAGGTCGGCCTCCGGCAGCTCGATGAACATGGGGTCAACACCGGGCTCCATCTCGACGCGGATGCGCAGCAGCCGGCGGCCACCGACGCCGATGTGGCCTCGGTCCTCGACCACCGTCCCCGAGACGTCGAGGCCTCCGAAGTCGAACGCGACCACGTCTCCGACGCGCGGAGGCCGGGCGACCGTTTTCTGCTTGCGTGCCACTCGGGTAGCCTATCACCAGGGTGGGTGACCCACCAGGACACGGAGGCGCGCGCCCAGCACACGATCGAATGTGCGGGCCAGGGAACCGCACGTGCGTCGCCACGAGCGCACCTGGGCGAGTCGGAGCGACGCTCCTCCGACCTCGGCGAAGTCCTGGTGGGCAATGGCATTGCGCCACCGGTTCAGGTCAGCAAGTTCCTGGCGCCGGCCCGGGCTGCGGGGGTCGAGACTGTCGACCTCGTCCCAGAACTTCGGCATGAAGAAGCGTCCGAAGTCGGCACCGATGCTCCCGGGCTGCGCGTTCTGGTAGTCGAGCTGACGGCTTGTCGTGAAGAGCTGCACCGCGAGCGGCCGAAGGGCGGCGGGCTGGACGGCGTTGCCGAGGAAGTCCGCGGCCTCGGAGTGCAGGTCGCGGCAGAACCCCTGGAACCGGGACGCCACCAGCACGGCGTAGGCGTGGTTCAACTGGAGCGTGGCGAAGCGACGCCCGCGCCCCTGCCCCCCGATGGCCCGGTGGGCTCCCTCGATCTCGTCGAGCGAGGAGGTGCGCACTGTCTGCCAGCCGACAAGGGACTTGGAGGGCATCGAGCGCGTCGGAGCGTACCCGAGGCGACTGGGCAGGTCACGTCACTCGGCGGCGCCAGCGGATCGCCGCCGAGCAGGGACCGCGTCACGGGGAGGCCAGACTGGTCGGGGCGAGTTGACGCGGCGCTGCCTCTCCGTCACCCTGCCCTTCGAGGACTTCTGTGCAGGCAGCATGAGCAGGCAGCAGCGCATCACGATCTCAGAGCGCGTCCAAGGTGGTCGGCCGGTCATTCGCGGAACCCGCGTGCCGGTCGAGGTCCTGGTAGGCGCCGTCGCAGCGGGCGACGCCGTCGAGCAGGTGGCCGACGACTACGCCGTAACCGTGGCCGACGTCCGCGCGGCACTCGCCTACGCGGCGGACCTCGTCGCCTCGGAGCGAGTCCTTGCTGTTCCTGATCGACGAGGACGTGATCAGGACACCGGCGCCGGCCAGGCGCCATTCCGTGCACGTGCCCGGGCCGGCAATGGACGTGCTGGTGGGTTGGAGCGTGATCCGGCTCGGGAACCTACCGGCCGCCATCACCGACGCCCTTCGCGTTGAGGGCCGCGAGCCCTCCTCGACCTCGGCGAGCAGCACGGCTCCGAGGTGGTGCCGCTATGGTGCCGTGACCGTGCTGGACTGCACGGAATCGGGCGGAACGAGGCGGGACAGGACGGGACGAGCTTCGGGAGCGATTCCGAGACGATGACGGGCAAGGTCGCGTCTCGCTTGGGTTTCAGGAACTCGCGTTTCCCTGGTTCGACTCCGTCCGCCGGCACCATCGGAACCGCGAGCTACGGCGGCCCCGGACAGGGGCGGCAGGCGGTGATCACCCGCGCGGCCGGCGCCATGAGGATCGGCAGGCGCGGAGCTGTCGGGAGGTACGCCGTCACCGTCCGCTCGCATCGCGACACGGCGTCAGCGTCGTCCGTGCCACCGAACGCGGCAGCGAAAACAGTCGTGCCCGGCGTCACGCGGATCGTCGGGCGTGGGCCCGCAGGGGCGTTGCTCGAAAGGTCGTCGGCTTCCCCCAGCACGAACATCCTCATCCCGCTGTCCGAGGTGCCCGTGGGCAGCGCCCGGAGGTCGAGGCCGATTTGCACCTCGGCACACGCCGCGTCCTCGGGGCTCGCGGTCGACTGCTGAGGGACCTCGAGCGGCGGCGGCGCCCGCTTGGTTTCGGATACGGCCTTCACCCCGGCGGCGGGAGCCGGTGCCGCTCGCGCGTGCGGCTCGCGGGGCGTGGCCGGGGGCGTGGCACACGACGTGGCGGCCAGCCAGGTCGCGGTGAGGCAGATCGCGAGTCGGACCATAGGCGCGTCATCCTCTCATGCCCGCATGCGGCCGGTACCGGCTCTCGTCAGCTCCTCTTCCGCGGCCTCGCGATGCCGTAGGCGTCCAGGCGCTTGACGAAGGTGCGGCGCGGCATTCCGAGGAGCTCCGCGGCGCGCGTTTGATTGCCCGAGCATCTCTCGAGCGCGGCGAGGATCCGGCGGCGCTCGAGCTCCTCGACCTCGCCGCGCAGCGGTGCAGGGCCCGGAGGCGTGGATGCACGAGACGTCGACCCTGCTGCGGCGCCGATGCCCGGGAAGGTCGGGCGGCTCGAGCGCTCGTGGATCTCCGCAGGGAGGTGCGAGGGCGCGATCGCGCCTTCGTCCGAGCAGAGGACCACGGCGCGCTCGACGGCGTTCTTGAGCTCGCGGAGGTTGCCAGGCCACGAGTAGGCCTCGAGGACCGCGAGGGCCTCGGGCGACAGCCGTGGGGCGCGCCGGCCGGCGGCTTCGGCTGCTCGCGAGGCGAACAGCGCCGTCAGGCCCTCGATCTCGCAGACGCGCTGGCGAAGGGGCGGGACCATGATCGAGACGCCGTTGAGGCGGAAGTACAGATCCGACCGGAAGAGGCCGGCCTTCACGTCGGCCCGCAGATCGCGGTTCGTTGCCGCGACGAACCGGACGTCCACCGGCCGGGGCTCGCGGCCGCCGACCCGGAGGACCTTCTTGTCCTCGACCACGCGAAGCAGGGCGACCTGAATGTCCAGCGGGATCTCGCCGATCTCGTCGAGGAAGACGGTGCCGCCACCGGCCGCCTCGAAGAGACCCGGCTTGGCCTCGGTCGCTCCGGTGAAGGCGCCCCTGTCGTGGCCGAACAGCTCTCCCTCGAGGAGCGCCCTCGGAAGGGCGCCGCAATTCAGCTTCAGGAGCGAGCCGCGGGACCGCGAAGACATCCGGTGTATCGCCTCCGCGACCACTTCCTTGCCGACGCCGGTCTCGCCGAGGACCAGGACGCTGAGCTCGCTCGGGGCGACGCGCTCGACGAGCTGGAAGAGGCGCTTCATCGCCGGATCGTCGAGCACGATCCGCGGACCCGCCGTCTGGACGGGTGAGCAGGCATCCACCCGGTGCGCGGCGTCGTGCACCAGGAGCCATACGGCCCCGAGCTCGATCATCTCGCCGGGCAGCGCCTCGACCGGTTGGCCGGAGACGACCTGGCGTCCGGCGACGCGGGTGCCGTTCGCGCTCCCGAGGTCGCGCACGAGCAGGCGGCTCGTGGCCAGATCGACCTCGAGCGTCGCGTGGCGCCGGGAGACGGACGAGTGGTCGATCCGGATGTCGTTGTCCTCGCCGCGTCCGATCGTGAAGCCGCCGCCGCGCGAGAGGTCGTGGACCGCGGCCGCCTGCTCGTCCATCACGAGGAGCCGCAGCCCGGAGTAGGTGCGGCCGCGCTCGACGGGCGCGGTCTCATCGTCGATCCGGAGGACGTCGTCGGGCACGGGCCTGCTCACTCGGACTGTATCGGGCGGACGAGCCGCGTGCCACCGCCCGGCGGGACCTGGACCGGTATCCGAACTGGTGGCCCGTCCCCGAAGGGTCGAAGCTCGATCGTCTGACGGCCCGCGGGCAGGCGGACGCGGGTTGGCGTGCGACCCTGATGAGCCCCGGCCACGAAGACGTCGGCCCACCCGCCCGGGGTGGCGACGTCGACGAAACCCGGTTCGGAGGGCACGGACGGACGATCCGCGTCGCCCTCGGGGCTCGAGCGGGGCGTGGCCGGCGGCGGCGCGAGATCGGCCGCGCGTCCCCCGCGGGCGCCCGTCGAACCGGGCGCCGCCGGCGGCGCCGTCCGTGGCGCGACGCGCTTGCTCGGGCTCAGGTCGGGTGGCGGCCTGGGTGGAAGGATCGGCGAGGGTGTCGGCCGGGCCACGACCGGAACCTCGACCGGGACGACTGGCCGCGGGCTCACCGGCCCGCGGTCGGGCGCGGCCGGCGCGGGCCGGGGCTCCGGGCGTCGCGAGCCGAGGAAGATGGCGAGCCCGGCCATCGCGACCACGCCCAGGAGCACGAGCGCGAACGGGAACCTCCGGGTCGGAAGCACGACCGCCGACGCAGTCGGGGCATCGAGTGCCAGCGGAATGGAAGAACCGGACGCAGGCTCGGGCGCGGTGGGAGGCGCGTGCTTCTCGACGACGGTGCGAGGCCCGGAGCGGGAGACCTCGTCGGCGTCGGGAATCAGCTCCGTCTCCGTCTGCTCAACTGCCACCGAGCCGTCGCGAGCCCGCTCGATCATGGCTCTCTTGCGGTCGCGTTCTGGCGCGAACAGCTCCTCCATCCACTCCGCGAGATCCGCGATCCCGACGTGCCGGCCGGTCGACGCGATGAACGCGCCGAGATCGCGCCCGAGCTCCCTCGCCGTCGCGTATCGACCTTCGGGCCGGCGCTCGAGGCACCTGAGGACGATCGGATCGAGCTGGGGCGGTACCGTCATCCGGACGGAGGACGGCGGCGGCACCGACTGCTTCAGAACCGCGTCGATCGTGGACAGCTCGCTGTCTCGGCGGAAGAGCCGCGTGCAGGTCAGCATCTCCCACAGGGAGACGCCGAGCGCCCAGACGTCGGCGCGGCGATCGAGCTCCCCGCCCTGGAGCTGCTCGGGCGGCATGTACGCGATCTTCCCCTTCACGACGCCCGTCAGGGTCCGATGAAGCTTGTCGGCGGCGTGCGCGATCCCGAAGTCGACGACGCGGACGCCGCCGTCGTACGTGATGAAGAGGTTGTGGGGGGAGATGTCGCGGTGAACGACCTCGAGGAGCTCGCCCTTGTCGCCCCTGAGCTCGTGAGCGGCGTGCAACCCCTCGCAGGCGTCGGCGACGATCCGCGCGGCGAAGAGCGGCAGGCGGGGCGACGAGGTCTGGCGCGGAGCCTCCGAGACCACCTGCAAGAGCCTCGAGGCAGGCTCGCCGTGCAGGTACTCCATCGCGAGGTAGTAGACGCCGTCGACCTCGCCGAAGTCGAACACGCTGCAGACGTTCGGGTGCTCGATGCGCGAGGCGATGCGGGCCTCGTCGAGGAACATCTCGACGAAAGCGGGCTCGCGGGCGAAGCGCGGGTGAATGAGCTTGAGAGCGACGAGCTTGTCGAAGCCGCCGGGTCCCGTGGCGCGCCCGAGCATCACGGTCGCCATTCCTCCGGCCGCGATCTCGCCGCACAGGACGTACCTGCCGAGCCGGCGCCGCCCTCCGAAGGGCTTGGCCTCGAGCGCCGTGGGTTCCCAACCCGGATTGCGCTCAGGCCCACCGGCACGTCCCTCGGCGGCCTGGGGACGCGAGAGGAGTGCGCCCTGACCGGGCGCGGTATCTCGATCGCGTCGGGTCGTCATGCGATCAGAAGTCCAGCGAGGGCCCGGTCGGCTGCGTCTCGCTGGTCCGCACGAAGTACACGAGCGCGGCCGTGGCGGCGATGGCGACGACGACACCCGACACGGTCAGCCAGATCCAGGTCTTGCTCCCACGCCGCTCCCGGGACACGGATGAATCTCTCGGCGCCGGGGCCCCCACGATGGGCGGCTCGCTTGCCGCGATCGGCACCGGCGGCCCTCCACCGGGGACGGTGACGCGGAGCGGCTGAGCGGCGGAGCCCCGGGAGGCGAGCTCGGCGCCGCCCGGACCGATCGCCGCCGCCCAGTACTCCACCGAAGTACCGGGGGCCGCAGCGACCGACAGGCCCGGCCCCGCGCCGACCTGCCACGGCCCGCCGCCGGTGCGAGCCGCGATCCGGACCTGCCGCCCCAGGCCGTCGATGTCACCGACCACGCGGACGTCGATCGAGACACCCGTCGCGGTGGCTCGTGCGTCGGCCTCGACGTGGAGGCGCTCGGTGACGCGCGAGCGGACCGCCGCGAAGGCCATTGCCAGGTCGGGGGGGCGGCCCGGCGCGAAGACGTGTGTCGGGTCGATCGATGCCAGCCTCGCCAGATCCCTGTCGAGCGCCTCGGGCTGGTGAAGCCCCAGGTGCAGGAGCGCTCGCGCCTCGAGGAGGTCGACGAGATCGGCGAGCGTCAGATCCGAGGCGGACTCCGCCGCGGCGAAGGCGCGCTCCGCGCCCTCGAAATCGGCCTCTTCGAGGCGCCGCAGCCCATCGTCGACGAGCGGGTTCGCGCTCGCGGGAATGGGGATCCCGAGCACCAGGAGAACGGCGAGCCTGGACATGGATCGAGCCAGAGGATACCAGATGCCTAACCGCAGCTCCCGGCCGCCTCGCAGCCGTTCGAGGAGTCGCGGTCGCAGTCCTCGAAGTCGGCGCGGCAGGCGAAGCCGCAGGCTCCACCGGCGCACACCGGGTCGGCGTTCGCCCGCTGGGGGCAGATCGAGCCGCACCCGCCGCAGTTGCGTGGATCGCGCCCGAGGTCGGTGCATCCGCCCTCCCCGCACCGCGAGTCGGGCGTGATGCAGATAGGCGAGCAGTCGTGCGAGCCGTCGGGCTCGAGGGCGCAGTATGGGAAGTAGTCCTCGCATGGCGCGCAGCCTCCACAGGTGCGGGCCGCGCCGAGGTCGGCCTCGCAGCCGTCCGTCTCGTCGTTGTTGCAGTCCGCCAGGCCCGCCTCGCAGATGGTCGCCCCCGGCGGTCCGCAGGCTCCGTCGAGGCACGGGCCTTCACAGAACGGGCCGCCGGCCTCCGCATCGAGCATCACCGCGACGGCGTCGTCGCTCGCGGGCAGCTCGAGCGTCTTGCATCCCGCCGCGTACCACTGGCACTGCACGTTCCGGGCTCGGCCGGCAAAGCCAAAGGTGCCGGCTTCGAGCAGCGGCGGGTCGTCGGAGATCTCGCCGATGGTGGCCGAGTACAAGGTCGTCCCGCCCTCGCACCCGCCCTCGAGGATGGAGCCCTCGACTGCGACGGCGCGGTCGGCGAGGTCCTGCGTCGCGAAGGTCACGGTCCACTCGAGATCGCTCGGCAGACAGCCTCCGAGGACGACCCAGCCGGCGAGGAGCGCGCGCACCATCGTGCGAAGATATCAAACCGAAGGTCAGAACGACGCGAGGAGCGTCTGGCAGTCCGGGTCGTCCAGCCGCGCGGCGCAGTACGTGGCGACGCACTCGGTGAGCTCGGTCTCGGAGTCGTTGCAGTCGCCGTCGCAGACGGCGCCGTCGCTCAGGCAGGCCTGGTACGCCTCCCGCTCGTCGGAGCAGCCGGCGTCGTCCTCGACCGAGAAGAGGGCGCCACAGAAGTCGCCGCAGTCGCCGCCGATGCTCGTGCAGTCGCCGGCCTGGGCGGCGCCGCAGAGGGCAACGCAGTCGCCGGCGTCTGCGTCGGCGTCAGCGTCCGAGTCCGAGTCCGAGTCCGAGTCCGAGTCCGAGTCCGAGTCCGAGTCCGAGTCCGTGTCCGAGTCCGTGTCCGAGTCCGTGTCCGAGTCCGTGTCCGAGTCCGTGTCCGAGTCGGCGTCGGCGTCGCCGCCGTTGTCGTCGTCGTCGTCGTCGCCGCCGCCGTCGTCGCTCGCGATGAGGCAGGCCGGGGCGGCGACGGTGGCAAGAGCGAGGACGAGGATCAGTCTCATTCCGAAGTTGGGCTTCATCGATTCCCTCCATGAAAGAGCCAAGAGACGAGGCGACGAGCATCACGAAGCGTGCCGCGCGACAAGCCGGGTGGAATCCGTGAGGGCGCGATCCTCGTCGCGCCGGGTGGGCGCGACTCGATGCTCTTCATGCGCCCTTTCGGCGCAACGGACGATTGCAGGCCGCGACGTGGCGGTTGGTCGAGATTGCATCTCGAGTGGATGGGGAGCGAGGCCACGCCCTGCGCGCCACGCGTGGCAAGAGTCCCCTCCCCGGCCTGGCCGAGTTTCGAGGGCTGCTTAGATTCACCACGCGGAACCTTCTCTTGCGCCCCTTTTCGGGGCCTGCGCCGGCTCGGCATTGGTCCGGCGCTTGCTTGACCATGGTGACCGATGGGCAAGAACCGGGGCGACCGAACGCCCCGCAACGAGGAGCAGCCATGAAGATCAGAATCATCCTCACGCTGGTCGCGGGCCTGCTCGCAGGGCTCGGACCCGGCGTGGCAAGCGCGGAGGATTGGCGAATCAAGCTTTTCCCCGACGAGACTGACAAGTCGATGCAGAACCTGATGACGCCGGTCGGCGCCGCGATCCAGATCGGCGGCGGCGTGAGCGACTTCACGAACGATCGAATGCGGGATCGGACGGAGCCCGCCGGGTCGTGGCAGGTGCGGGCCGTGATCGGAACGCGCAGCGTGATCGCCGGTGAGCTGGCCTATGTCGGCACGGCTCAGGACATCACGGCGCTCGGCCTCGATCGCGACACCACGCTGGTGCGCAACGGGCTCGAGGCGGCTGTCCGCTTCAACCTGCCGATCGTCAGGGACGAGTGGACTCTGGAGCCGTTCGCGTTCGTGGGAATCGGCTGGGCACGTTACGACCTCATCAATGACGACTTCAACACGTCGGACGTCCGCGAGAACGACGACGTGGGCGTCGTCCCCCTCGGTGGAGGTTTCTCGGTTTCGTACCAGAACTTCATGGTCGACACCCGACTCACCTACCGGCCGACGTTCGATGAGGACTTGCTCAGGGGCGGCGGTGGCAGCGACAACTGGGCGGTCACCGGCGCGCTCGGCTACCAGTTCTGAGGCATCCGGGAGAAGAGCCAGAAACGACGAACCGCCGACCCGCGAGCCCGCGTGACGCGAGGCAGACCGGGTCGGCGGTCGGCGACGTCGCGGCCGAGCCGCCGCTGCTCACGTGTCGTGACGGCCGCCCGAAGGAGGTCACGATGTCGCCACGCAATTCGAGTCTGTTCTTCGCCATCGCGTTCGCCGCGTTCGCCGCGTGCGCCAGGCGTGCGCCGCCACCGCCCGTGGCCGCTGCGCCGGTGACCGAGGTGCCGCTGTTCGACGATCTCGGAGATCACCAGCACCTGGTCACGACCAGCTCCCCGCTCGCGCAGCGCTACTTCGATCAGGGCCTGCGCCTCGTCTACGCCTTCAACCACGACGAGGCGATCCGGGCTTTCCAGCAGGCCTCCGAGCTCGACCCCGACTGCGCCATGGCGCACTGGGGGACCGCCCTCGCGCTCGGTCCGAACATCAACTGGCCCGCGGATCGCGAGCGCGATCGGCGAGCGTATCAGGAGATCCAGCGAGCGATACGGCTCGCGGATCGTGCGACCGAGCCGGAGCGAGCCATCATCCACGCCCTCGCCGTGCGATACGCCGATCCGCCCCTCGCCGACAGGATGCCGCTCGACGTGGGCTACGCCGACGCGATGCGCGAGGTCATGCGGCGCTTTCCCGACGACCTCGACGCGGCGACGCTGTTCGCCGAGGCGCTGATGGACCTGAGGCCCTGGGATTACTGGACGCGGGACGGGCGCCCGCAGCCGGGTACGCTCGAGATGGTCGAGACGCTCGAGGAGGTGATCCGGCGCGCCCCCGATCATCCGGGGGCGAATCACTACTACATCCACGCGATCGAGGCCTCGCCGCACCCCGAGCGGGGCATCCCGTCGGCGGAGCGGCTGGGCAACCTGATGCCCGGCGCCGGTCACGTGGTGCACATGGCAGCCCACATCTACGTCCGCGTCGGTCGCTACGCCGACGCCTCGATCGCCAACGAGCGGGCGATCTCGGTGGACGAGAGCTACCTCGCCCGGACCCGCCCGAGGGGCGTGTATCCGATGATGTACGTACCTCACAACATCCACTTCCTCTCCGCCACGACGGGCATCGAGGGCCGGAGCCGCGACTGCATCCGCGCCGCGCGCGAGCTCGCGCGGTACGCGACGCCCGAGGCCGTTCGGGAGATGCCGATGATGGAGATGTTCGCGCCGACTCCGCTCTTTGCGCTGACGCGCTTCGGCAGGTGGCAGCAGATCCTCGCGGAGCCGGTCCCCCCGCAGGGGCAGGTCTTCACGATGGGTATCTGGCACTACGCGCGAGGGATGGCGTTCGCCGCGACCGGCAGGCTCGACGAGGCCGGGCAGGAACAGGAACGGCTGGCCGGCGTGGCGGCCACGCTACCACCCGACGTCGTCATCGGGCAGAACCCCGGCGGACCGCTCCTGGCGATCGCTGGGCACGCATTGCAAGGCGACATCGCCGCCAGGCGCGGCAGGATCGACGAGTCGATAGGGCACCATCGCGAAGCGATCCGGCTCGAGGACGAGTTGCGCTACGACGAACCGCCCCCGTGGTACCAGCCCGTGCGCCAGCTCCTCGGGCTCGTGCTGCTCACCGCGGGCCGACCGCGCGAGGCGGAGCTCGTCTACCGCGAGGACCTCAGGAAGAACCCCGAGAACGGCTGGTCGCTCATCGGCCTCGCCCAGAGCCTTCGAGCCCAGGATGCCTTCGTCGAGGCCTCCGAGGTGGAGATGCGGTTCCGGCGCGCCTGGGCGAACGCCGACGTCATTCTCCCGACCTCGCGCTTCTGACGATCCGGTAGACCACCTCGTCGCTCGTCTCTCCCTTGAAGAAGTCCGCGTCCGGCACGACCCGCACCAGCCCGAAGCCCAGCCGCTCGACGAGCGCGATCGAGCGAACGTTCCGGGTGTCGATCGTGGCCTCGACGACGCGGCAGCCCTCTCCCTCGAACAGGTGGCCAAGGACGAGGCGACATGCCTCGGTCGCGTGACCCTTGCCGCGCGCCCAGGGCGCCACGAGGTACGCGATCCGGGCCCTGACGCCGTCCTCGGCGACCGTCGCCTCGAGCCGTCCGGCGCAGCGGCCCGACGCCCGGATGCGCAGCGCCCAGTTGAGCCAGATCTCGCGCCCGTCGGGAGAGCGGCGCCCGCGAGAGGGGTGACACCTGTCGATGACCATGGCGACGTCCTCCCGCGGCTCCAGGGGGAGGTAGCGGTAGATCTCCGGGTCCGAGAGCGCTTCCTCGAGCTCCGCCGCGTGCGCGGGCACGATCGGCTCGAGCTGCACCCTGTCCGTCGAGAGGGTCGCGGTCAAGCAACGCGGATTGTATGACTACTGCAGCGCGCAGGCGTAGGCGATGGCGAAGGTCCGCACGCGCGGGGTGGCGAGGCCGTCGAGCGACCTCAGAGTGAGCTCGTACTCGAGGTACGATCCGCCGGGAACGGGTCCGGGGGGCGCCTGCAGATCGGCCGGGTTCTCGACGAACGGCCCGATCCAATCGGCATCCTCGAGCCCCTCGGGAGTCGCGGCGGTCCGGATCCTCACCTCGACCGCCGAGCCCTCCGGAGCCTCGCCCTCCCAGCTCGCGGAGAGCCAGGTCGCGCCGAGGTCGCCGCAGGCCTCGAGCCGGCCCGTGTAGACGCCCTGGGGGAACTGCAGGAAGAGCGAGTGGCCGGTGAAGTCGCTGTAGCTGTAGGGCTTGCGGCCCACCGGGAACTCGTCGATCACGCCCGTCACCGGGTCGATTCGAGCCGCGCTGTTCGTTTGCTGATTGACGGTCCAGATCCGTCCCTCGGCGTCGAGATCGACGCCGATGGAGACCTTGCCGGTCGGCATCGTGTAGTACACGGGATCTCCGCCGGTCTCCTGGTCGATGCTGGAGATGTTGCCGACGACCTCGCCGTCGACCTTCGAGTGCGCGACCCAGACACGGCCCACTGCGTCCGCCACGAGGCCGCGAGTGTTGCCTCGGCCCGCGAGGTCGGCCGTCAGCCAGCTCTCGTCTCTGGGATCGAAGCGGAAGACGGCCTCGCAGGGCGAACCGCCCGTCCAGACGCGACCGGTCGCGTCGAGCGTGATGCCGTAGGTCCCCACGCAGCCGGGGATGCCCGAGATGACCTCGTAGCGCGGCGAGACCTCACCCGTGTTGAAGTCGACCGCGACGATCGAGGGAGGGTTGTCATCGTACACGTCGGACTGCCATCCGGCGTTGACGAACCAGACGACACCTCCGACCTTGCCCGCCAGCGCGCCGTAGGGGTTGAGGGGGATGTCCACGGCGCGGACCACGTGGCCGTCGGCTCCGTCGAGCTCGTAAGCTCGGCGCTCGTAGTTCGCCCCGACCCACGCGTGGCCCCCTGGCGAGTTCAGATCGCCCAGCGTCGGAGCGATCGCGAGCGCCCGCGGCATCCCGTTGTCACCGCCGACGTCGACCGTGAACAGGACGCACTCGTCGTTCTCGCCGCGCACCTCGCCCGGGGAGATCCGACCGTCGCCGTCGTCGTCACGCGAGGTGTCGATCACGCCGTTGCCGTTTCGATCGATGCAGTCCTCCTCTCGCGAGGCGATCTTCGAGACCGTTCCCTGGTTTCCGAAGGCGCGGTTCGCGACCCAGCAGTCGCGGCGGAAGTCGATCGCAGTCCGCGAGGGGCAGTTGCCCGTCCCGTTCTCGCCTCCGGTGCACGCCTCGCTCCACGGGCGGGAGTGATTGCCTCCCGCGATGACGGATGGATACCTGCCGACCTCCCGGCCGGTCTTGGCGTCGAGCCGGGACACCGTCCCTTCGTCGGTGTTCGCGATCCAGACCGAGTCGTCCTGGAACATGTCCTGGCCCAGGACGAGGGAGCCGTCCTCGTCGATCTCGAGCCCGGAGGTCGCGTCCGGGTCCCACGGCGACTCGCCCGTGCCGACCTCGAGGACGGAGCAGTCGTCGCGGCGCACCGGATCGGTGTCGTCGCAATCCAGCCCCGACTCGCAGCCAGGTCCGAATCCGTCGCCATCGGCATCGCGA
>JACPQR010000052.1 GCA_016190375.1 Deltaproteobacteria bacterium
CCGCGGAACTCGACGCGGTCCGTCGATTCCTTGCTGCATCTCGCGCAGGTCTCCTTGCCCGCGGGAACGGCAGCGTCGCACCGGGCGCACACGTGGGCGCGGAGCTTGATCCGGCAGGTCCGGCACCGCCCCGCTTCGGGGGCGTTCTCGAACCCGCAGTTGGGGCATACGATCTTGCCCTCGATCTCCACGGGCGCCCTTTCGCATGGGCCCGGTCCAGCGTCAAGGGGCGCGGGTATTTCGCGCCGTTCGCCCGTCGGTGCTAGGATCCGATCCGGTGCGAGCACCGTGGGCGTTCTCGGTGGTCCTCCTTGCCGGGTCCGGTTGTGCCCCGAACGTCCCGCCCGGCCGCAGCGTGTCCGTGGGCACCTCCTCGCACGGCTACCTCCGCTCGGGCGTGCGAATGCCGCTCGCCGGACCGGGCTTCAAGGTCGTGCGCGACCCCGAGGCGGCGTTCGGGACGGCACGGATGGTGGGGCTCATCACCCGGGCCGCCGCGGCCGTCGAGAGGCGGCTCGGCCCTGGCCCGGACCTGCGGGTCGGCGACCTGTCGCTCGAGGCCGGCGGACGAATCGAGGGCCACGGCTCGCACCGAGCCGGCCGTGATGCGGACGTCCTCTACTTCGCTCGCGACGCGGCGGGACGCCCGGCGGATCCCGGCGCCATGGCCTTCAGGCGGACGGGAGAGGGCGAGCGGGACGGACGCCGCTACCGGCTCGACACCACACGCACGTGGGCGCTCGTCGAGGCGATGCTCACGGACTCCGAGGTCGAGGTCCAGTGGATCTTCTGCTCGCACGGGATCAAGGTGCTCCTCATCGAGGAGGCGCTCGCGCAAGGGGAAGGGGCGGACCTCGAGCTGGTCCGACGCGCCGCGTGGATACTGCACCGTCCGAGCAACTCCCGCCCGCACGACGACCACCTGCACGTGCGCATCTTCTGCAGCGAGGAGGAGCGAGCGCTGGGCTGCGCCGACACGGCCCCGCTCTGGGCGTGGTCCAGCGCGGACGAGAAGCTGCCGGCCAGCTCGGCCACGGACGAGGAGATCCTCGCCGCGCTCGGATCGGAGCCGGAGGGGACCGGGCGCGTCGCCGCGCACTGAGGACGGCTCAGGCGAGCAGCTTGGGAACCTGGGCCAGGGCGCGGGCCGTGTCCTCGCGGTTCTTGAGGAGAATGCCGAGCGTCTCTCGCACGAGCTCGGCGTCGAGCGAGGCGGCGCCCAAGAGGCAGAGCGCACGAGCCCAGTCGAGCGTCTCGGAGATCGAGGGGCGCTTCGCGAGATCCAGCGCGCGAACGCGCTGCACGAACGACACGAGGCTCGCGGCCAGCGCTTCGGGCATCCCCGGGACCTTCAGGCGCACGATCGCCGCCTCGCGCTCGGGATCCGGGTAGTCGAGCACCAGGTACAGGCACCGCCGGCGTAGCGCCTCGGTGACGTCGCGGGTCGCGTTGCTCGTGAGAACGGCCAGCGGTCGGTGGCGGGCCACGAGCGTTCCCAGCTCCGGGATCGAGACCTGGAAGTCCGAGAGCACCTCGAGGAGGAAGGCCTCGAACTCGGGATCCGACCGGTCGACCTCGTCGATCAACAGGACGGTGGGCCGCTCGCTCCGGATCGCCGCGAGGAGCGGCCGCGGCAGGAGGAACCGCTCGCTGTAGAAGGCCGCGTCCTGGGAGGCGACGCGCTCCACGGCAGCCGCCAGGCCCCCGGCGCCCTCGAGCATGCCGGCGAGGTGGTCCCTCAGGATCTGCGTGTACAGGAGCTGCTTCGAGTACTCCCACTCGTAGAGCGCCTTGGCCTCGTCGAGGCCCTCGTAGCACTGCAGGCGCACGAGGTCGCGTCCCAGGACCAGCGAGAGCGCCTTGGCGAGCTCGGTCTTGCCGACGCCCGCGGGGCCCTCGACGAGGAGCGGCCGCTCGAGCCGGAGCGCCAGGAAGACGACCGTCGCGCTGGCCCGATCGATCACGTATCCGACGTCGCCGAGCCCGCGCACGACCTCGTCGGGCGATTCGAGTGGACCGGGAGCGCCTGGGTGCCGGGTGGTCGACATGCGTCGGAGGATAGCAGCCGGCCCGCGCGCCGACGTGGTGGAGAAGCACGGAGTCGCGCCATGCGCTCTGCCGGGTCAATTTCCTTGACACGAATATACTGAGTAGAATATATCCAACGTTGCCCATTGAGTGGATTCTTCACACGGGACTCCCTTGAGAGTCGAAACGTCTGGAGAGGCGCAGGACGCGCTCTCCGGCGGGGTCGGGGCGAGTAGGCGAGCCATGCGCCTTCTGGACGAGGCGGAGCTCGCGACGATCGAGGGAGCGAACCCCGCGGGCCTGACGTCCCAGAGGATCGTCGAGATCTTCCAGGATCGCGGCATCCGCCTCTCCGAGGCCACGTTCCGCAAGTACGTGCAGATGGGCCTTCTGCCACGCAGCGTGCGGGTGGGCATGAAGGGGAAGCACCGGGGCTCGCAGGGGATGTACCCCGTGGGCACCGTCCGCCAGATCAACGAGATCAAGCGGATGATGTCGCTCGACTACACGATCGAGGACATCCAGCGGCGGTTCGTGCTCGTTCGGGGCGAGATCGCCGAGCTGGCGCGGAGGATCGAGGAGCTCCTCGGGCGCATCGAGGGAGCGATCGCCTCGGGGCCGCTGGCCATCCAGACGGCGAGGTCGCTCACGAGGGAGCTCGGGGAGGCGAGGAGGCAGGCCGTCCAGCTCATCGGACAGCTCCAGCACATCGAGGGCAGCCTTGGCGCCGAGGTCGAGGCGCGCAAGGTCGCGGTTTGAGGGCGAGGCGTAGGGAGCCGAGGGAGAGGGAGGAGGGGCAGCGAATGGAGAGGAACCTGGCAGAGCAGCTGGAGTTCGAGGAGCTGGACGAGGAGCTCGCCGAGCCCGAGCACGCGGCGGCTCCGGCGACGCTCGAGATCGACCTGGGCGAGGGCGACGATGCGCCGGAGCCCGAGGCGCTCGAGATGGAGGCTCCGGCTCCGGCCGAACAGGAGTCGGGACGCCGGCGCCGGCGCGTGCGGGCGAAGACCATCTCGATCAAGCGGATGACCAAGGAGGAGCTCCGGCTCGGGCGCCTACTGTATCCGGAGATGGACTACGAGAAGCCCCGAGCGCGCGCCGAGTGCGTGAACACGGAGCGTCCGTGCCCCTTCGTGAGCTGCAAGCACCACCTGTACATCGACGTGAACCCGAACACGGGCGCCATCAAGCTGAACTTCCCGGACCTCGAGGTGTGGGAGCTCCCGGAGACCTGCGCGCTCGACGTCGCGGACCGCGGCGGAATCACGCTCGAGGAGGTCGGCGAGATAATGAACCTGACGCGCGAGCGCGTCCGTCAGGTCGAGATGCGTGGTCTGATGAAGCTGAAGTACCTCGACGACACCGAGCGACTGAAGGACTACGCCGGCGAGCCCTAGCCCGCACGACTTGGTGACGGTCTCGCCCCGATTTCCGCTGCTCTCTGTCTGGCATCCTGCGCCCGTGCCCCTTGGGAGGGAGCGACTACCAGGAGCCTAGCCGCACATTCGGTGCTCTACTCACGATGTTGCCTTCTGATTGACATCATTTCTCGGGATGGCGTCGCTTGTTACAAGCATCTCAGGGGTTCGCCTGGGATCACGGCGGAGCCTGTCGGGAGGAAGATGATGGCGGACCGAGATTTGCAGCCAGCCAGCCAGCCAGCCAGCCAGCCAGCCAGCCAGCCAGCCAGCCAGTACGAACCTAGTCTCCCCGCGGCATCGGTAGTCGGCTTCTTCAGCATCGTCGCCACAGCAATTGCCTCCTGCGTGGCGGAGCCGGAGTCCGAGACGGGCAGGACTACCAGCGCGGTCTTGCAGGTCGACCTCGGCGCGAAGCTGAACGGGCAAGACGTCATCGAGGTGTGGGCTCGTGAGCGACGAGTCGATCGTCGCGGCCGAGCTCAGGAGGAGGTCCGTGCGACGGACGACAGAGAGCTCCTTGCGGCGCTCGAGGCCATCACGCAGGAGGGTTTTGCGGATCCCACGGTTCAGGTGCTCGCAGAGGATTACTCGTACGGCGACGAGGACGGGACGTCCGTGACCGGGACCCGCGTGCGACTGGAGCGTAGGGTGCCCGAGAACGAGGCCGACGTGACGCGGAAGGTGGAGGACGCCACCGGAATGCTCTTCGACGAATGGGTTCGCTCCCGGCCTCCGCGACCCGTCGCGCCTGAGAGAACGAAAGAGGATCGCGTGGATCAGGTGCGCGCCCGCGCGCTGGAGGCCGGCGAATCAGAGGTGACGGTCTTCCTGCGAGTGGCGGGTGAACCGGCCACCCAGGTACCCCGATTTCCGTCCTCCCCCGTGGACCTGTCACCGCTCGAGCTGTCCGACTTGCGCCTCGCCCGCCTCGAGGCCATGACGGCCAGGGGGGAGGAGATCCTCACCCTGCAAGACGGCTTCGTTCGCTGGCTCGAGGAGAACGGAGGCGTGGCGACGGTTCGCCACTGGCTGGACAACTCGCTCGTCGCGCGAGTTCCCGCCGATCTGCTGGGTGAACTGGGCGCGCGCGAGGACGTGACCTGGGTGCAGGGCACGGGCCTGCGACCGCTGTCTCCGAGCCTCGATCAACAGGCGATACGCGCTGATGCGGGCGGCATCCAGGTCGCGCACTACTGGGGCGTCTGGGCCCCCCCATGGGGTGACTACTACGGTCAGACCATCTCCAGCCGAAACGACCACGGCATCTACGTGGGAATCGTGGAAGCCTCACGAGGCCTCTCGACGAACCACGAGGGACTGGACGACTGGTCCTGGGGGGACAGCAGAGTCGAAAGCACATGGGACTGCCGGACGCCGCCCTGTGAGGCGGGCTTGCCCGCCTGCGCGACGCCGCCACCGCCACCGCACGGGATGGCCGTCGCCAGCATCCTGCTCTCCGACTACCTAGACGGACAGCACCCGCAGGTGACTGGCACCGAGCGATGGAAGCGAACCGGCATCGCTCGCGAAGCGTCAGCCTCCTTCATCCTTCTCGACTCCGAGGCGGACACGCACGAGGCGGCCGAGGTTGCGATGCAGGAGGGAGTCGACATCGTGAATTACAGCACGGCCAGTGAATGGGACTGCGAAACGGACCCCTTGCTCGAGCAGGTCGATGCCGTGAACGACGCCTACTTCGACGGCATCCTGTGGATCGCCGCGCAAGGGAACCAGGAGGTCTCGTGTTACGACCCGACCTGCAACACAAGCAGCGAAGCAGCCGCATTCGGCAGCGTATCGGTGGCCGGCCTCGACGCTGCCGCCGAGAACGGCTCGATCGACGACAACTTCGCATGCTGGCTGACATCCTCGGATGGGAGGGCTTACTGGGGAGCGGTTGCGGACCTGGCTGCGCCCTCTGCCGCATACAGGCCGATGGACTGCGCCGACGACTTCGAGGCCACAAGGGACTCCTGCGCTGGCACCAGCTACTCCGCGCCTCACGTGGCCGGAGGATCCGCGCTTCTCATGGAGCACTGGATCGAGACCTTCAGCGACGCGCATGCGCACCAACCAGGCAGGATGCACTCGGTTCTCCTGATGATGGCCGACGGCTGCGGAGCCAATGACGAGATCGATGGGCGCTGGGGAGCGGGCAGGTTCAAGATGCGCCGATTCGACGCCGCGGGCCTGGATGCTCCATATCGAGCGGTCTCTGCTTCCTTCACAGCAACGGCTGCCGACCCAGGGCAAAGCTGGAACCTCTATACGGACGCGAATGGGAATCTCGCCAACATGCCCTCCGACGCCGATGCGATCGTCGCGACCGCGTTTTGCCGGCTCAACAACGCCTCGACGTTCGAGGGGCTGATCTCGCTGCGGCTGGAGAACGAGCTGGGGCAGGAGATCACGTCCGTGCTGCAATCGGGCGAGAAGACGAAGCTCACCTGGAACCCGGGCTACCAGAAGTACGTGCTTGAGGCCGAGATCCTATTCATGCCCGCGGGATCGTCGATTCCTTGCTACGTGATGTGGGCGTGGGAGGACTCTGATCGAGATGATGCGAACGGGCCCAACCCGGACGTCGATCCTTGGCCCGTAGGGACCGATCCGTCGGCACCGTCATGCGACTCATGCTGACTCTTGGGGTCGTGGCCTCGAGCCTCTACGGTGGCTGCGGCCAGGGCGACCGGGCCCGCCGTGTTGTAGTCGGCCACTCGGTGGTAAAAGCTGCAGAGATCGAGAGCGTATCGGTCACTCGCGGCCTCTCGTGGTGCACTTCGATGGGGGTTCTGGTTCAGGAGGCGGCGCTCCACGAGGAGTACTGCTCACGAAGTCGCCAGACCAGAGCGTGCTCGATGCGAGGCCGGCGAGAAGTGATTGCCGAGGTCCTCGAGGAGGCCGGCGAGGGGATCGAGGTGGATGCGGCCTCTGTGGTCGCCGAAAGCCGGTTCCTTCAAGAGCGGGAGAGATCGGAGCCGGAGCTCGCGCGGCTCATGGCCAGGGAGCGAGCGGTCGACGAGCGCCTCCGGGCCAGGGCCCTCCGGGTCCTCCAGCGGTTCGACGTAGAAGTCCCGCGGGAGTGCAGACATGAAGCTCGACATGCGCATGATTGGCGCCGCCTTCTCGATCGCCGTGGCGAATGGGTGCTACCAACAAAGGCCCACTGATGCCGCGAGCGTCGATGGTGGTGACGCAGGGCCGCAGGACGAGGCCGGGCAGGAAGCGCCTGCGGACGCAGCGGTGGATGCTGCGCCGGTTTTCGACTGTGTCGCCGCCTGCGCGACGGAGCCGCCAATCTGCGAGGACGTCCCCTTTCCAGGAGGGCCGACGTGCGAGCACACATGTCTAGGATGGACCTGGAACTTCCCGTGTTGCGGCGAGGGTGACGTTGGCACGAGCTTGGTCCATTGCCTGGCAGTCCACCCTGGCGCCTGTGAGTCGACCCTTGACGGGCCATGCGCCGAGGAGTTCGTGAGGGTCTACCGTTGCGAGGGTGTCTTGTGTCCAGATTGAGGTGCCTCGGAGGTGAGCCTGCCAGGACGGTCCGAAGGCCTGTTCCGTCCTCGGGGAGTCTCATGAAGGGGAGAGCACCGAGCTCGGGCGAGCTCCCGAGTTCGGTGTCGCTGTCCTCCTCGCTCAGCGCCACGGGTTCACCAAGCTGCACGTAATCGCGCATGTCCGGTCGAGCAGGTCGGTTACGCCACTGAACGCAACGTCGACGACGTAGCGCCATGCCCTGTCGATCTTGACCCGTGTGCCTTGCGGACGCGGCAGGCCGTCGGCAGGCCGCGGCGAGGCAGGCCGCGGCGAGCTTGAAACCGCCGCCGCGATGGGCTACGAGCCTGGCCTGCGCCCGAGCGCGCAATCACCGGGAAGATCGATGGCAAAGAACGAGCGGCTCGCCCTCCTCTCCGTCTCCGACAAGCGCGGTCTTCAGGACTTCGCGCGCGTGCTCGCGCGACTCGGCTTCGACCTCCTGTCCACCGGCGGCACCGCCACGGAGCTCGGCCGGGCCGGGCTCGCGGTGACGGCCATCGAGACGTTCACCGGATCGCCGGAGATCCTCGGCGGCCGCGTCAAGACGCTGCATCCCCTGGTGCACGCCGGGATCCTCGCCAGGCCGACGCCCGAGCACCTCGAGGAGCTGCGCGAGCAGGGAGGCCGGCCGATCGACCTGGTCGTCGTCAACCTGTACCCATTCCGCCAGACGGCTGCCCGGCCCGGCGTGACGCTCGCCGAGCTGATCGAGCAGATCGACATCGGCGGGCCCTCGATGATCCGCGGGGCCGCGAAGAACCATGCCCGGGTCGGAGTCGTCTGCGACCCGGATGACTACGTCCGGATCGCCGCCGAGCTCGAGAGCGGGAACGGCCGGCTGTCCGACGCGACGCGCCTGGAGCTCGCGAAGAAGGCGTTCGCCCACACCGCCTCGTACGACGGCGCGATCGCGACGACGCTGTCGGGTCTCGGGCCCGGTGGCTCCCCGGACCCCTCAGCGTGGCCGAAGGCGTTCTTCGTGGAGCTCGAGCTCGTCCAGACGCTCCGATATGGCGAGAACCCCCACCAGAGGGGCGCGTTCTACCGGACGCTCCCGCGCCAGGAAGGGGGCTGCCTCGCCGCCGCGGTGCAGCTCCAGGGCAAGGAGCTCAGCTACAACAACATCCTCGACGCCGACGCCGCCCACCAGGCCGCGTCCGCGTTCGACGGGATCGCTGCGGTCGTCATCAAGCACACGAACCCCTGCGGCGCGGCGACCGGGGCGACGCTCGCCGCCGCGTATCGCCAGGCTCGCGAGGCCGATCCGGTCTCGGCCTTCGGAGGCATCGTCGGGCTGAACCGTGAGGTCGACCGCGAGACCGCGCAGCTTCTCGCCGAGACCTTCCTGGAGGCGGTCGTGGCGCCGGGGTTCGAGCCCGAAGCGCTCGCGGCCCTCGAGCGCAAGAAGGACCTGAGGCTCCTGAAGGTCCCGCCGCTCTCCGGCGGCGTACCCCAACTGGAGCTCAAGTCGGTGGGCGGCGGAGTCCTCGCCCAGGACCGCGACGTCGTCGGCGACGATCTCGCCGAGGCGCGCGTCGTCTCCGCCCGGCCACCCACGGAGGCGGAGCGCCGCGCGCTGGACTTCACGTGGCGTGTCTCGCGCCACGTCAAGTCGAACGCGATCGTCCTCGGACGCCTGGCCGACGGCGGTCACGGTCAGACGGTGGCGATCGGCGCCGGCCAGATGAGCCGGGTCGACTCCGTGCAGATCGCCGTCCAGAAGGCCGGCGACCGAGCCCGCGGATCCGTGCTCGGCTCCGACGCTTTCTTCCCGTTCCGCGACGGCCCGGATCTGGCCGCCGCCGCCGGCGTCACCGCGATCGTGCAGCCAGGCGGGTCGAAGCGCGACGCCGAGGTCATCGCGGCGGCGAACGAGCACGGCATGGCGATGCTCTTCACCGGCCGGCGGCACTTCAAGCATGGCTAGGGTCCTCGTGGTCGGTGGAGGCGGCCGAGAGCACGCGCTGTCGAGCCTCATCTCCGAGAGCCCCGGTGTCGACGAGGTCCTGTGCGCACCGGGGAACGCCGGGATCGCGGCGGTGGCGCGCTGCCTGCCGGTAGGCGCTGACGAAGAGGACGGGATCCTGGATGCCGCACGGTCGAGCCGCGCCGACCTCGTGGTGGTCGGTCCCGAAGCACCGCTCTGCGCGGGCCTCGCCGACCGGCTGCGAGCCGCGGGAGTCCCGACCTTCGGGCCGTCCGCCCTCGCGGCACGCCTCGAAGGCTCGAAGAGCTGGGCGAAGGAGCTCATGAGGAAGAGCGGCATCCCCACGGCGCCCTTCAGCGTCCACACGGATCTCCCGTCGGTCGAACGGGCGCTCCGCTCCCGCGCCCCCGGGCCGGTGGTCGTGAAGGCCGACGGGCTGGCTGCCGGGAAGGGGGTCAGGGTCTGCGACGACGTGGACGAGGCGATCCTCGCGGCGCGCGAGCTGATGAGCGGAGCCTTCGGGGAGGCGGGCAGGACGCTCCTCGTCGAGGACCGCCTGTTCGGCGAGGAGGTCTCGTTCCACGTCCTGTGCGACGGCGAGCGCGTGCTTCCGCTCGATCCGGCGCAGGACCACAAGCGGCTCGAGGACGGCGACCGCGGCCCGAACACGGGAGGCATGGGGGCCTACGCGCCGGCTCCCGTCGTCGACGCGGCGATGCGGGCTCGAATCCTGCGCGAGATCGCCGAGCCCACGGTCCGGGCGATGCGCGACGAACGCGCGCCGTTCACGGGCGCCCTGTTCATCGGGCTCATGATCGTCGACGGACGGCCCATGGTGCTCGAGTACAACGTGCGCTTCGGCGACCCGGAGACCCAGGCGCTGGTCATGCGGCTCGAAGGGGACTTCGCGGGGGCGCTCCGAGCATCGGCCCAAGGAGACCTGTCGCGCACCGACCTCCGGGTCCGGCCGGGGGCAGCCCTGTGTGTCGTGCTCGCCGCCGAGGGTTATCCCGCCACGGTGCGCAGAGGCGATCCGATCGAGGGGCTCGATCGAGCCGCCGCCATGGAGGACGTCGCGGTCTTCCACGCGGGCACGAAGCGCGACCGGGAGGGCAGAGTGGTGACCGCCGGTGGGCGGGTCCTCGGTGTCGCGGCCCGTGGCTCCTGTGTCACCGACGCCGCCGAGCGCGCCTACCGGGCCGCCGGCGAGATTCGCTTCACGGGCAAGAGGGCCCGCTCCGACATCGGCAGGCGCGCCATCGATCGCGAGCGCGCTCGGTGAAGGACGTCCTCGACCTGGCTGCCCAGGCGCTGAGGCGTGGCGAGATCGTCGCGATCCCCACCGAGTCGAGCTACGGCCTCGCGGTGGACGCGCTCGACGAAGGGGCGCTCGCCCGGCTGTTCGCGGTCAAGGGACGCGCCCCGACCGAGCCCGTGCCGATCCTCGTACCCGACGAGGCGGCGCTGGAGGAGCTCGTCGTCAGCATTCCCGACGTTGCCCGATCGCTCATGGCGCGGCACTGGCCCGGGCCCCTGACGATCGTCCTCGAGGCTCGTCCCGAGGTTCCCAGCCTCGCCTGCGGCGGGACCGGAAAGATCGGCGTGAGAGTCCCCGGACCTTGCCCCGCGGCGGAGCTTTTGCGACTCTTCCGCCGACCCATGACCGCGACGAGCGCGAACGCGAGCGGGCAGCCGCCAACGACCCGGGACGACGAGGTCAGGCGCACGTTCGGACCTTCGATCGGCGTCATCGTGCCGGGGAAGGCTCCCGGAGGGCCGCCGTCCACCGTCGTGGACGCGACCGAGACGCCCATCCGGATCCTGCGGCGGGGGTCCGTCCGGATCGAAGAAGGAAGATAGGATGCCCAAGATCGCCCCGTTTCGTGGCCTGCGCTTCGCCAAGGACGACCTCGCGCGAGTGATCGCCCCCCCGTACGACGTGATCTCGCCGGCCGACCGGAAGACCCTCGGGGAGCGGTCGCCGCACAACGTCGCGCACGTGGACCTGCCCGAGGGCGAGGGAGACTCGAAGTACGCGCACGCGGCCGAGCTGCTCTCCGAATGGACGAAGACCGGCGTGCTAGCACCGGACGACGAGGCCGTCATCCTGCCTTACCACCAGGCCTTCTCCGCGCCCGGCGGCGGTTCGGAGGTCGTTCGCAAGGGCTTCTTCGCGCTCCTCAGGCTCTCGGCCTACGAGGCCCGCGAGGTGCTGCCCCACGAACGGACGCTCTCGGGACCGAAGGAGGATCGTCTCAAGCTCTTCGTGGCGACTCGCACGAACGTCTCGCCCGTCTTCGTCCTGTACTCCGATCCCGAGCACGCCGTCGACCACGCGCTCTCGAAGACCAGGCAGAACCTGGCCGAGCTCGAGACCGAGGACGGGATCCGCCACCGCTTGATGCGGGTGAGCGACCGCGCGGCGCTCGAGCGAACGGTCCAGGTCCTGTCGAGGGCCCCCGTGCTGATCGCGGACGGCCATCACCGGTACGAGACCGCGCTGCGCTTCGAAGGCGAGGTCGACGCCGCGCGGGCTGCCTCCGACCGGCCGCCGGCACCCGAGCGAGCCGCGCATCGATGGGTGCTCGCGTACTTCGTCAACCAGGACGACCCGGGCCTCCTGGTCCTGCCCACCCACCGGCTGGTGCATGGGGTCCAGATCGACGCATCGACGCTGTCGCAGAAGGCGGCCCCGTACTTCAACCAGTTCTCGAGCCAGGCGCACGACCTGACCGCGCTGCTCAGGACGATGGCGGACGGGCGCGACCGGACCCCGACGTTCGCGGCGGTCTTCCCGGACGGCAACTCCCTGATCCTGTCGTTGCGCGAGGACGTCGGCGCCGCGAGCATCCCGGGCCTGAGGGAGCGGCCCAAGGCCCTGTGGCGCTGCGACGTCGCCGTCCTGCACGGAGCGATCCTCGAGGGGATGCTCGGCATCGACCAGGCGGCGCAGGCGGCTCAGACCAACCTCGTCTACGTGAAGGACACGCACGAAGCGGTCCGGCGCATTCTCCAGAAGGAGGGCTCCGTTCTCTTCCTGATGAACGCGACCCCCGTGCGCCAGGTCCGGGAAGTGGCGATGGCCGGCGAGGTGATGCCCCAGAAGTCGACGTACTTCTACCCGAAGGTCCCGACCGGCCTGGTGATGCACGTCCTCGATCCGGACGTCGAGATCTAGGCCAGGAACAGCGGCGGTTCGATGATGACGCCGCCCGGCTTCGCGGCGCGCGCCTCGCAGAGGACCAGCTTCGCCGGACGATCGGACCTCGGGTGCACGAGCCGCAGCCTCTTGGGCTCGAGGCCCCGGGACCGCAGGACGGCGGGGAGATCTGGAAGGCGCATGGCCGAGAGAACGAGGCAGAGCCGTCCGCCGCGTCCGAGCGCGTAGCGCGCGGCGCCGACGAAGTCGGCGAGCGTGGACCTCTCTTCGTGCCTGGCCGCGGCCCGCTCCGGCCTGGGGCTCGGCCGGCCGGTCGCCAGGGCGTGATAGGGAGGGTTGGCGACGACGAGGTCGAAGCTGCCCGGCTTCACGTGGGCGCGGATGCGCCTCAGATCCCCCTCCACGATCTCCAGCCGTCCGGCGAGCTCGTCGGCGTTCTTGCGCGCGCACCGGGCGAGCTCGGCCTGCGCCTCGATCCCGACCGCTCGCTCGCAGGCGCCTCGTCTGACGAGCTCGACCGCCACTACGCCGCTGCCGGTCCCGAGGTCGAGGCACAGCCTGGCGCGGCGAGTCGCGGCGAAGTCGACGAGGAGCAGCGAGTCGACGCTGTAGCGGTAGCCACCCGGCGGTTGGTGCATGGGTGTCGAGACCGGAGGTCGATCGGGCCTCGCTCGGGCCTTCAGTCGGATGGAAGCTGCTGCGGGCGCGGGCCGCGAAGCGTGACCGCCGACACGGTGTCCGCGAAGACGCAGACGTCGAACCATCCGAGCGAGACCATCCCGTCCCCGACGAAGCCGATGGCGCTTACCTTGGCCGGGCCCGGCGGCAGGTTGAGCGACGCCCACAGCCCGAGGATGCTCGTACCCTCGGTGCGGCTCGAGATCGGCAGCGGGTCGTCCGGGTTGTCGTTGAAGTAGGTGATCGAGTAGGGCTGTGGCGGCGCCGGGTCGGTCGCGACCTGGGCGAAGCCGACGCGCGCGTCCCCGCAGTCGTGGACCTCGCCGGCGAGGGCGCCGTTGCCCGGGCTGATTCCGGCCGGCATCCCCGCGGAAGCCGGGATGGTCCGGTAGTCGTCGGTGGACAGGACCCTCGCCTCGTAGAAGACCCTTCCCTCGCTGACCTCGTCGTTCGTGAAGTACAGGTTGTACAGGACGAGCGGCTTCCACAGGCTAGGGTTGCCCGAGGTGCGAAGCGCGAGGATCGTCTCCGTCGGCACGGTCTCGGTGAACTCGAAGTACCCGAGGTCCCGGAACGAGCCCTCGTCGTCGGGGTCCTCCTCCTGGCACTCTTCCTGGCCGAGCGCGGCGACGCAGTCGTCGACGAGAGCCGTCGTCGTCGCGAGGAGTGTCCCGGGGCCGTCCCCGCAGTCGCCGCCGGGCTCGAAGATCTCGACTCTGATGTCGTCGGCGTCGACGCCGTTGCCGAAGATGTCCGTCACGCCGTACACGATCACGTCCTGTGGGTCGCCGGCCACGCGGTAGCCGTCGGGCTGGAAGCAGCCGAGGTCGGGCTCGCCCGGGCCGCAGTCGTCGTCCACGGCGCCGCACGGCGTGCGGGCGAGGGGATGGGACTCGTCCTGGCGCCGCACGCAGACGCAGCAGGAGAGCACCTGGCCGTCGTCGCAGCTCGGCGGGTCGGGGCAGCTCTCGGGCCCGCAAGCCTCGTCTCCGGCCACCTCGTCGGCATCGCCGTCGGCGTCCGCGTCGACGTCGACATCGGCGTCGCCGTCGGTCGAGCTGTCGTCGTCGTCGCCGCAGCCCGCGGTGGAGAGAGCCAGCGCGCAGGCCGCGAAGAACAGGCAAAGCCACGGAGTCTGTCTCAAGGGTTCCTCCTCGGACTCTAGAGGGCATGCCAAGGTACACCCCCTGGTCCTTCTTTGACAATCCGCAAGGATCTTGCGAGCATGCTGCCCCAGACAAGGACGAAAGAAGGTATGCCGCTCATCGAGACCGAAGAGGCCGCCCGCAGACTGGCCCGCGCGATCAGCTCCGATCTTTCCCTGTACAACGAGGACAAGATCCTCGCCGGGATCCGCGACGACAACCTCTTCGACGCCCTGTCGGAGGAGATCGAGGAGGGGCGCGCGCTGTACAAGAGCCGGGTCTCTTCCGACCTGTACTCGAAGAACTTCTACGACCGCGCGATCGTGGACATCCTCGTCAAGCACAAGGGCCACGTGAAGTCGAAGCTCTGGTAGCTCGCCGCCCGATCGAGTTCGAGGTCCCCGCACAGGAGGGCGGCTCGCGCCTGGACGTCGTCGTGGCGGCGCACGTCGAGCCGCCGACGCCGCGAGCCCGGATCAAGCGCTGGATCGAGGATGGGCACGTCGATCTGGACGGGGTCGTGGCGGACAGGCCCGGACTGCGGGTGAGAGCAGGCGCGCGCGTGACCGCGAGGCCGCCCGCTCCGGCGCCGACGACCGCCCTGCCCGAGCCGCTGCCGCTCGACGTCCTGTACGAGGATCCGGACGTGGTCGTCGTCTACAAGCCTGCCGGCCTCGTCGTCCACCCGTCGGCGGGGCATGCCGGCGGCACCCTCGTCAACGCCGTCCTCCACCGATACCCGTGGTTGCCGGGGCAGGATCCTCTCCGGCCGGGCATCGTGCATCGCCTGGACAAGGACACGAGCGGCGTCATGGTCGTGACGCGAACCGAGCTTGCGCGGGACGAGCTGGGCCGCCGCTTCGCGGCGCACGACGTGGAGCGCCTCTACTGGGCGATCGTCGTGGGCAATCCGCCCGACTCGGGCACCTTCGAGACGCTGCACGGGCGGCATCCCACGGACCGCAAGCGCTTCAGCTCGCGAGTCTCCCGTGGCAGGCGCGCGGTCACCCACTTCCGTGTGATCGAGCGCCTCGACGGCACCGCGCTCGTCGAGGCGCGCCTCGAGACGGGAAGGACGCATCAGGTCCGCGTCCACTTCGCGGACCATGGCTGGCCGCTCCTCGGCGATCCGCTCTACGGCCGGCCGCCGCGAGAGGAGCGCCTCCGCCGGGTGGGTGTTGCCCTCGGTCGCCAGGCGCTTCACGCCCGCGTGCTCGGCTTCGCGCATCCCCGGACGGGCGAGCGCCTGCGCTTCGAGACGGCTCCGCCGCCCGACTTCATGGCAGCGCTGGCGGCTCTCAGGGGAGCTTCAGGAGCGCCTTGAGCCTCTTGCCGTCCGAGTGCATGTCGGCGTTCGCGAAGATGCAGGTGCACCGCCGGACCTTCCGGCACGCCGCGGCCAGGTCCGAGAGCGCAGCGTCCTCGTAGCGCGAGCGGCGTCCGGCGGGACCGGGCATCCTGAAGTACGCCCTGTCCGTGTCGAACCTGGCGTTCGCCAGCGGATCCACCGCGACCACGAGATCGCTGTCGGAGCCGACCGCGGCCGCCTCGGACGGGGACCACGAAGCCGGCGGCTCCCAGACGAGCGTCAGGCCCTTCTTCGGGACCTTGGCGAAGAACGCCCCGATCGTCGCGCGGTGAGCCCGCGAAGGAGCGAAGTCCGCCGGCGACAGGAACACGACCTCCTCGACGGCCAGGGACCGGCCGAAGGCGAGGACCGCCGCGAACAGAGCCTTCGTCTCCTTCGTCTGGGCTCCGCCGAACGCCGGAGCGATCCCATCTCGGGGCGCGAGCATCGTGAACTCGAAGCCCTCGGGCGCTTCGCGCTTCCAGCGGCGCACGGTGCCCTCGCCCGGGACGCCGAGCTGGGTCTCCTGGATCTCCACCAGCGAGAACTCCCTGAAGTACCTCGTCTGAGGGATCGAGAAGCCGGCGCATCCGACCTTGGTTCCGACCATCGCGCGGCGCAGTATAGTCGAATCGTGCGGCTTCGCCTGCTGTGGGTGTGCTCGTTGACCTGCGTCGCATGCAGCGAGGAGCGGGCGGCGCTCGACGACTTCTTGAACCTGGGCGCGCGTGAGGCACGGTCCGAAGGCCCTCTGGCCGACCCGACCGCCCTCGGGGGCGTCCGGGCGCGCCGGTTCGACTTCGCGGATCCCGATCGAGTCCGGATCGAAGCGGAGCTGGAGGCTCCGATCGCCACGCCGCCCGAGGCGACCTTACCGAGGGCAGAGGCGGCGGCGCGCGCGCTCCTGGCCGACGGCCAGGCCGCGGCGGTCCGTGTCCTGGTGGTGCCCGAAGGGCTGCCCATCCAGCTCGGCGCGATCGCCGTGGCCGTCATGGCGCGCGACGGCAAGGGCTGGACCGGCGCCGAGGTCGTCTGGCGGCAGACGGCCGTCCTCGCGGCGACCGGCCCTCCTCCTTCGAACGCGGAGGTCCAGCTCGCCGCCGCGGTCGCTCGGTCCGAGGGAGCCATGGATCGACGCTTCGCGTCCGTCGCCGAAGCGAGCTCGGTCTCGGCCCAGGAGGTCCGACGCTCGTACGAGACGGTGACGGGATACCTGGGGGACCCACCGTAGCCATGCGGCTCGGGGACGTCGTCGCCGACCGGTTCGAGGTGGAGCGCGAGGCGGGCGCCGGCGGGATGGGGCGCGTCTACCGGGCGCGCGACCGTCTCGACGGCTGTACGGTCGCGCTCAAGCTGGCGAGCGGCGGGGACGCCGCTCGAGCCGAGCGTTTCGCTCGCGAGGCGAGCATCCTCGCGCGCCTGCGGCATCCGGCGATCGTGCGCTACGTCGCACACGGTACGGCCCTCGATGGCTCGGGCTACCTCGCGATGGAGTGGCTCGAGGGCGAGTCGCTCTCCAGCCGGCTCCGGGCCGGTCCGCTCGGTGTCGGCGAGAGCGTCGCCCTCGCGAGACGCGTGGCCGAGGCGCTGGGAGAGGCGCACCGGCAAGGCGTGCTCCACAGGGACATCAAGCCCTCGAACCTCCTGCTTCCCCAGGGCTCAGCCCCGCGCGTCAAGGTCCTCGACTTCGGCGTCGCGCGCGAAGCCGCGGGAGACGAACCTGTGACCAGCACGGGAGCGCTGGTCGGGACCTGGGCGTACATGTCGCCGGAGCAGGCGCTCGGTGCTCTGGACCTGGACGAGCGCACGGACCTGTTCTCGCTCGGATGCGTGCTGTTCGAGTGCCTGACCGGAGCAAGGGCCTTCCGGGCGGGCGATCCCACCGCGATCCTCGCCAAGATCCTCCTGGAGGATCCTCCGGGGCTCGCGGAGCTTCGCTCGGGCGCTCCCGCAGCGCTCGCCGATCTCGTCACGAGCCTCCTGGCGAAGGAGCGCGACCGGCGGCCGGCCAGCGCCGCGGTCATCGTCGAGGTGATCGACGCACTGGGCGATCTGGATGGTCCCGGTCGCGCCTCCCGGCCGCCTGCCGTTCCTGCGCTGACCGCGCGCGAGCGGCGGGTGGTCTGGGTCGTGCTCGCCGCGGGCCTGCGCGACGCCGAGGAGACGATGTCCCTGACTCAGCCGGTGAGGGTCGTCACCGCGGAGAGCACGCTCTGCGAGGCGGTCGAGTCGAGGGGCGGTCGGCTCGAGTTCCTGGCGAACGACACGGCGATCGCCGTCTTCGCCGGCACCGGAGTGCCGACCGACGAGGCGGCCCGCGCTGCGAGATGCGCGCTGGCGATGCGCAGTGCGTTCCCGGAGGCGCCGATGGCTCTGGCGATGGGGCTCACAGAGGTCTCGGGCTTCACCCCAGTCGGGCGCGTGATCGACGACGGCGTGGCGGCGCTGCGCCTGGCACGACCCGGGACGACCCGCGTCCACGGACCGACCGCGGCGCTGCTCGGGCCCGCCTTCGAGGTAGTGGACGATTGCCTGCGCGGCGAGCGCGAGATCCAGGAGGCCTCCCGGCGGCTGCTCGGCCGTCCCACGACGTGCGTCGGTCGTGAGCGAGAGGTAGGGACGCTCGTGGCGCTGTACGAGGAGTGCGTCTCGGAGCCCGTCTCTCGCGTCGCGCTCGTCACGGGCCCCGCGGGCATCGGCAAGTCGCGCGTTCGTCACGAGCTGCTCCGGCGGCTGGCGGAGAGCGGTCTCGGGGGCCAGGTGCTGATCGGGCGTGGCGACTCGATGAGCCTCGGCTCTCCCTTCGGGCTCCTCGCGGAGGCCGTGCGCAGGTGTGCCGGCATCCAGAGCGGTGAGGAGCCGGAACGGCAGCGCGACAAGCTCCGCGCCCAGGTGGCTCGCGCCGGTCGGACCGACGCCGATGCGCTCGAGCGTCGCGTGGAGTTCGTCGGCGAGCTCGCGCGCGTGCCGTTCCCCGATGACGAACGCGAGGGCCTTCGGGCGGCTCGGCGGGACTCGGCGCTCATGGGCGACGCGATGCGCGCGGCGTGGGAGGAGTGGCTCGCCGCCGAGTGCGGCGAGGGGCCCATGCTCCTCGTCCTCGAGGACTTGCACTGGGGGGACCTGCCGACGGTGCGCTTCGTCGACTTCGCGCTGCGCCGGCTCTGCGACGCCCCGTTCATGGTGCTGGCGCTGGGGAGGCCGGAGGTGCACGACCGCTTCCCGGGCTTGTGGAAGGAACGCCATCCGCACCAGGTCGCTCTCGGTCCCTTGACGCGACGAGCCAGCCAGAAGCTCGTCAGGGAGGTTCTCGGCCCTGGCGTCTCCGACGAGGACGTGGCGGGCGTGGTCGAGCGCGCGGAGGGGAACGCCTTCTACCTCGAAGAGCTCATCCGCGCCCTGGCGGACGGTCCCGAGCGGCGCTTGCCCGAGTCGCTGGTCGGCATGGTCCAGGCGCGCCTCGACTCGCTCGGCTCCGAGGCGCGGCGCGTCCTGCGCGCCGCCAGCGTCTTCGGGGAGCGTTTCTGGCACGGCGGAGTGGTGGCGCTCCTGGGCGGCCTGCAGACGGGAGTCGGTGCAGGCGCCCGCGAGGAGCTCGGGCGGCTCGAGGCCTGCGAGCTCGTGACCAGGCGGGCGCGGGCGGCGCTGCCGGGCGAGACCGAGTACGTCTTCCGGCATGCGCTCGTGCGAGAGGCCGCCTACGTCACGCTGACCGACGCCGATCGCACCCTCGGTCACCGGCTCGCGGGCGAATGGCTGCAGGGCGTCGGGCATATCGATGCCATCGTCCTCGCCGAGCACTTCGGGCGGGGCGGAATGCCCGTCGAGGCGTCTCGCTGGTACTGCCGTGCGGCCCAGCAGGCGCTCGAAGGTGACGACCTCGGCGCCGCCATGGACCTCTCGAGCCGAGCGCTGGCCTTCGATCCCGACTCCGAGACCGCGGGCGCTCTCTGGCTCGTGCAGGCCGAGGTGCGCCGCTGGCGCGGCGAGCTCGGGGCCGCGCTCGACGCCGGACGCCGGGCCGCGGGCTCGCTCCGGCGGGGCACCCACGCGTGGTTCTTCGCGCTGGCGGAGCTCATCGGCGCCGCCTCGAACATGGGCGACGCCGAGGGCACCGGAGGGTGGCTCGACGAGGCGGCGACCGCCGCCGCCGAGCCCACCGCCCTCGGCGCGCAGGTCACCGCGCTATGCCGGGGCCTCGCGCAGCTTCTCGCGTCGGGGCGTACGGACGACGCCGACAGCCTCCTCGGGCGAGTGGATGGGCTGGTGGGCGACGAGGAGCGGGCGGATCCGGTCGCGGTCGCCTGGCGGCACTGGGGCCACGCGATGCGCGAGCTGTGTCGCGGCGACCTCGGCTCGTTCGTCGCGCACAGCGAGGCGGCCCTCGCGGGCTTCGAGCGGACCGGCGACGTCCGGAACGCCTCGAGCCAGAGGACGAACCTCGCCTACGCCCGCGCCGAGCTCGGCGACTTCGCCAACGCCGAGCGAGACCTGCGCCAGGTGCTCGCGATCACGGAGCGCCTCGGGCTGCGCTCGACCGAGGCGTACGCGCTGCACAACCTCGGCAACGTCCTCGTCGCGCTCGGTCGGCTCGAGGAGGGTCGGTCCTTCGCCGAGAGGGCCGTCGAGACCGGCGCCCAGGTCTCGAACCCTCGGATCGAGGGGGCGAGCCGCGTCTACCTTTCGGCGATGGCGCGGCAGCAGGGCGACCTCGCGCGCGCCGAACAGGAGGCCAGGGCCGCCATCCTGCTTCTCGAGCAGCAACCCGCGCTGAAGGGTCTCGCGCTCGCCGGTCTCGCCAGGGCGCTCGGAGCCCAGGGCCAGGCGCAGGCCGCGCTCGAAGCGGCCCGTGAGGCGACGGACCTCCTCGATGCGCAGGGAGGCTTCGAGGACGGAGAGTCCTCGGTGCGCCTCGCGCTGATCGAGGCCCTCGACGCGGCAGGTGACCGGGCGGCGGCCCGTGCCGCTGCCCTGCAGGCCCGTGACCGCCTGCTCGCCCGTGCTGCGCGGATCTCCGATCCCGACTGGCGCCGGAGCTTCCTGTCCCGGGTGCCCGACAACGCCCGCACCCTGGAGCTGGCGAGGATCCTGGAGGGTTCCACCTAGACCCTCGAGGCGCCAGGGCCGTCTATGGGCTCCCATGAAACACCGGACATGGGTAATCCTCGCCATCGGAGGCCTCCTCACCGCCTGGGCGTGCATGGCCGCCTTCCTCCCGGCGGGTCCGCGAAAGACCCCGGCTGTCGTCTCGGCGGGCGGTGGCTCATCGCGTGTTCAGCTCTCGGTCGGCGACGTCGTCACGTTGACCGCTGCGCTCGGGTCCAGCCATGTCCTCGCCGGAGGGCCCGGGGACCTCGCCCTCGACGTCGCCCTCGAGGCCGGCGAGGCTGGCGGATCGACCGAGCGGGTCCCCGTGGACGTTGCCCTGGTCATCGACCGATCGGGCTCCATGGCGGGCGAGAAGATCCAGGCCGCGAGGGCGGCCGCCCACCGTCTGGTCGGGTTGCTCCGACCCGGCGACCGCGTCGCGCTCGTCTCGTACGCCAGCGACGTGACCGTCCAGGTCGGCCTGATCGATCCGGGCGCCGGCGGCTCGGCCACGGCCATGGTGCATGGGGCCATCGACGGGATGATGGCCGAGGGCTCGACGTTCCTCGACGGCGGTCTCTCCCGCGCCGCCGAGCTCCTCGGGCCGGCGGCCCAGAGAGGTCGTGCCCAGCGGATCGTCCTCATCTCCGACGGTGAGGCGAACGTGGGCCGCACCACGAGCGCCGACCTCGACCCGATCGCACGGACCGCAGCCGAGCGGGGAGTGACGCTGTCCACCATCGGCGTGGGCCTGGCGTTCAACGAGCGACTGATGATGGGCCTCGCGGATGCCGGCGCGGGCAACTACTACTACCTGCGCGAGGGCAGCGAGCTCGCCCTGACCTTCACGCGGGAGCTCGAGCACCTGTCCAGGACCGTCGCGCGCGCGGCCGTGATCGAGATCACTCCCGCCGCCGGGACGCGAGTCGTCGACGTGTCGGGCCACATGTTCGAGCGGACCGCGACCGGAGTCACGATTCGCGTGGGAGATCTGCCCGCCCGCTCATCTCGCAAGGTCCTGGTCCGGCTGGCCATGGACCCGGCAGCGATCGGCCCGATGCCCGCCGCTGCGGTGACCCTGCGCTTCGAGGACGCAAGGGCGCGCAGGGTCGTCGAGGGCCGCGCCGATCTCGGCGTGACGGTCACCGACAGGGTTGCCGAGGTGGAACGCGGCCGCGATCGCGAGGTCATGGCGGCTCTGGCCGAGGTCGAGGCCTCCGAAGGCATGGCCACGGCGATGAGCGCCTTCGAGTCGGGCGACACGGGTGGAGCCCGACAGGGGCTCGCGGGTCGCGCCGCTGCCCTCGCGGCACAGGCGGCTGCCCTCGGCGGCGTCGAGGGCGAGCGGATCCAGCGGGCTGCGGAGAGCCTCTCCGGAGCCGGCGCCGCCCTGGCCGACTCGCCGGCCGCCGCGTCCCCGGCCGGGCTCGACCTGATCAAGAGGTCCCGAGCCCAGGCCCGCGAGCTGGCGCACTAATATTTTCCGCTTTCCGCGGACCTCGATACAATCCCTGCACCTTGCTGGAACGCCTCGTGCGTCCCTCGGCCTTGACCTTCCTGCTTCTGTGGGCACCTGCGGTGGTGCATGCGCAGGAAGCCGGTCAGACCCCCGCCGACGCGATGGACGTGCAGCTCTTCCATCCGGCTGCCAGCGCCACGGCCTGGGCGTCCCTGGACCGGCCCACCGTTCCGAGCCACCTTGCCCTCTCGCTCGGGGCCTTCGCCAACTGGGCTTCGCGGCCGCTGAGCATCGAGCACGACGGCACGCGCGAGCCGATCGTCGCCAGGGCCCTCGGCATCGACCTGGCAGTCGCTCTGGGGCTCTTCCAGGCGATGGAGCTCGGCGTCGTGGTCCCGCTGCAGATCCTCCAGGAGGCGAGCCTCTCCGCGGCCGCGGCGGAGGATGACTTCTCGACGAGAGGGGTGATCGGCGCGGCGGACCCCCGCCTGACCCTCAAGGTCCCGCTCTTGTCGGGCGGCCTGCGGATCGCGGGATCTCTGGGGGCGACGATCCCGGTCGGCAAGGCCCGCCAGTTCATCACCGGCCCGCGCTGGGTCCTCTCGCCGACCATCCTGGCTGCCGTCGACGCCGGGCCGCTCGAGCTCGCGGGCTCGGTGGGGTACTGGCTGCGTCAGGAGCACCACGTGACGCGCGACTTCGAGATCGACGACGAGCTCGTGGTCATGGCGGGGGCCCGAGCGCCGCTCGGCCGCAGGCTGGGGCTCTCCGTCGAGGCCGAGGCGCGCATACCGGCCGCCGCGAGCTGGACCGCGATCGACACGCCGGTCGACGCGCGCGCCGTTCTCGACGCGGAGCTCGCTCACGGGCTGCGCGCATTCCTCGGCGCAGGGCGGGGGCTGACGTCGGGCTACGGAACGCCGTCGATCCGTGCGCTCGTCGGCGCCCGGTACACGCTCGAGCAGAGGGAGTGCGACTTCGGGCCGGAGGACCATGACGGCTACCAGGACGGGGACTTCTGTCGCGATCCCGACAACGACGGGGACGGGGTCGACGACGACGACGACGCCTGC
Organism: Deltaproteobacteria bacterium; assembly: GCA_016190375.1. Classification (GTDB taxonomy): domain Bacteria; phylum Myxococcota_A; class Polyangia; order JACPQR01; family JACPQR01; genus JACPQR01. Next base: position 22,868 of record JACPQR010000052.1, read on the forward strand.
CCGAACGACCCGGAGGACGCCGATGGCTTCGAGGACGCCGACGGCTGCCTCGATCCCGACAACGACGCCGATTCGCTCGCGGACGCGGCCGACCGCTGCCCCCTCGAGGCGGAGGACCTGGACGGGTTCGACGACGACGACGGATGCCCGGACGACGACAACGACTCCGATCGGCTCGCCGACTACCTCGACGACTGTCCGATGGATCCGGAGGACGCCGACCAGTTCGAGGACGACGACGGCTGCCCCGAGCCCGGACCCAGCGCCGCCACCGTCACGGTGACCGACACGCGTCTCCTGATCTCGGAGCGCATCTACTTCGATTACGATCGCGACACGATCCGGGCCGTGAGCCTGCCCCTCCTCGACGAGGTCGCTCGCGTCCTCGAGAACCAGCAGCGCATCCGCGGACTGCGGATCGAGGGCTACACCGACTCCGTCGGCGAGGAGGAGTACAACCGCGATCTGTCGTATCGGCGCGCCCGTGCGGTCCTCGAGTACCTAGTCTCGAAGGGCGTCGCGCGCCCGCGACTAACGTACATCGGCTACGGCGAGTCGAACCCCGTCTCGTCGAACGACACGCCCGAGGGCCAGGCGCTCAACCGCCGCGTCGAGTTCACGATCCTCTCGACCGAGACGCGAGAGACCCCACCTCCCGGCGGCAGGCGTCGTCCTCGCGAGCACTAGCACCCGCTCGAGGAATTTGCGATCCGCATCGGGTGTTTGGCTCGACGTGCAGTCGAGTCCGAAAGGCGGCGGCGACGGTAGTGCGGCGTGCGGCGTGCGGCCTGACTGTTCGTTTCCGATGGCGTGTCTTCGAGGGCGTTCATCGCGGCTGTCGCGTGGGGAGCCGATGACTTGCCGCCATGGTGTGAGCTTCCGGCGAGGGCGTGTTCCGATGAGGCGCTCTTGTCGCCGTGAGCTTGAAACGACGCCTTCGAGCGACGGCATGGGCGGATGACTTCCAGCTAGCTGTCGTGATCGCGACAGGCTCTCTGTCGCATTTCGCCCGTGTCGGATGGCGCGTTTCTTTCGGCGATCAGATCGAGTGCTTCGTTGATCTAGGGGAGGTCCATGCGCCTGGCGAATGTGATGAAGACAGACCTCGTGACGGTCGCTCGCGATGCCACGATCGCGCACGCCCGCCTTCTCATGCGCCTCAATCGCGTGAGCCACCTGCCGGTCGTCGACGATCAGAAGCTCGTCGGCGTCGTCTCGGAGCGAGACATCCGAGCGCCGTTCATCCGGGATCGCGAGAACGGCTCGTCGAGCGCGATCGTCTGGTTCGACGACTTGACGATCGGCGACGTCATGACCCAGAGCCTGGTCACGCTTCCGGCGGACTCGACGATCCGCGAAGCGGCGAGCTGCCTGCGCGATCGCCGGATCGGCTGCATCCTCGTGGTCGAGGACGCGAGGCTCGTGGGCTTGGTGACGACCGCGGACCTGCTCGATTTGCTCGCCGGGCACCGCCAGGGCCGGACTCGCGCTCCGCGGCGACGCTGGCGTCACCCGGAGGGCGAAGATCCCATCGAGAGCCAGACGGTCGAGGTTCGCTCGTCCGCGACCTCGGGTCCGGTGGTGTGACGTGATCGGCATGGAGTCCCGCCCGATCCCCAACGTTGCCAAGTGTCCCGAGCCCCTCGAGCAACCGCTGCCCCGCCTGCTCGAGAAGGTCCTCGCACGGGCGCTGCTCGTGACGGCCTCCGAGAGCGGCGCGATCTTGATCGTCGACGAGGACACGGGGGACCTCGCGATCGAGTGCTCCGCCCTGCGTGGCGAGCTGCTCGCCGAGCCGCCGCCCAGGCTCTTGTTGCGCGGCGCCCGAACGCCGAGCATCGGCTTCCGGACGGTGGACGAGCGTCAGCCCGTCCTCTGCGAGGACGTCCACCTCGAGAGATGTGCCCTCCCCATCTTCCGCGACTCGCACTCGCACCTGTCTGCCCCGATCGTCTCCGGCGGTCGCGTCCTGGGCGTGATCGCGACGGAGTCGCCGCGGGCCGCTGCGCACGGGCCCGAGGCCGCGCGGGCGCTCGAGGAGCTCTGTGCGGAGGTCGCCGTCGGCGTTCGCCGTTCGCTCTTGCAGCGGGACTCCTCGCAGCGCGCGGGAGCTCGCGGGCGCGGGATCATGTTCTGCGGAATCTCCCCCGCGTGGGAGGAGGCGGAGCGCAGGATGGAACGCGCCGCAGACACGAACGCGACGGTGCTGCTCAGGGGTGAGAGTGGAACCGGCAAGGAGCTCGCCGCGCACGCGATTCACTTCATGAGCCGCCGGGCGCGCTCGAGGTTCGTGGTCGTCAACTGCGGTGCGATCCCCGATGGCCTGCTCGAGTCGGAGCTGTTCGGCCACGTTCGGGGCGCGTTCACCGGCGCGGCCACCGATCGTCCCGGGAGGTTCGAGGAGGCGGACGGCGGGACGTTCTTCCTCGACGAGGTTGGCGAGCTCTCGCTGCCCTTGCAGGTGAAGCTCCTGCGCGTCCTGGAGAGCGGCGAGGTCCGTCGGGTGGGCGCCTCCGGCCCGCAGCGACGCGTGGACGTTCGCGTCATCGCGGCGACCAACCGGCCGCTGGAGCAGATGATCCGCGACGGATCGTTCCGCGAGGACCTGTACTACCGGCTGAACGTCGTGTCCGTCAGGATGCCGGCGCTGCGCGAGTATCGTGAGGCCATTCCGGCCATCTCGCGGGCGATGCTGAGGGAGTTCGCCCACCTGCATGGCCGAGCCGTGCGCGATCTCGACCCGGAGGCGCTCGTGCCGCTTCTAGAGCACGACTTTCCCGGAAACCTCCGCGAGCTCCGCAACCTCATCGAGCAGGCGGTCGTGCTCGAGACCTCGGAGCTGCTCCGGCCGGCGAACCTCCCGGAGGAAGTGCGGTCACGGCGGCGCCCGGGCGAGGGCGACGCGAACGACGCGGTGCCGTCGTATCGGGAGGCCGTGCGCGAGTTCGAGCGTGGCTATCTGACCGATCTGCTCAGCCGGCACCACGGGGACGTGCCCCGCGCCGCCGTCGTCGCGGGCGTGCACAGGGTGCAGCTCTACCGCATGGTTCGACGCCACGGGCTCGACCTCGGCGGGTTTCGTCTCGAGGAGGCCGTAGCCCAGACGCTACCGGCCAGTCGTCGATCGGCTATCGTCTTAACTCTGCCTACTTCCGCTGCCTTGCTCCCACACGGGGCGCGGCGCGGGTTGCCCGACTGATACGCGAGGGTTGGTGCCTCGCGCGATCCCCCGGGAAAAACCGAGGAAGACGCGAGGGCGCCTCTGGCACGGAGGGTGCTCGGGGAGCCCGCGTCCAAAACGAGAAGGAGCTGCCATGCAGGCCCTTGTGGACCCGACGAACATCGACAAGACAATCAGCGAGGTTGCGCAGATCTACCGTGCGCTGACGGGAACGGAGATCCAGCACGATCCCAAGCGGGGAGAGATCCCGCCCGAGCAGGATCCCGTGGTCTTCGTGAGCGATCGGCTCGCGCAGCTCAGGGGGATGCTCGGCATGGAGCCGTACGTCATGCCCGGCGCGCCTCAGATGGCCGGCGCAACGACCATGCCGACCTGGGCGCCGCCGGTCGATCTGCTCGAGAGCGAGCAGGAGATCGTCATCGCGATCGACCTGCCCGGCGTCAAGCAGGAGGAGCTGTCCGTCACGACTATCGACCACATGCTGGTCGTCAAGGGGGAGCGCCGGCCCTTCGGCCTCGGCAACGGCGTAGTCCCCCGCGGGATCGAGCGCGTCTTCGGTCCCTTCCAGAGGCTGATCACACTCCCGGCGGGCGCGAGACTCGACTCCGTGGATGCCAGGTTTCAGGACGGAGTCCTGACGATCCACATCGCGCGCGAGTCCACTGCCCCCCGGGTCAAGAAGCTCGAAGTCCGGGAAACGAACGAAAGGAGAGTGAAGCAATGATTACGAACCTGACCCCCGAAGACGTCCGCCGCCTGCAGATCCTGAACGACTACGTCGCGCAGAGCATCGACGCGGTGCAGCGGCTCAACCCGATCCTCCAGCAGAGGGGCCTCTGGCACACCGGCTACGCGCCCGTGGGCTTCGGCGTCTCGCCGTGGACGGCGCAGTCGATGGTGGATCCGTGGCGGACGGCGTACAACCCGTTCGTCGCGACGATGCCGGGCCTGGGCCTGCAGCAGACCCTGCCCCTCGGGACGATCCCGGGGCTGAGCCACACGGCCGCCTACGCGCCCGCGATGGCCGCGATCCCGGAGCTGCTCCAGGGCTCGATGGTCCCGGGCGTGCAGCCGTTCGGCGTGCAGCCGTTCGGCGTCCAGTCGTTGGGCGGGCAGCCGTTCGTGCACCCGGCGCTCCGGCAGCAGGTCGGTCTGGGCGCGATCCCGGGCTTCGGCGGAATGATGCACACCCCGTTCGACCCGCTCTCGACGCTCGGCGCGATCTCCCCGCTGTACGGGAATCCCCTGGTCGAGGCCGCCATCCGCGCCGACGTCTATCGCCGGGCGATCTACGGCTTCTAGGTCTCCCGACCGCCCACCTCGTTCCCCTCATATGTCCCAGACGCGCGAGCCGAACACCGCCTCGAGCGCCTCGTCGAGATTCCTGACGTAGCTGACGAGCCCCGTTGCGATGGCGCGGGGGATCGCGTCGCCGCCCTCCACGTCCGAGCGGTTCTCCGCCGGCAGCACGATCCGAGACAGGCCCTTGTGGAACGTGCCCGCGACCTTGTGCTCGGCATCGCCGATCCGGCGCACCGCCAGGATGTGACCGGCGTCCGTCACAACCGCGCCTGAGAGCGCGACGTTCTGCGGGACGGGCAGATCGAGGAAGACCGAAACGAGCGCGATCGCGACCGGCAGCCCCGCCGAGTTGCCGCTCGACAGCTCGTCCTCCTTCGTGCACTTGAACAGGTACCGATAGCTTGCCAGGTCCGCCACGCGGTGCGGGAACTTGCGCTGCACGTAGACCCGCGTCGCATCGAACAGATTGCCCAGCAGCGCCCGCAAGTCCGGAGCGAGGTTCCCGAGCATGTCGGCCGCGTCGAGGCGCCCGCCGCCGGCGTCCCCGGGGTCGACGGGGCGTCGCGAAGCCCAGACTTCGTGGATCAGTCCCTTCGGGCGTCCGAAGAGGTAGTAGGCGGCTGCCGCCTGAACGTGCCCGACATGCGCCATCGGATTCGACTGCGCTGCCTCCAGCGCGGCCGCCCTGAGCTCGTGACCGCTCGCGAGCTCTCTCATCCCGAGCGGGCGCTCGAGCGCTGCGAGCCGCCGGAACGCGGAGGCGTCCATGGGCCGCCGCCGTGCCGAGTCGCGCAGCGCCTCGTAGACCTCGCGGCGCCGGGCGGGGTCGACGAGGAGCGCGGCGACGTCGGCGTCCTCGAGCGCGGGCAGCGCGCGGCCGAGGATCTCGGCCTGGAGCGACGGGTCGTCCTCCCTCCCGACCGCCTCGATCCAGGCTGCGCGAGCTCCAGCGAGGTCGCCCGTTCTTCGCCGCAGGTCGCCGAGGTACGTCCAGTCGCAGGCAGTGGCCCACTCGCCACGACAGATCTGTTCGAAGGACTCGCGCGCGCCGACCTCGTTTCCCGCCAAGAGGTCGAGCATGGCGACCTCCCGGACATCAGCCGTCGTCCGGCGGTGCTCGGCTCGTTCGTCCTCGGGGAAAGAGAGGCGCTCGATCTCCGCGACGCCGAAGCTCCTCAGCGAGGCTGCGCCCAGGAACTCATCGAGCGTCGGCCTGCCCATCCGCCGCTCGAACGCGGCCTGGTGACGCCGCCAGTACTCGCGCGCCGCATCGTGATTGGCGCGCCGCTCGTGGAGCCGCGCCAGCTTGCCCAGGAGGCTGTTCTTCACCAGACGCGTCTCGAGAAACTCGTAGACCTGCAGCGCCCGCTCCCACGCCGCGGCGTTCGGGCTCTTCTCGTAGAGGCGCACGAGGTACAGCAGTCGATCGAGGTCCGCGCCGAAGCCGGGGTGCTCGCCAAGCGCTTCGAGAGTTCGGCATGCTCCGGCCAGGTCTCCGCAGGCGTCCTGGATCGACGCCCTGGCGAGCACGGCCAGCTTGAAGAGATCCAGGTCTCGATGCGCTTCTCGGCGCGCCAGGCGATCGATCATCCGCAGGCCGTCGCCCGCACGGCCGTCGGAGACGAGCCGGAAGGCACGCTCGATCTCCTGCATCGCGAGGTGACGCCGGTCGGTCGGCATGTCGTGGACGACCGATTCGCCGGTTCTCCTGCGCGGATCCTGGGCGAGCTGGTGCAGCACTCCCAGGCTCCACATCGCGTGCTCGTTGTGCGCGCTCTGCGCCCTGACCCGTTCCCAGCAGGCGATCGCCTCCGACAGCTCGCCGCGCATGTGCTTGGCGCGTCCGAGGAGGCTCATCGCGTCGAGATCGTGCGGCGCGATCTGCAGCGCCTTCTGGATCTCCACCTCGGCGTCGTCGGGTCGTCCGACGGTCAAGAGCGTCCGCGCGATCGCGAGCCGATCGTGGAGCCTGCCTGCTCGAGCCCGCCACAGGGCCTCGGCTTCGCTGGCGGACCGGGTGGCGTCGGCGTCGCGCCCGCCCGCGGCGTACGCGCGCGCGAGGACCTCGAGCACCTCGGGCGACCGAGGGTGAGCACGCCGGACCTCCTGCAGGAAGGCCACCACGTCCTTCACGATGCGGGAGTCGCCGCACAAGGCGGCACCGCGGCGAGAGGCCTCAGCGGGCCCGAGCTGGCCCCGATCGAACAGGTCCTCCAGCTCCGCTATCGCTGCCTTCATGCGCCGATACTACTGCAACCGATGTCAGAACGATAAAACGGTCACGCGGTCAGGGCAAGGAGCATCAGTCGGGATCCTCGATCCGCCACACGCCGTCCTCGCGAACGAACTGTACCGTGAACCCTTCCGCGTACTGCATCGTGGCGCGATCGCCCGCCGTCTCGATCGGGTCGTCGAGGTGAGCCCGCAGGTTCTGGAGCAGCGCCATCGTCTTCGAGCGCTGTTCTCCCTCGAACATCGCGCGGATCTGGCCGATCGTCATCGTGCGGCGGTACTCGGACGGGACGAAGCTCAGGATCACGTCGTGCCGGCGGTACTCGAGGGCCCGGACGAAGGACCTGAGCGCGTCGCGCGGCGTCCGCTGAGAGTAGAACTCCAGAACGGGCGAGTCGATGCGCCAGGCGCCGCCCTCTATGATCATCGTCAGCTCGTCGCCCATGCCGTAGTGCAGGCGTGCGGTGATGGTCGCCTCGTCCGAGGCGCGCGAGAGCGCCGCGATCGTCTCGCGCACCTCTTGTGGGTTGTCGCGCATCGCCCGGCGGAACTCGGAGGGCGTGACCTGGCGGCGGAACTCCTCGGACATGAGCCTGTACGCGTCGTCGTGCCGGCCCGCGGCGAGGGCGTGCGAGTACGCGGCGAGGACGTCCTGGGGCCGCGTCGCGGCGGGCGCGCACCCCGAGGTGAAGAGGGCGAGGACGATGGCGAGACCGCGCATCAGACGGCCGCAGGATAGTGGGCGCACCCCGTCGGGTCAACGAAGGGAGCGCGACGAGGTCAGACCGCGACGACGACCTCCATCCGTGCCGCGACAGCCTCCTCGAGCCCCTTGCCCGAGACGATGACGATCCGGTCACCGCTACGCACGCCGGCCTCGTTCTCCACGTGATCGACGGCGCGCCAGCGGCACTCGGCCAGGGACTCGACCGATCCGAGCGCGACGGCCGTGACGCCCCATACGAGCGCGAGTCGGCGCGCGACCATGTCGGACGCGGTGAAGCCGAAGATGGCGCACCTGGGCCGCAGCGCGGCCACCGCCCTCACCATCGCGCCCGACGCGGAGATGACTCCGATCACGCCTGCGCCGACCTCCTCGGCCGCCACCACGCCCGCTGCGGCCACGGCCATCGCGTCGCCCTCCATGCCGGCGGCCAGGTGGCGGTCGCCCCGCCGCCCGAGCTCGCGCGACCGGGCGACCAGCTCGGTGCGCTGGATGATCCGATCCATGATCGTGACGGCTTCCACGGGGTAGCGACCGACCGAGGTCTCGGCAGAGAGCATCACCGCATCGGTGCCGTCGAGCACCGCGTTCGCCACGTCGGCGGCCTCCGCGCGCGTGGGACGTGGGCTGTCCGTCATGCTCTGGAGCATCTCGGTCGCGGTGATCACGGGCTTCGCCGCCGCGTTCGCGCGTCTGATGATCTCCTTCTGGAACACGGGCACGGACTCGATCGACGTCTCGAGCGCGAGGTCGCCCCGGGCGACCATCACCCCGTCGCACGCTTCGAGGATCGCGTCGAGGTCGTCGACCGCCTCCTGCTTCTCGATCTTCGCCAGGACTGGAGTGTCCGCGCCGAGCGAGCCGATGAGCGCCTTGGTGATCCGGATGTCGTGCGCCTTCCTGACGAACGACAGCGCCACGAGGTCGACGCCGGCCTCCACGGCCCAGCGAAGGTCCTCGCGGTCCTTCTCCGTCAACGAGGGAATGTGGGCCCCGATCCCCGGCGAGGTGAAGCCCTTGTGCTCGCCCAGCGGCCCTCCCTCGACCACCTCGGTGAGGACGCGGCCCGGCTCCGCCTCGACCACGCGCAGCGTGATGCGGCCGTCGTCGAGGAGGATCGACGCACCAGGACGCAGCTCGGCCAGGATCGCGGGATTGTTGCACGAGATCTCGGTCGCCGTGCCCTCGACGTCCGCGGCCACGACGGCGAGCCGCCCGCCGGTCTCGATCTGGACCGGGCCTCCGCCGCGCAGGCGCCCGATGCGGATCTTCGGTCCGCCGAGGTCGGCCATCACGGCGACGTTCTTGCCGAGGTCCGCCGCGACCGCGCGCGACGCGGCGAGTAGCTGCACGTGCTGGGCTCGCGTCCCGTGGGACATGTTGAGCCGGACCACGTCCACGCCGGCGGCAACGAGCGCCTCGAGCGTTCGCGGGGACTCGGTGGCGGGGCCGAGCGTCGCGACGATCTTGACGCGAGAGTGGTCCATTGCCGCGGGGAGTGTACCCGGGACCGCCGTTCGTTGACAGCGCTCGCGGCTGCCCTACATCCGAACCATGGGAATGTGCCGGCTCCCCCTTCTCTCGCCGTCGGTTGTGGCGGCCGGAGGAGTGGCTAGCTTGGCGCGCGGCGCCGCCCGATGATCCGTCCCGTCGCAATTGGCCTCTGCATCGCAACGCTGCTCCTCATCGTCTGGGGCGGCGCGGTGCACGCGACCGGATCGGGCCTCGCCTGCGGCGACCAGTGGCCCCTGTGTCACGAGGTCGCTCGGGCGGCCCGCGGCGAGCCCGTCCTGCCCACGCTGATGCCGCGGATGGTGGGCGGCGTGGCGGTCGAGCACGGGCACCGGGTGTTCGCCGCCCTCGTCGGGCTCGGCACGATCGCCTTCGTCTTCCTCGCGTTTCGGCGCCCAGACCGGCGGCTTCGCGCCTGGGCGCTGGTGGCGCTAGGCCTCGTCATCGCGCAGGGGCTCCTCGGCGCGCTGACCGTCCGGCTCCGCCTGCCGGGGATCGTCTCGACCGGTCACCTCTGTCTGTCGATGGCGTTCCTCGGGACGATGATCTTTCTCGCCAACCGAACCCGCCCGCCGGGCCGGACGGCGGGCTTGCCGCGAACGGCCGCGGTCATCTCCTTCGTCCTCGTGTGCGCCGAGATCTTCCTGGGCGCAGTCGTGCGCCACACCGGAGCGGGTCCGGTGTGCGCGGCGCAGTTCCCGATGTGCAACGGGCAGTGGATCCCCGACGGCGCCCAGGGGCTGACGCAGCTCGCGCATCGTGTGCTGGCGCTCGTGGTTCTCGGGGCCGTCGTCTGGGGCGCGGCGCGCGCCGCGCGGACCGCGCGCGAAGGCGGCCGGCCCGGCGCGCGGCTCCTCGCGCTGGCCGCGCCCTGCCTCGCGGCCGTGCAAGTGGGCCTCGGCGTCGCCACGGTCCTGACAGGCATCCAGCCGGTGATGGCCGTTCTTCACCTCGGCGTCGGCGCTCTCTTCTTCGTCGACCAGCTCGCGCTCGTCCTGTCCCTCGGGCCCGCGGCGGCGCCCGCCGCGGTCGGGGCCGTCACCGAGCCGGCGCCGATCCCGGCGCTTGGAGCCAGCGCGTGAGCGTCCGCGACTTCGCCGCGCTCGCGAAGCCCAGGGTGACCTCCCTCGTCCTCGTCACCACCGCGGGAGGCATGTGGCTCTCGCCTGGAGCGTTGCCCGTCTGGCGTGCGGGCCTCGTGCTCCTGGGCACCGCGCTGGCCGTGGCCTCCGCCAACACCCTCAACTGCTGGCTCGAACGGGACGTCGACGCTCGGATGGCCCGCACGAGGAATAGACCGCTTCCCGCGGGCCGGCTGTCGCCGCGAGCCGCTCTGGTCTTTGGTCTGGTTCTCGGGCTCCTGTCGGTTCCGCTCCTGGCCGCATCGGCGAATGGCCTGACGGCGCTCCTGGGTGCGGGCGCGATCGTCAGCTACGTCGGGATCTACACGCCGATGAAGCTCAGGAGCCCCAAGGCCTTGCTCGTCGGGGCCGTGCCGGGGGCTCTGCCGCCGCTCCTCGGCTGGACCGCCGTCTCGGGTCGCCTGGACCCGGCCGGCCTCGTCCTGTTCGCGATCGTCTTCCTCTGGCAGCTCCCTCACTTCATCGCGATCGCGATCGCGCGAAAGGAGGAGTACGCGGCGGCAGGGATACGCGTCGGACCGGTCGTCAGAGGCGACAGGCTCTCCAAGATCCACGCGACCCTCTGGACCGCCGCGCTCGTGCCCGTGACGATGCTGCTCGTGCCGCTGGGCGTGGCCGGAACCGGCTACCTCGTCGTCGCGGCGATCCTCGGCGCCACCTTCCTGGCGTGGACGATCGCTGGTCTCCGGACGCCTCGGCACCGTGCCTGGGCCACGGGTCTGTTCCGGTTCTCCCTCGCGTACTTGACGCTCCTGTTCGTCGCGCTCGGGGTCTTCGCGGTCAGATGAGCCTCGCCCAGACGGTGGGTGACGTCCTCGCGCCCCTGAACGCGATCCTCAACGCGACCAGCGCCACGCTCGTCCTCTTCGGCTTCGCCGCGGTCCGGCGGAAGGACACCGCCGCACACTCGAGGGCCATGATGGCCGCGTTCTTCACATCGTCGCTCTTCCTCGCGAGCTACGTGACCCGCTGGGCGCTGACGGGAACGCATCGGTTCCCCGGCGATGGCTGGTTGAAGGTCGCCTATCTGGCGATCCTGTCGAGCCACATGCTCCTGGCGATCGTCACGGTTCCACTGGTCCTGAGGACGATCTCCCTGGGCCGTCGAGCGCGCTACCCCGAGCACAGGAGGACCGGTCGGTGGACGCTGCCGATCTGGACGTACGTCTCCGTGACCGGCGTCCTCGTCTACGTGATGCTCTACCACGTCGCCTAGCGCTCGTTGACCACGAGCCCGACGTCGGACATCAACCGGTCGACCGCGCTCGGCTCCGTCGAGCCGTAGTAGCCACGAATCCGGAGCCGCCGATCCACGAGGACCAGATGGGTGCCGTGGAAGACGCTGGCGAAGTCGCTGCGATCGATCGCGCCCGCCTCGTCCCTGCCCATGCCGATCTTGAGGCCCGACACCACGGTGCGCTGAACGTCGGCGAAGGACCCGGTCAAGAACGTCCACCGGCGGCCGACTCGGTGCCGGCTCGCGAGCTCGGCCAGCTTGGAAGGCGTGTCGTGGTCGGGGTCGACGCTGAAGGTGACCAGGTGGAAGGCGTCTGCCAGGTTCCGGCTGCGGTGCTGGATCTTTCCCATCGTCGCGGTCAGGGCGGGACAGATGGTCGGGCACCGGGTGAACACGAAGTCCGCGACCCAGACCTTGCCCTGGAGCTGGCGGCTGCCGAAGGGCTCGCCGTGCTGGTCCCTGAGCGTGAACGCCGCGAGCTGGCCGAGCACGGGGAGGGGAGGCGGAGCTTCGCGCCGGATCGCGCGGGCGACAGGCCAACCGAACGCGACGGCGACGAAGACCACCCACGAGATCGGCTTGCCTACCAGGTCTGCGAGGAGCGCACCACGACGCGGCATCGTCGCATCAAGCTAGGGCGGCCGAGCCGCGCCGTCAAAATCTGTCGCCGCCCCCTTGCCGGACGGGCGATCCGCCCTAAGTGGACGTGAGGTTGCCGAGCATGAGCGCGTCTGCCGCCCTCACCACGCCGCAAGACCACGACGACCACCACCTGGCCGCGAAGGCCTGGCCCGAGGACCCGCACTTCGGGGTCGCCTCGGCCGGGAAGATCGGGATGTGGATCTTCCTGCTCTCCGACTGCCTGTCCTTCGCGGGGCTTCTCCTGGCCTATGGGATCCTCAGGGGAGGAGCGGACACCTGGAGACACGCGGGCGAGCCCTCTCTGGGCATCACCTTCACGGCGTTTCTCACGTTCCTCTTGATCTGCTCGAGCGTCACGATGGTCTTTGCGTATGCGGCGGCCCTCGACGGCAACCGTTCGCAGGCCGTCCGCTACCTCGGGCTCACCGTGCTCGGGGGGGTGCTGTTCCTGTGCGGGCAGATGCAGGAGTACTTCGGGATCCTCCACTTCGTGTTCGGAAGCGAGGGGCTGGTCGCGGAGGGCCTGCATTTCGGGAGGAGCCACTACGCGACGACCTTCTTCTGCATCACCGGCTTCCACGGGATGCACGTCTTCGCCGGCGTAACGTACCTGACCGTGATCCTCGTACGCACGGCGAAGGGGAAATACGACGCCGGCCGCGTCGACCACATCGAGATCGCGGGACTGTTCTGGCACTTCGTCGATCTGATCTGGATCCTCGTCTTCACGCTCGTCTACCTGATCCCGGAGTGAGCGAGTGAGCACTGCGCACGCACGGAGCAAGAGGGAGTACTGGAAGGTCTTCGTCGCCCTCGGCGTCCTGACCCTCCTCGAGGTCGGCGTCGCGAAGATGCCCGGCATCGGGAAGCCAGCGACGATCGCGGCGCTCGTGCTGCTCGCCGTCGCGAAGGCCGCCTGCGTCGGGCTCTTCTACATGCACCTCAGGCACGAGACCCGGGTGCTCAAGCTCACGGTCGCGATCCCCATGGCCGTACCCGCGCTCTACGCGCTCGTCCTGGTCAGCGAGGCGGCCTGGAGGCTCCTGGGATGACCGATGCAGTGATGGGCGAACTGGTGCCGTACCGCTCGCCGCGAGCTCACGCCGACAGGACCTCGCGGCTGGGCATGGTGATCTTCCTGGCCTCGTGGGCCATGCTGTTCGCGGCGCTCTTCTTCGTCTACGGCATGATCCGGGCGCGCGCCGACGTCTGGCCTCCCGCCGGCGCTCCGCGGTTGCCGATCGCCCTGCCCGCCCTGGCAACTGTCGTTCTGGCTTCCTCGAGCGCGGCGCTGGTGCGCTCGCTCGCCTTGCTCGAGCGTGGCAGGGTGCGCTCGGCGAGCCTGGCCCTCGGCGCCGCGCTGGTCCTGGGCACCGTCTTCCTCGTGGTTCAGACCACAGTGTGGCGGTCGGTCCATGCCGCGGGCCTCGAGCCAGCGACCGGTCCGTACGGCTCGGCGTTCTACTCGCTCACCGGGCTGCACGCGGCGCACGTGGTCGTGGGCCTGGTCGCCCTCGCGGCGCTGGTCATCGGGGCCCTGCGAGGCTCGTACGGCCCGGCGCGCCTCCTCCCGATCCGGCTATGGGCCATGTACTGGCACTTCGTGGGTGTCGTGTGGCTGCTCTTGTACGTGACCGTGTACCTGGTGTGATCATGACGACGCCGTCGCGATTCGGTCCGATTGCGGCGCTCGCGCTGGCGGGCTGCTTCGAGCCCAGGTTCGCCGAGCCGGTCGAGATCAAGACCGGGACGCTCGATCCCGAGGAGCTCAACGAAGGCCAGGAGGCCTTCATGCTCTACTGCTTCGCCTGCCATGGCGAGAATGGCGAAGGCAACGGACCCTCCTCGCCGGGGCTCAGGCCGCCGCCGCGCGACCTCACGCAGGGGGTCTTCAAGTTCGCTGGAGTGGAGGCCGGCGAGCTGCCGCACGACGAGGACCTCGAGCGCACGATCCGCCGCGGCCTCGACGGCACGCCGATGCTCCCGTGGGACATCACGGACCGCGAGAGGCACGCCATCGTCCAGTACATCAAGACGCTCTCGCCCAGGTGGACGAAGCGGAGCCCAGCGGAGCGGATCCTTCCCACGCCCGACCCGTGGCGCGACAGCGACGACGAGGCGGCCCTGCTCGGCAAGCGGATCTACCACCTGCGGGCGCAGTGCTCCGGCTGCCACCCGAGCTACGTCACGCGCCGCGAGCTCGCGTCCCTCGCGCTCGAGCTGAACGGCGTCGCGATGACCACCTTCCCACCCGAGATGTATCGCTCGACCCCGCGCGAGAGCCAGTTCTCGGTCAACGGCCACAAGATGCAGATCCTTCCCCCTGACTTCCTGTTCCACCGAGTGAAGAACGGCACCGAGCTGGACGAGCTGTATCGCACCGTCGCTTCCGGGATCGGCGGCACGGCGATGCCGATGTGGAGGGGAGCGCTGCCCGAGGACGATCTGTGGGCTCTCATCCATTACGTCAAGAGCCTCATCGACATCCGCGACACCGACGAGGGTAATGCCCTGAGGCGAACGCTCGCGAGCCAGTCGCGCCGAGTGGACTGACGGGGTCCTCGGCAGCCGCTCGGGTGACTTTTCGCGACGAGGCCCGGCTGTCCCGTGAATCGCCTCCGCCGTTGGCCGTAGCTCTGAACGAGGGCGACGAGCGTGTTTCGTCAAGATGTGTGAGGGAGGCCCACAGGTCCTCTCGCCCCGGCGCGAGCGACGATGGCGCTGACCGACGTCCTGACCGGCACGATCGAGGTGCTCCCCTCCTGGGTCGGCCAGGTCTTGTCGGGGAAGTACGCGGTCCTCGGCGGGCTGGGCATGGGTGCGGTCGGCACCGTCTTCGAGGCGGAAGACCTCTCGGTCGGACGGCGCGTCGCGCTCAAGATCCTCAACCCGCAGCTCGCGGGCAATCGAGAGCTGCTTGCGCGTTTCGAGAGAGAGGCCCGCGTTGCGGTCAGGATCGCTCACCCGAACATCGTCGAGGTCCTCGACGTGGGGCGCACCGACGACGGCCTTCCCTTCATCGTGATGGAGCTCCTCGAGGGGCAGGATCTCTACCACGTCCTGAACGACGGCGGGCCCATGAGCCCCGTGCGCGCCATCGACATCGCGATCCAGACCCTCGATGCCCTCGGCGCGGCGCATGCCGCCGGTGTGGTTCACCGCGACCTCAAGCCGGAGAACGTCTTCCTCACGCAGCGAGGCCAACGCAAGGACTTCGTGAAGCTGTTGGATTTCGGCATCGCCAAGTGCCGTGACGCCTTCGCGGAATCCACGCGCCTGACGGCCGAGGGCTGCACTCTCGGGACGCCCGCGTACATGTCGCCGGAGCAGGCGCGCGGCGAGAGGGGCCTCGACGCTCGGAGCGACCTCTACTCGGTCGGTGTCCTTCTCTACGAGATGCTCTCGGGACGTCTCCCGCATGGCAGTGCCAACCACCACCAGATTCTCGTGGCGATCATCTCGCGGGACGCGCCGCCTCTGCGCGCCGCCGCGCCCCGGGTCCCGGCAGACCTCGCGGAGGTGGTCGACCGAGCGATGGCCCGATCCCCGGGCGAACGTTTTCAGACCGCAGCGGAGCTGACCGCCGCCCTCCGGACCTCCACCCCGACGGGCACGGGTGCCGTGACTTCGCGACGGTCCGGAGCCCTGGGCGGGTCCGCCCCTCGAGCCGCAGCGTCGTCGCCGAGCTCGCCGCTTCCGCCACCGCTCCCCCGAATCGGATTCTCGCCGCGACGCTCGCGCCGGCTCTGGATCGGCGCCTCCGGCTGCGTCCTGGCGGTGGCCGTCGGGTCGGTCGGGCTTCTCGTCGGCGCGAGACCGGATCTCGACGAGCCGCTCCCTCCTCGGCCCGACCGCGCCAGCCTGCCGGTCCCGGCCCCGGCGGCGCCGCCCGTCGAGGCCGCCGCCTCGATCGCTGTCCTGTCGAGCCCCCCGGGCGCGCAGGTCCTCCTGGACGGCAGGGCCATCGGTGTGACGCCCCTGCACGTTTCGCTGGTCGCGGACCGCCGATCGCACCTGCTGCGGGTGGAGGCGGAAGGACGTGGCGCCGTGGAGCGCCCGATCACGCTCTGGGGCCCCCTCCGGATCGCGGTGGAGCTCCCTCCGATCGCGCCAGTGCCCGCAGTCTCCGCCGGACAGCCGCCACACCATGCGCGCCCAGTCGAGGCCGGCCGCCTGCTGTTCGAGGATCTCTGAGCCAGACGACGGCAACTGACGCAGCTATCGTGCACAACCGATGATGACGCGGACGCGGTGCGTGTTGGTCTTGACGAGATCGCAGGCCGGTCCGTAGAAGGTCAGGACATTCGATTCCGGTTCGTGGTCCCAGCCGTCGAGGTGCGTCTGGTCTCGGGCCACCGCAGTCGCCTCGTCGAGGACGACCCATACGTCCTCGGGCACCGGCGGGATGACCGACAGGGTGAAACCGCACGGAGCGATCGACGCGACGATCGCGCCAAGCGCGTTCGAGAGCTCGGCGCGGTCCTGCGCCACGTAGTAGGGAGGCTCGGTGGGGCGCTCGGTGCCCGACATGCGTGCGATCTCGGCGAGGAGCGCCTCGTCGAACTCGCCTCCGAACCCGACGACGTGGAGCGCGATGGACGGCGTGCGGGCGACCATCTGTCGCACCTCCTCGATGGGATCGGCGTCGCAGCTCTCTCCGCCGTCCGAGATGAACAGGACCAGGTTCCTTCGGGTTGGATCGGCCAGCCCCTGATACTCCCCGAGCGAGCGAAGGGAGGTGGCGATCGGTGTCCCGCCACCGGGCCCGCTGCCGGCGACGGCGTCGAGGATGAGCTCGCTGGTTCCGTCCCCGAGCTCGACGTCGATGGCGCCCGGCTGGCACCAGTCGTCGAAGCCGGGCCACATCGGGAACATCATGAGGCCGAATCGGACCTCGCCGTCGTAGCCCGGGATCACGGACCGGATCGCGCGCTCGGCCACCTCCCACTTCGTTCCGCCTTCCAGTGCGGCTCCGACGTCGACTACCCGGTCCGCCATGCTTCCCGATCGGTCCAGGAGGATCATCAGGTTGGGCGGGTTAGGATCGACCAGGAGCTCGTCGAGGCCGCATCCGAGGTCCACCACCGCGCAGCCACCGTCCACGCAGGACAGCCCCTCGTCGCAGTCCTCGTCACTGCAGCACGTTCCCTGCGAGGCGCATCGGTCGAGGCTGCAGCAGTAGGCGCCGCCGGTGCAGAGCTCGGTCCCGCAAGGTATGCCGCTCGCGTCCACCGCCGCATCCCCCGCGTCCGCGCCGGCATCGGCGCCGCGGTCATGCCTGACCAGGAGGTCGGACCGCGCTCCACAGGCGCAAACGAGCCCGACGGCGATGAGGAGCCAGCGCCGCATCTCGAGCGAATCATACCGGGTTCGCCTCCTCGTGGGTGGCCTTCGTCTTCGTCTCCAGCAGGCTCACTGGGCGAAGGCCTGCATCACGAACGGGCCTTCCCCGCGGTACATCTGGACGCGGATGGTGTGCGGGCCGGGGAGCGAGGCGCAGAACGTGATGTGCGGCATGTTGTTGCGCTCGCGGTCGCTGGTCCTGCGATCGCGGTTCGGGTCGAAGAGGTAGATGTCCAGATCGGTCGCCGACGGCGCGGCGACCGCGAGGATCGTGTAGCAGCGGCCCGCCTGGAGGTTCACGGCGAAGTCCTGGCGGCCGTGCGTCGACATCGCGCCGCGGAAGACGCGGGAGGCGGGCGCCTGGCCTGGGGCGAAGGTCGCCGCGAGCTCGGTCAGTCTCGCCGACAGCGCGTCGGCCCCGGGTGCAGGCGCCGGGGCGGGAGGAGCGGCCGGCATCGGCGCGGGAGCAGGCACGATCGAGGCGGAACCGCCGGTCTGGTCGAAGACGCCGAGGATGAAGGGACCCTCGCCGCGGTGCATCTTCACCCGGATTTCGTACGGCGCCGGAAGGGCCGCGCAGTGGCTGACGTGCGGGAAGTTGTTGCGCTCGCGATCGCGGGCGACTCGCCGGCGGTTCGGGTCGAAGAGCTCGAGGTCCACGTCCGTCGCGCTGGGCGCGCCGACCGCGATGACGGTGTAGCAGTGGCCGGCCTCCAGCCTGATCGCGTGGTTCTGCTCGTCGCCGCGGTTCATCGACCCTCGGCGCGGCGCGCCGAAGGCGACCGAGCCCGGCGCGAACGTCGCGGCGAGCTCGAAGAGCCGGGCACCGAGCGCGTCCGTGGGGATGACGGCCGGTCTGGTCGTCTGCACGACGATCACCTGCCCAGGCTGTGCCGGAACCGTCGGGAGCGACGTCTGCGTGGGCTGCGGCGAGCCGGGCGTGAGCTCCATCGTGCCCACCGGGCCCTGGAACACCGAGAAGGCGAACTCGCCGCGGCCCCTGACGATGTGCAGCTCCACGTCGACCCGAGCCTGGTCCGTGGTGCAGTGAGATGCGACCGGGAAGTTGTCGACCGCCGTGTCGCGCGCCACCTCGCGGGTCGCCCGCCGGACGTGCAGATCGAGATCGGCGACGTCGCCGTCCCCGACCGCGATGAACTTGTAGCAGGCGCCGGCGGGCAGGACGAGGTCGAAGTGACGGCGGGCTCCGCGGTTCAGGCTGCCCGTCTGCACCGGGCCCCACGCGTTCATGCCGGCGGCGTACTGCCCCTGCAGCTCCGTCAGCCGCCGGGTGAGGTACGCGGTTCCGAACTGCGCGCTGGCCGCGGCCGGCATGACCAGAGCGGCCATGACGACGAGAGCCTGAGGAGCGAAGCGATGGCGAGCCTGTCGAGTCATTGGATCCTCCCGTCGGGCGCCCACCGGGCACCCTCGCTTCAAAGAGGAGGGATTCGCCGTCCCTGCGCGATCTATTTTGGAAATACGCGGAATCCTTGAGGCTTCGCCCCACCTGCGAAAGAACCTGCGACCTCGCTGCCGTCTCCTCCTCTTCCCGAGGACAACAGGAGGTGCGCTGGATGCGAACGTTCTCTCTGGTAGTGGTGATGGCAGTCCTCGCCGGGCTTTCCGCGGGTTGTGGTGGTGGTGGCGACGACGACGATGAAGGCGGAGGTTCGGGCCGGGGTCTTCTGGGCGGGAGGGGTCGCGACGACGGCGATGACGGCTCTCAGGACGGTCACGGCGATCAGGATCAAGGTGCCGACGGGAGCGGGGACGACGGGGACGACCAGGGCGGCGACGACGGTTGGGAGGGTCAGGACGGTGACGGCGGCGACGGGTGGGACGACCAGGGCGGCGACGACGGTGACGGTTGGGATGACCAGGGCGACGCAGGCGGCTCGAACGGCTGCCTCGAAATGCTCGCTTGCGCGGCCGGCTGTGCCGACGACCCCTGCGTGGAAGCCTGCCTCGACGCCGGCACGGCCGACGGTCAGGCGGCCCTGTTCGATCTGATCGACTGCTACGAGCAGAGCTGCGCCGGGGTCGCCGACGACGAGATCGACCCCTGCCTCGAGGCGGAGTGCCCGGCAGAGCTCGAAGCCTGCAGCTGATCTAGGACTCCGCTCCCAGCGCCAGCGCGACCCCGATCTCGGCCATGCTCTGCCAGCGCTTCGCGCGATCCTTTCGCAGGGCCTGCACGAGCACGTCCGCCAGCCATCGTGGGACGTCCTCCGGGAGAGGATCGGGCCTCTCGCGCGTGATCCGGGCGAAGGTGACTGCCCTCGACTCGGTGCCGAAGGGAGGCCGTCCGGCCGCCGCGTGGTAGAGCGTCGCGCCCAGTCCCCAGACGTCGGTCCGCGCGTCCTCGTCACGGCTCGCGCGGATCTGCTCGAAGGCCATGTACGCCGGCGTGCCGACGCAGGTGTCCTTGCCCGTGAGCCTCGTGTCGCTCGCCGAGATTGCCAGCCCGAAGTCGAGGATCTTGATCGAGCCGTCGCCGCAGAGGAAGACGTTCGACGGCTTGACGTCGCGGTGCACGATGCCGGCGTCGTGGGCCGCGCCGAGACCGGACGCGGCACCGCGGCCGATTCGAGCCACCTCCGATGCCGGCAGAGCTCCGCGCCTGAGGCGGGCCGCCAGGTCCTCGCCCTCGAGCAGCTCCGTGACGAGGTACAGCCCTCCATCCTCGGTCTCGCCGAAGCCGAGCAGACGGACGACGTTAGGGTGCCGCAGGGCCGCGGTCGCCGCGGCCTCCCGGGCAAAGCGCTTCCTGCGGAGCTCGTCGCACTGCTTGCCGGCGATCTGCTTGAGCGCCACCGGCGGGCCGCCGCCCGGCGGGATCGCCCGGAACACCACGCCCATCCCGCCGGCGCCCAGGAGCCCGATCACCCGATGGCCGGCCACTCCCGCGCTCGCGAAGACGGGGCCGCAGTCCGCCGCCGTGGAGGGCGCCGTGGGAGCGACGGGCTGGGCCGCGGCCGCCGGGGAGCTCGTGCCGCTCGCGCCAGCGGGCGCCTTCACCCGTGGGACCGACAGCGGAAGGGGTTGTGTCCTCGGGCTGTCGCGGACGAGCTCGGAGAGGACCATCCGGCACTCCGGGCAGCCATCGAGGTGAGACTCGATCGACTTCCTCTCGGGTCGGGGGAGCCTCCCGTCGAGGAAGGCGAGGACCGCATCGGGCTCGGGGCAGCCGTCCAGAGCGCCGATGTTATCGCATGGAGGCGATCGGACGCACGACTTCCAAGCTGTGCGACAATGGCGCGCGATGTCGGGGCCGCTGTCGAGGATCCTCTTGGGCGCCCTCGGACGGGAAGGCGCGGTGGCACCCGAAGGTCTCGAGCTCCAGCTCGAGGCCGTTCTCGGGTCGGCAACCTCTGCGTGGCCTGACCTCGGCGTCGAGCGTGACGACTTCGTGAGGTACCTGGCCGCCCGGATCCCGCCCGACGAGGACCCGCTCGCGGTGCTCGCGGCGCTCCGCACGGACGACCTGTACCTCGCTTGCGCCTGCGCGGCCGGCGACCAGCGAGCCCTGCTGGAGTTCGAGCGAATCCATGCTTCCGAGATCGACGTCGCCGCGGCGCGGATGCGGGCGCCTCCGGCGACGGTCGACGAGGCCCGCCAGATCCTCAGGCAGCAGCTCTTCGTCGTCCGGACCGGCGGGTCCAAGGGAATCGCCAGCTACTCGGGCCGGGGCGAGCTGCGCGCGTGGTTCCGGATCACCGCCCTGCGCGAGGTGCTCAGGCTGGTCAAGGGGGCGCGCAAGGATCAGCCCCTCGACGACGAGGCCCTTTACGACGTGCTGTCGCCGGCCGACTCGCCGGAGCTGGGCCACATGAAGGCGCTCTACCGCGCCGAGTTCGTCGCGGCGTTCCGCGAGGCGATCGCCTCGCTGACGGCCAAGGAACGGACCCTGTTGCGCCAGCAGGCGATCGACGGATTGTCCGTCGACCAGCTCGGAGCTCTCTACGGCGTCCACCGCGCCACCGTGGCGAGGTGGGTCGCCAAGGCGAGGCAGAAGCTCCTGTCGCGCACGCGCCGCTCCCTGATGGCGAAGCTCAAGATCGGCGCCGCGGATCTCGACAGCATCCTGCGCCTCGTCCGCAGCCGCATCGACCTCAGCCTCGATCGCTTCCTCGTGCTCAGCCGCGATCGCTGACGCCCGGCTGCCGGCGCTGCCCGAAGCTGGCCTGCCGCATTCGCTCGAGCTCCTCCTGAAGCCGCTCGATCTCCTCGTCGGTTGCGTCCTCGACATCGGCGCCGCCTGGGTGACGGATAACGCACCGGCAAGTAGAATGTGCGGCATGAGGACGGTGGACGAGATCCTGGAACAGGCGAAGCGCCTGTCCCCTCGGGAACAGCGGCGGCTCATCGACGAGCTGGAGGAGAGCCTGCCGGTCGAGGAGACGGAGGAAGCCGAGCCCGCCTGGCTCGCGGCCATGGAGCGCTGGCTCGCGCTCGCCGGGACCGGGCACTCGGACTACACCGACGTCTCGAGCGACAAGTACAAGCACCTGGCCGAGCTACGCGGACAAGCATTGAGGCGCGTTTTCGTCGACACCGGCGCGTTCTTCGCCATCTGGTCGCGGAGGACGGCCTCCACGCCACGGCGAAGGCCGTCTTCGACCTTGCGACCAAGGAGCGCTGGCGTCTGCTGACGACCAACGTGATCGTGTACGAGACGCATGCCCTGCTCGTGAACCGCGCACGGAACGGACGCGCGCTGGGCATCGGGTACCTGCAGAGCGTCCGCGAGGGATGGACGGCGGTCGAGCGGGTCAAGAAGCGCGACGAGGACCGCGCCTTCGCGTTGCTCCAGGCCCACGCGGACAAGACGTACTCGCTGTGCGACGCGCTGAGCTTCGTGGTCATGGAGCGGCTCGCCATCGAGGAGGCGATCGCCTTCGACCGGCACTTCCGCGAGTACGGGCGCGCCCGGCTCCTGGCCGCGCCGCCGTAGGCGCGCGCTTCAGCACACCCAAAAAGAGAAACGCGGGCGAAGCCTCTCGGCCAGGCCCGCGTTCCAGGTGGTAGCGGGGGCAGGATTTGAACCTGCGACCTTCGGGTTATGAGCCCGACGAGCTACCAGGCTGCTCCACCCCGCATCGATAGGTTTTCAACCACGCACCTGTTTCGCGGTGCCGAGTTGCGTGCGTTCCCTAGCTTATCGGTACCGGGCTGTCAAGCAAGCGTGAGGGCACTTCTTGTCCGAGGCAAGGCACGCTCGAACGGCACGGAGCTCGGAAGGTGAATTCCGAGCCCCGTGGGCTCGCCCCTCTCTAGGGCCTCGGATTCACGAGCCGGTGCAGATCGCGTTGGTCCGATCGAGGAACTCCGCTACCGCAGCGTAGCTCTGCTCATCCACGTGCCAGAACGCCCGAGCGATCCGCACCCACACCGCGAGCTCCGCTGCGCTCCCCGCAGCGACCGAGTAGTGGTAGCCGCGATCGAACCCAGTGCATCCTTCATCTGGGTCGCCATGTTCTTGTCGTGCTTGGCGACCTGCTCGATGACCCTGGGCATGGCGTCCACGAGCTGCATCGCAACCTCGAGTGCCTCGAACTTGTTCATTGCCGGATCCTTTCTGCCGTCCCCTCTGGGGCGCGGCGTGTCGTTTGCCCCTTTCCTGCGCAGCTCCCGTGCCCGCACGGTCCCCCGGGTGGGCGGCCGAGGCCCTGCGTGCCATGGCGTGCCCGGTCCCGCGGCCGCCAGGGCGGCCGCGGGACCCGACAAGCCCTTGGAGGCACGACGCGCGAAAACGAGGAACGTACTTGTCCGTTCGCGCCGAACGGATACTATATAAGCTCCGGAGGTCAGTGTGACATGAGTGACCCGGGCGACGATCTAGCGGGCTTGCCCTCGGAGGAACTCGACAAGGACCGGCTGGCTCGGAGGGCGGAGGTCCTCCAGCGGCTCGCGGATCAGCTCGCCTGCCAGCTCGAGGTAGAACGTCGGTCCAACGAGGAGCTGAGGTCGCTGGCGGGGGAAGCGGGCCGGAGCTGCCGCGCCGCCGACGAGGAGCGCGCGGCGACCCATCGGTTCATGACTTTCGCGGCCGTGGCGGTCTTCACGGCCGCGGCGGTCGCCATGCTGGTCGCGGAGCCATGGAGGTCGAGCGCGGTCTACCTCGACGGCCCTCCCGACCTTCGCCTCTCTGCCCCGATGGAGCTGGGCCCGGCCAAGGGCGGGATAGTGGGGTCCCCAGGGAGCGCAGCTCGCTGGGGTGCAATCGTTCCCTTCTCCGTGATCGACATCCCCAGGCCGGCGTGCGGCCTGTCCGGGCCGAAGCTCAGGATCTCGCAAGACCCCCTCTTCGAGTGCGACTCCGGCTCGGGCTGGGAGCTGACACGTGTTCCGTGACGACCAGATAGCCGCGATCGCCCGCGTCGATGCGCTCGAGCGGGCCGTGGACCGGCTTCAGGTCGAGCTGTACTCCGAACGGGCCGAGAACGATCGGCTGCGCGTCAGCCTCCGGGTCGGCCGCGGCGCCCGGCGCCTCCGCCGCCGGTTCTTCTCGTCGCCTCTGGGCGCGGTCCTCGGGGGCGCGCTGGTCGGGCTGGCGGCCTCGACGGCGGCTCTGCTCCTGCTTTCCTGAGAACCTGCGGCGCTCCGTGGTCGCGCTTCAGGCGCGTGAGCTCCTTCTGCGTCAGCTCCCGGAACTCGCCCGGAGCGAGGCCCTCTGCGGTCAATCCCGCGAACTCGAGGCGCGTGAGGCGCTGCACCGGGTGCCCCGTGGCCTCGCCCATCCGGTGGATCTGCCGGTTGCGGCCCTCGTGGATGGTCACTCGGAGCCACGTGGCGTTCTCGGTCTCTTCGAGCACGGACACCTTGGCGGGCGCGGTGACTCCGTCCTCGAGCGTCACTCCCCTGCGCCACTTCTCGACGGTCTCGGGCCGCACGCTGCCGCGGAGCTTGACCGCGTACGTCCTCTCCACCGTGCGGCTCGGGTGCAGGACGGCGTTGGCAAGCTCTCCGTCGTTCGTGCAGAGGAGGACCCCGGCGGTCGAGTAGTCGAGCCTGCCGACCGGGAACACGCGCTCGGTCACGCCCCTCAGGAGCTCCCGGATCGTCGGTCGACCCTCGGGGTCGTGCAGGGTGGTGACGACACCGCGGGGCTTGTTCAAGAGGTAGTAGGCATGCCGCTCGACGTGGATGGGCCGCCCGTCCACGGTGATCTGGTCACGGCCGGCGTCGGCCTTCGAGCCGAGCTCGCGAACGACCTTGCCATTGACCCGCACACGGCCCGCGACGATCAGCTCCTCCGCGGCGCGGCGGGACGCGATGCCTGCCTGGGCGAGGATCTTCTGCAAGCGGTCTCGGGCCATGTCGTTCAGTCCAGCGTGACAGGATAGGCGACGGCCATCTCGCGGCCGTCGAAGGAAGGGAACCGGATCCGCGACACCACGCCACGGACGCAGGGACCGAGGTCGCTCGTCGCGAGGGCTGGCGGCGGGCGCACCGTGACCGCGCCGACCTCGCCCGTGGGCCTGATCCTCAGGCCGATCGACATGCGCCCGTGCACCGGATCCTCGCGGTCGGCCTGCGCCACGAGGATGCAGCGCCGGATGGCGCCGAAGCTCCGGCCCATCGTGGCCTCGATGGTCGTGTTGGAGAGCTGCCGCTCGCCGCCTTGCTCCATGTCGACCTGCTGAGGTCCGAGGTCCATGTCGTCGGAGATCTCCGGCTGGACCTCCGAACCGTCGGACCGCGCCGCGCTCCTGCGAGAGCCCCGGCGGTGGCCGCGGCGCCCGCGCGCCTTCGGCTCGACCGAGGCGACCGCTTCCCGATCGTCACCGGCCACGACGCATCTGCCGGCGGCGCAGGCCGTTCCGCGTCCGCACAACCCCGCGCAGGGCTCGTCCGTCGTCCCGTCGCGCAGGAAGAACCACGACACCGCCAGCGCCGCCGACGCCGCGATCGCGCTCGCGAACCCCGCAGCGAAGCCCTTCACAGGTTTCCGGATTGCCGCTCGGCGTGGAGAAAGTCCCTGAGATCGCGCTGCAGCCGGCCCTCGACCTCCTGGATCGTCGGGCCGACCCCACCCGACTGCTCCGGGTTCGGGTCGTACCGGAAGTCGCCGTCCTCGAGGATGAGGACGTCGAAGGGCTGACCGTTCCCGGGATCGGTCGCCGGCAGGACCCGGAGCTGGCCGGGCCGCGGCGCGGGCAGCGTGGACGCGAGGACCACGCGGTCGGCGTCGCTCACGTACTCGACGCCGATGCTCTTGCCGGCGACCGCGCAGTCGATCTCGAAGTCCCGATCGAGCCCGGTCACCCTGACCGCTCGGTTCTGCTGCCCCGACAGACCGTGCTCGCCCAGGACCCCGGCGAACAGCTCGAGGAACCGCACCTCGTCCAGCGGCCGGGGCTCCTGGCGCTGGGAGGCTGGGGTCTGGGCTCCGCCGCAGGCGAGAAGCCCCATCATCATCCACAAGGCCCGTCTCATGACGGCGGCCATCGTACCTGCGCCGCTCGTTTGCGCCAGCATTTTGCACGGGTCGCCGTAATCCTTGAGATCGTGGCGCGCGGCCGATACGATGCCGCGAAATGCGCAGGGCGGTTCTGGCGAGTCTCGTGGCGCTCTGGCCGATCGCGGCGGGGGCCGAGCCCCAGATCCACGGCGCGGTCACGGCCGGCGGGGGCTACAGACCGGTGGCGCCCTTCGACGAGAAGGGTGCCTCGCCGTTCTTCGTGCAGACCGAGGTCGCGTTCGTGCTCGACCCGATCCAGCGGATCTCCCACGGCTTCTCCCTCGCCGTGCCCTGGGCGCTCGCCGACGGCGTCGTGGGGATCATGCCGAGCTACCTCCTCTTCAGGCGCCCGAATCTGGCCTGGGCTCACTACTTCCGCGTCGGGTACCAGATCGTGATGGCCCCGCCGACCGAGGGCGGATCGGTCGATCTGGCGAACGGCGTCGAGGTGGGGGCCGGGCTCATCTACTACTTGAGGGCCGGGCTGGGAATCGTCGTCGAGGCGGACGCCGACTATTTCGCCGGCGTGGACGACGCCCTGGTGGTAGGCGCCCACGGCGGCGTGGCCATCGGGTACGAGATCCTGCCATGACGGCGAAGGCCCTTCGCGCGCTGGTCCTCGTCGCTCTTGCCGGCTTCATCGCCGCGCCGGTCCCCGGCGACGACCTGGGCTCGTGCTCCTCGAGCACGCTCCGGCCGGCCGACTCCTCGCAGCACTGCAAGGACCGTTATCGCACGCTCTGCGGAAAGGCCGCCCAGTGCGGGATGGACCACGGCGCCCCGTGCACCGAGGCCGCCGTGACCGAGGCTTGCGCGACGGCGTTCTGGCCTGACGACTGTCCCACGATCGCGGAGCGCGACGCGCTGCACTGCATCGAGCTGCTGGGGGAGATGCCCTGCGACGAGCTGGCCGACCCGGTCGAGCGCTCCAACGTGGAGTTCTGCGATTTCTGCGGCACGGGAGGAGCGGAGTGAGGCGCGCCCTTCCGGTGAGCCTGGCGCTCTGGATCTGCGGGTGCGCCGTCGTCGCCTCCCGCGGCGAGTACCGCATCTACCGCAAGCTCGTGCTCGAGGACTCGCCCGACGAGCAGGTGAGGCTCGTGCATCGCCACGAGCGCGAGTATCCCGACGGCCTCCTCGCTTCGAAGGTAGCGCGGATCCGCCACCGGCTGGACGAGCGGATGTACATGGCGACGCGAAACGAGGCCGGGCTCGTGGCCTATCTGCGCGCGTTCCCCGACGGTGGGCACGCCACGTCCGCCGCGGCGCGCCTCGACCAGGCCAGGCGCATCCGGCTCGCCCGCGAAGCGGCCGAGCGTGCCCAGGAGGAGGCGGATCGGCGCGCCGCGCTCCAGGCCGAGCAGCAACGCCGCCGCTGGTTCCGCGGCGCCTTCCTCGGATGGGTGCAGATCCTCTCTCGCGTCTCGAGCTGGAACAGCCCGATGGAAGCCTTCCTCGCGGCCAACGAGGAGTTCTCCACCGTGTGGCGCGACGAGGGGACGGCGCCCGTCTGCCAGGGGGACGTCTGCACCCGGGAGTTCCCGCACGACTACTACATCCGGCGGACGGCGCAGACGCGCATCGACCGTCAGGCGAGCTTCCTCTTGCGCGTGCACACGACCGGCGGGCTCGTCACCCGGATCGACGTCCTGATCAAGGGGCAGGGCTTCCTGGCCTGGCGCGAGCTCGAGGGGCAGAACGACATCGTTCCGGACGACCCCGAGCAGGTGGCCGACGCGAGGGAGCGCGCGAAGACTGCCCTCGCCGAGATGATCCAGACCGCGTTTCCGGGCGGTGCCCCTGCGGACGCGGCCGCCGAGCCCCCGGTAGGCGTCCTCTGGGCCTACGCGAGGGAGACCCTGCGCATCGAGCTCTTGTCGGCGCCCGAGGGCGCGCCGGAGCCTCCGGGCGACGGCCTGACGTTCGGCTACGCCCCGCCGCCGCCGCCCGAGCCGGCGCCGCCCGCACGGCGGCGGGGCCCGCGCTCGCGGCCGTGAGGGGCTGCCGTGCTATCCTGCTCCGTGTGGATGCGATGGCCCTGTCAGCGGCGCTCGCGCGGGTGACGAGGTTCGTGGCGGCCGTGTCGACGGGCGTGCCGCGAGTGGACGAGGCGCTCCCTGCGCTTCGCCGGCTTCTCGAGGACGCGGGTGTGCATTTCAAGCTCGCCGGGGGCGTTGCGGTCATCCACCACGGCTACGTGCGAGCGACCGACGACCTCGACGTGCTCGTCGAGGCCGACGCGCTCGGCCGGATTCGACCGTTGCTCGGGTCGTACGGCTTCTCCGCGGAGAGCGACTCGCGGCTTCGACACCTCGCGACCGGCGTCGGCGTGGACCTCCTCGTCGCCGGCCGGCCCCTGCCAAGGGCCGGGGCGGGGAGCTATCCATCTCCTGTCGAGGTAGGGGCGAGCCCCGGCGACTCGGCGATAGTGGACCTTCCCTCCCTCGTGACGCTCAAGCTCCGAGCCGCGCGCCACCAGGATCTTGCCGACGTCGTCGCGCTCTTGAAGCCACTCGAAGACGTCGCGTACACGGTCCTCGAGTCTCAGGTGCCCGCCGAGCTCCGGCCGAGGCTGGCGGAGCTACGGCGCGACGCGCTCGAGGAGCTGTCCTGGTCGCGGTGATCAGGAAGAGCGGCGCCGACCGACCGCGAGGGCGAGGCCGAACACAGCGAGGAGCGCGAGGCTGATGGGAGCCTGGCCGCCCGTCCTGCAGGCGCAGCCGGGGCTGCGGCCGCCGTCGTCGTCGCCGTCGCCGCCGTCCCCGTCCAGGCCCCCGTCCGCGTCCGCGTCGCCGTCGCCGCCGGTCGCGTCCGGGTCGACGTTGAACGAGGAGAAGCCGGGCTCGCTCTCCTCGATTCCGTCGGTCGCCGTGACCTGCCAGTAGTAGGCCTTGCCCGGCTCGAGGTCGAACGTCACCGTCCACTCGGTCGCGCCCTGGTCGCCCTCGGGGACGTCGCCCGATTCGGCCGCCGCGACGAAGCCGACGTTGTCGGCGATCCGGAAGCTGTAGATGAGCGCGTCCCCGTCGGCGTCGGTGGCGTTTCGTGCGATCAGCGTCGGCCGCGTGACGGCCACGGGCTCGTCGTCCAGCGTTGGGTAGGCGGCCTGCGGTGTGCTCGGGGGCGAGTTGGGTCTCACGTGCAGCGCGAGCTCTTGCGCCGCGACGCCCTCGTCGCCGTCGTCCACCTCCAGGGCGACCGCGAAGTCCTGGTCCGCCTGATCGTCGCGCGGGTCCCAGGCCACGAGGCCCTCGGGGCTCAGCGTGATCCCGACGGGGAAGTCCTCGTCATCCTCGTTCGTGAAGCGGAAGACCGGGGGATCGGCGGCGCCCGCCGGATCCTCGATCGTGATCTGGTACTCGTAATGGCCGCCCGCGGTCGCGTTCAAGACCGGCTCGGAGGTGATGACCGGCGCGACGTTGAGGACGCGGATCGTCACGTCGCGCGTCACCGTGTTGCCCTGGTCGTCCGAGGCCACGAGGCCCGCCGTGAGGTCGGCCGGACCGTCGACCTCGGTGGCGCAGATCTCGCCGTCGCCGCCGTCCGTCTCATAGGTCTCGTCGTTGTCGAGGTCCCAGCCGAGCGTCACGGTGTCGCCCTCGCGATCCGTCGCCTCGGCGTGGAGCGCGACGCAGGAGCCCTCGTCGACCTCGTACGGTCCGCCGCTCCTGATCAGCGGTGCGCCGCCGAGCGAGAAGTTGCGCACCCCGTCGATCTCGATCCCGACCTCCGCGAGCGCCGGGTCCTCGAGGTCGACGGCGGACAGGACGTCCTCGTGCGCGGCTGCGCGCGAGGCCTGAGCGATCTCGAAGATCATGACGGCGGCGGTCTCTCCGGGGCCGACCGAGAACACGTAGGTCCAGTCGAGCTGGCCGCCGCTGTCGTTCATCGTGTCGGTCGTCACCTCGGCGCCGGGCTGGTAGAAGACGTGGCCGAGGCTCGGGTCCTCCAGGCTCCCGTCGTCGTCGTCCGTCTCGGCCCACGCGTCGTCCTCGTCGATCGTCTGGTCGCCCGACTCGGTGGCGACGATGTTGGTGCCCGAGTCCGAGCCCAGGTTGCAGGAGTAGGCGAGGGTCACCTCCACGGCCCCGTCGCCCTCGTTCCGGACCGTGTCGATGAAGCGCGCGTACGAAGGACCATCGGCGGGAACGAAGGCGAACCTCTGGACGACCAGGTCGCCGACGCTCATCTCGCCCGAGCGCAAGCCCCGGCCATCGTACCAGTCGTCGTCGAAGGCACCGCCCGGCGTCGAGAACGACGTGTCATTGACTCTGAGCGACATGCAGCCGTCCCAGCCGTCCTGCGGGAACGCGCCTTCCAGGGCGCCGCTCGACGAGCCGTAGAAGTCGAACAGCGCGCCGTCCTCCGAGGTGAGATCGGGCTGGGCGGCGGCCATGGCCGGGACGAGGCAGGCCGAGAAGAGGACGATGGGCTTCATTCGACGAACCTCCACGAAAAAGTCGAGCGGCACGAGCGTGCAGGATCCACGCCGACGACAGCAACCGGAAGTCATTGCGGATCGCCCGCTTCGGGCACTTTCCCGGTGCTCACCAGGGGCTGAAGTCGCCAGCGGCCGGAGCCAGGTGGCTTGCGTGCTAGCCTTCCCTCGGTGTCGCCGATGGAGACGCTCGCGTCCGGGGTCCTTCTCGTGCCGCTGCGGACGCCCACCCTGCCGCCCGCGACGGCGACCAACTGCCTGATCGTCGGAGAACGCAGGGTCGCCGTGATCGAGCCGGCCACGCCATTCGATGATCAGCGGCGGGTGCTGGACGGCCAGCTCGAGGGAAAGGAGGTCGTCGCGATCCTCCTCACCCACCACCATGCGGACCACGTGGGGTACGCGCCGGAGCTCCGCGAGCGGATCCGGGCGCCGATCCTCGCTCATCGCGAGACCGCCCGCCGCCTGCCCTTCCCCGTCGATCGGCCGATCGACGACGGCGCGGTGGTGGAGGTCGGCGACGGCCTGGCGCTCGAGGCCTTCTTCACGCCAGGCCACGCCCCGGGCCACCTCGTCTTCCTCGAGCGGCGGAGCCGCATCGCCTACGCGGGCGACATGGTCGCGGGGACGGGCACGGTCCTCATCGACCCGAGGGACGGCGGCCACATGGGGCAGTACCTGGCCTCGCTCGAGCGACTCCGATCGATCGGGGCCAGCATGCTCGTACCCGCGCACGGGCCGGTGCTCCGGGATCCGGAGGCGATCGTGGAACAATACGTCCTGCACAGGCGGATGCGCGAGGGCAAGGTGCTCGCCGCGATTGGACGGGGCGCGACGCTGGGCGAGGTGCTCCGTGGGGCTTACGACGACACTCCGAAGCTCCTCTGGCCGCTCGCGCTCCGCTCCCTCGAGGCTCACCTCGAGCTGCTCGTCGAGGAGGGCCGGGTCCTTCGCGAGGGCGACTACGTCAGGCCCGTGGCGGTCCGCACCAGGTCGTAGAGGACCTCGACACCCCACCTGAAGCCGGCGATCGGCACGCGCTCGTCGTCGCCGTGAAAGAGCTTGGCGAAGACCACGCCCGAGTCCTCCTCGAGCTTGAGCGGCGAGAAGCCGTAGCAGTGCGTCCCCAGCCTGCTCCACGAGGCCGCGTCGGTGAAGCCGGGGATCAGGTAGGGGATCGGGATGCCGACCGGGTCGTGGCGGCGCACGGCCTCCCCCAGCATCTGGAACATCGGCGTGTCGATCGTCGTCTGGGTGGCCGGCACGCTCTTCGCGACCTCGAGGACGATCTCGGGCCCCACGATCTCCCTCAGCTCGCGGACGAGATCCTCGGCGGTCTGGCCCGGCAGCGTGCGCCCGTCGATCTCGCAGGTCGCCTCGCCCGGGATGACGTTCGTCTTCTCCCCGGCCCGCAGGATCGTGGGGGTCGCGGTGTTCGAGAGGAGCGCCGCGAAGGCGCGACGCTGTCCCGGGTCCTTGAACAGCCGCGGCAGGAGCACCGACGACAGTCGAGGCTGAAGGACGAGCGTCAGGGCGAGGCGTGCCGGCGGCGGGAGCTCGCGCGCCATCGCCTCGACGAACGACGACAGCGCGGGCGTGACGTGTACCGGAAGCGGCTCTTCACCCATCTTCACGACGGCCTGCGCGAGCTGGACGACCGCCGACGCGGGGTCGGGCATCGACCCGTGGCCGGGGGCGCCGAAGGCGCGGCCTCGCATCCAGACGATCCCCTTCTCTGCGAACTGGATCGGATAGAAGCGCCGGCCGAGCAGGTGCAGCGTGAAGCCGCCGATCTCGCCGAGGGCGTACTCGGCCCGCACGAGCTCCGCGTGGTGGTCGACGAGGAAGCGCGAGCCCTGGTCGCAGCCCGCTTCCTCGTCGGCGACCGCGGCGAAGATGACGTCGCGCTTCGGCCGGGCTCCCTCGCGGGCCAGGAGGCGCATGACCATGGTCGCCTGGGCCACGAACCCCTTCATGTCGAGCGCGCCTCTGCCCCAGATGCAGCCGTCGGCGCGGGCGCCCGAGAACGGCGGCTGGCGCCACCGCGCAGGGTCGGCGCCGACGACGTCGAGATGACCGGAGAGGAGCAGGGGCGCGGACGTCCCGTCACCCTCGAGGCGGCAGACGAGGTTCGCGCGGGTCGGAGCGCTCTGTACGATCTGGGGCTCGAGGCCGTCCGCGCGCAGCGCGTCGGCCACGATCTCCGCGGCCGGACGCTCGTTTCCGGGTGGGTTCGTTGTGTCGACCTGGAGCAGCGCGACGAGGAGCGCCTCGGCCTCGTCGAGCGCGCGGTCCAGGTCCGTGCCGGACAGTGCGGTCATCCCCACCCTCCTACGTCGAGCCCGCCGAGCGCGTCAAGACGGTGGGCCGCCGGGCCCCTACCAGAACCCCGGCGTGACCCCGAGATCCGCCCGGCGCTGTTCGTAGGCCGCGACCGCTCGACGCGACGCGACGCTGCAAGAGAGCGACAGCGCGCCGCCGGCGATCAGATCGACGAAGTAGTGCCAGCGCAGGACGATCGTCGCGGCGACGATGTTGGCCACGATGAAGACGACGGGCCAGAACAGGATGCGGGCGCCGCGATGCGTGGCCCTCTCGGCTCCGAGGAAGAGGCAGAGCCAGACGGAGACGGCGGTGTGGAGCGACGGGAAGATGTCGTGACCGGCGCCGGTGCGATAGGTGGTCCAGTTCGCCTCGAAGAACCACCCGCCCGTGAGCGGAGCGTCGTAGTCGGCGGCCAGGTAGTGCCACGGTCCGAGGCCGGGGACGATCAGGTAGACGACGTGCCCTACCAGGAACGCGAGGATCGTCCCGACCGCGAAGCGGGCCCTGCGGTCCGGCTCCTTGCAGACGAAGATCGCCCAGAGGATGCCGGTGAGGCACATCGGGAAGTACAGGAAGTAGAAGAACGAGAACCAGTCGATCACGGCCGGCGTCGAGTACTCCTCGAGCCACACGGACAGGTCGGTCCCGAACAGGCGCAGGTCGAGGGCGTGCAGCGCGCCGTCGTACTCCCGCGGATT
This sequence comes from Deltaproteobacteria bacterium, assembly GCA_016190375.1. Taxonomy (GTDB): domain Bacteria; phylum Myxococcota_A; class Polyangia; order JACPQR01; family JACPQR01; genus JACPQR01. Next base: position 56,111 of record JACPQR010000052.1, read on the forward strand.
GACGATCGGGAAGACCTCCTGCAGACGGAAGTAGACGGCGCAGGCGGCGACGAGCGGCAAGAGGCGATACACGCGCCGCCAGACGAAGCCGGTCGGGGCCAGGGCCCTGTAGGCGATCACGGCTCCGCCGTACGCGACGAGCAGCGAGCCCAGGTAGGCGAGGAAGTGATCGCGGTCGGGCCCGGGCCTGCCGCTCCAGACCGCGAAGAGCTCGACGACCAGGACGCCCATGACGATCCAGTCGATCAGCGCGGGCTCCGCGAGGGCGCGCGCGAGCTGCGGGGAGGCCGAGCGAGCAGGCGCGCCAGCCGCCCGCGATCGCGTCTCGACTCGCGCAAGCTGTGCCGGCGCGCCTCCGCTGCCGGAGCCCGGGGAGTTCGTGGGCGTTGACATGAACCGCGGCTACCCTACATGCAAGTTGGGCACCGCGTCGACCCGGCAGTGCGCTCCGCGATCCACCGCGGCCAGCCGGACGTCGAACAGGAAGGCGGGAAGGATGGAAGGACCGGATCGAGATTTTCCTTCCTGTCTTCCCGCCTTCCTGTGGATTCCTTCCGGGGCGGCGCCAGCGACGGCACTCGGTGCGTTCCGAGTCCGCCGCGGTGGGAATCGAACGAAGCGGTGAAAAACGAACACACGTCCGCCTCGCGGACACCCGCCTTGACACCACCGGAATCACATGTCTATCTGCGCGGGTTGGCCCGTGTCTCCATCAAGACCGCGCGCGAGATCGAGCAGATGCGAAAGAGCTGCCAGCTCGCGGCGCGCGTGCTCGAGTTCATCGGGCCGAAGATCCGGCCCGGCGTGACGACGGGGCAGCTCGACCGCTTGTGCCACGACTTCATCGTCGGGCATGGCGCCTATCCGTCCCCGCTGAACTATCGGCCGAAGTTCTCGGACCAGCGCTACCCGAAGTCCATCTGCGCGAGCGTGAACGAGGTCGTCTGCCACGGAATCCCGAACGGGCGGGTCCTCGAGAACGGCGACATCGTCAACCTCGACATCACGACCTACCTCGGCGGTTTCCACGGCGACACGAACGCGACGTTCTTCGTGGGCTCGCCCAGGGCGGAGGCGAAGAGGGTCGTCGAGGTCGCCCGCAAGTGCCTCGACGTCGGGATCGCGCAGGTCCGGCCCGGCGCGAGGCTGGGTGACATCGGCGCGGCGATCCAGGAGTACGCCGAGGGCCACCGGTGCTCCGTGGTGCGCGAGTTCACCGGGCACGGGATCGGTCGCGAGTTCCACGAGGACCCGCACGTCCCGCACTTCGGCGTCCGCGGCAAGGGCCTCAGGCTTCAGCCTGGGATGACCTTCACGATCGAGCCGATGATCAACGGTGGCGACTACGCCGTCGAGATGCTGGACGACGGCTGGACGGTCCTCACGCGCGATCGCTCGCTGTCGGCGCAGTTCGAGCACACCCTGCTCGTGACCACGAGCAGCGTCGACGTCATGACGACGAGGCAATGCCCGCTCGTGAACAGCGAGGTCGGGGCGTCCGAATGAGGGCGGTCGAGCTGGTCCGCTGGGACCCCGACGCGCTCGAGCGCGTGGCCTTCGCCCGCGCTATCGAGATCTGCGCGCCCGTGCCAGAGGGCGCGATGGCGAGGCTGCAGATCCTCGACGAGTCGCTCGACGGACGGAGCCGTGGCGCGCCCGTTCCGCGCGCGCTCGAGCACACCTCGTACACGTTCCTCGTCGCGGCGGCGCCGGCGTTCTTTCCGGGCCGCTGCATCGCGGGGGAGGGCCGGACGCTCGTCACGCTCCGTCTCGACGAGGTCTTCGCGCTGGTCGAGGCCGACCTTCCCGAGACGCGCGAGGCTCTGAGAGCCGTCCACCGCATCGTCGACACGATCCATCCGTACTTCGCCCGCCACATGCACTTGTCCTGAAGCGCTCCGCTCTGCTATCGGAGTCCTCGCGATGAAGATGACGTCGGAGCAGGAAGAGGAGATCCGCCTCGCGCGCGAGGCCAGGCACGAGACGCGCAGACCCACGGTGCCGGCGCTCGAGGAGATGCTCTACACGCCCATCCCCGTCCTCGACCACGGCTTCGTCCGCGTGATCGACTACATGGGCGACGACGCCGCGATCGTCCAGGCCGCGCGCGTGTCGTACGGCAAGGGCACGCGGAAGGTGACCGAGGACCGCGGCCTCATCCGCTACCTGATGCGTCACCGACACTCGACCCCGTTCGAGATGTGCGAGATCAAGCTGCACTGCAAGCTGCCGATCTTCGTCGCGCGTCAGTGGATCCGGCATCGTACGGCCTGCCTCACGGGGGACACGGTGCTGAGCTTCGACCTGCCCGGCGCGGAGAAACGCGGGCGGAGGCAACACTACTCGATGACGATCGAGAGACTTCACAGGTTGTGGCATGAAGGCACTCGCGGAGAGACGGCGAAAAAGCGAAAGGACACCCACACCGACATGGTCGACCCGGCCGGCAGATACTCCGTGCCGGAGCTCAGCAAGCTCGTCGCCCGACGCGAGGAGACCCTACGAGAGATGATTCACGATGGGCGGCTTCGGGCCGAGCGCGAAAATGGCCGCTACCGGGTCCTGGGAGCCGAGTGGCACGAGTTCGCCCACCGCCCGCGCGTGATCCGTGCACCGATTCGTGATCGGCTTCGCGCGATGCATCTGCGGATGTGCGACGAGCAGACGGGGGCGATCGAGCACACCCGGGTAGTCGACATCTGGCAGACAGGGATTCGAGCAGTGTTCCGCGTGACGTTGGAGAACGGCTATGCAGTGAAGATGACCCGTGACCACCGGTGTCTAACCGAGCGCGGATGGCTGACGCTCGGCGAGGCGACCGATCTGCGGCTTCGCCCAGATGGTGGACTGGCGTGGAACGGAAACTGTCCGGCGTTCGCCGTCAACGGAGTGCCAGTTCACCAGAGCCGGAGTTGGCTTGCTGCTCGGCGCGCCGAAGGCCTGGATGTGCAGGCAATCGCGGCACAGGCGGGCGTCTCGTACCACACGATCCGGAAGTACCTTCGCGTCCACGGGCTGGAGTTCAGCGCGAAGGAGCGCTCGGTCCTCTCGGGCCGCGCCCAGCGAGGGCAAAGGCGCACGCTCCGCCGCCGCCGACCGCTGAGCGCGGAGGCTCTCGCGTCGATCCGGATGGCGCGAAGCGGCGTGGCCTCGAACTTCTGGAAGGGGGGCATCACCAAAGAACGAGCGAACATCGGTCGCTGGACCCGCGAGCATGCGGCACGGATCCACGAGTCGAACGGGTGGCGCTGCGTGATCTGTCACGAGCGCGGGAGCCGCTTGCACGCGCACCACGTAGATCCCGTCTGGCACAACCCGGAGCGAACGAGAGACGCCACCAACCTCACGACCCTTTGCGATAGGTGCCACAAGGATATCCACCGATTCGAGATCGAGCTGGTGTTCCTGGCCGCCGTCTCGTCGGGCTGCAAACTGGACCATTTCTGGGAGCAGCAGCACAGGGTCCGGCGCGAGCGTCACCCGGAGAAGCGTCGACCCCGCTCGACTCGCCTGGCGCGAGCGTTCTCCAGAATCGAAAAGATCGAGTACGCGGGCGAGGAGATGACGTACGACCTCGCCGTCTCGGGCCCCTTCCACAATTTCGTGGCGAATGGCTTCATCGTCCACAACAGTGTGAACGAGTACTCGGCGCGCTACTCGATCCTCGATCGCGAGTTCTACGTGCCGCCTGCGGACGCGCTCGGGGCCCAAGCGACGGCGAACCGGCAGGGCAGGGGAGAGGTGCTCTCGCCCGAGCAGGCCGCCGAGGTGCTGGAGATCCTGCGCGGGGACGCGCTGCGCTCCTACGACCACTACCAGGCGATGCTCAACGTCGACGACGAGGGGCGGGAGATCGTGCCGGGAAGGCCGGGGCTCGCGCGAGAGCTGGCGCGGATGAACCTGACGCTCGCCTACTACACCCAGTGGTACTGGAAGATCGACCTGCACAACCTCCTGCACTTCCTGTCGCTGCGCATCGACGACCACGCGCAGGAGGAGATCAGGGCGTACGGGCGTGCCATCGCCGACCTCACGCGGCGCTGGGTCCCGCACGCCTGGGAGGCCTTCGTCGACTACAGGCTCGAGGCCACGCACGTCTCGCGCGCCGAGCGCAAGGCGCTCTGCGAGATGCTCGCGGGGGAGAAGCCGGACCTCGTGGCTCTGGGGCTGTCGAAGCGCGAGATCGAGGAGTTCAGGAGAAAGTTCGGGACCGACTAGTCCATCCCGATCGTCCGGGCCGCCTCCGCCACCGTCTCGTAATGCTGCGGCAGCGCCGGCTCGAAGCGGGTCACGCCGAAGATGCCGCGGGCGACCAGGGCGCCGACCTCGCTCCTGTGCATCCAGGCCATCGCCTGGATGACGGCGTCCCTGTCCGCGCGGCGGACGCCGGCGCCCGCGCAGATCGTGTCGCCGGGGACGGGGCCGAAGCGCGCGAGCACCCGGACCGCGGGCCTGGGGATGAAGCCGCCCTCGGTCCACCCGGCCGAGTGGACCGGAGTCGACGGCTCGCCTCCCTGCCAGGTGCAGAAGGTCGCGCCCGCGTCCGCGCGATCGCCGATGACCGCCTGGACGACCCTCGTGTGGGAGCCTTCGAAGGTCGACGAGGCGAGGGACTCCTCGGGGACTCCCGCGGCGATCAGGCCGGCGAGGGGGAAGAGGTACCCGGACGCGCTCATGCTGTCGACCCAGGCGACCCGACGCCCCCGCAACTGGTCGAGCTCGCGGATGGGCGAGTCGGCTCGCGTGAACAGGACCGAGTAGTACGAGCGCTGCCGCGCCCGGACCGCCCGGAGGAGCAGCCGGACCTCTCCGACACGGCAGATCCGGACGTATGCGAACGGCGGAAGCCATCCGACCGAGGCGCGCCCCTCGAGGAGCTCGTCCGCGATCTCGGCGAAGGAGGAGCAGAGCTCCACCTGGCAGCGCTGCCCGAGCGCGGCCTGCATGTAGCGACCCAGGTCGTCCGCCAGTCTTCCGGCCGGTGCGCTGCTACTCGCCGTGATGGCGAAGCGGAGCATGGGCGAGCTGGAGCATAGCACGGGGCGGGCGCGCGCGCGCCGCCTGCGCGCAATAAGGTTTGGCGCAGATCCCACTTTTCACAACGATTCAGGTCTGTTCGTGGACGTGATCGTAGACGTGGACGTGGACGGCTTCTCAGCAACGTTGCCAGCACTCCGGACGATGACCCGGCTCCTTCGGGAGGCCAGCCATGTTCAGCTTCGAGAACC